>SVQY01000072.1 GCA_015065135.1 Oscillospiraceae bacterium
CCCGATGCGGAAAATAAAAAAGAGCACGGCGTGCTCTTTTTTATTTGGGAGGCCGCATCAGGAAAAGCGGCTGTCCTTGGGGCGATTTTGGATGACCTTGCCGTAGGCGGTGTAAAAGTAGCGGCCATAGGCACTGGCCAGCTGTGCGTGGGCGGAGGTCGCCGTTTTGCAGAGCGGCGCCGTCGCTTGAAGCTCTCCGATCTGCAGAGGCGTGCCGCGATACAGATACCGCACGTTCTCCGCACGTATATTTTCAAAATGCAGGTCTGCCACGGCTTCGGTGCTGCAGAAGGTGTCCACCAGGCAATCTGCGGGCTCGGTGGGGGAGAGGACAAGGTTCCGTATCGTAACGTTTTTGGCTACAAAGTTTTCCTTTAATCGGATGCCCATTTCGGTGCCTTGCTCGGCTGCCACATTTTCGATCAGCAGATCCTCGCAGGGCTCGCAAAGATCTAGTGCACGCTGCGCCCTGGAGATCACATTCTGTATGGTGATATTGCGGAACTCCCCCATTTTGTGGGGATGGGTCATCAGATACGGATCGGTGGTGCCGCACAGGATGGTAGCCCCCGAGATCGCCTCGCCGGTGTCCCTCACGTCGGTGACGGTGACATTGTAGATCTTGGCGCCGTTTTCATTGAGAAAGCGGAGCAGATGGTTGCCGTGGGTGGCGGACGTGACGTTGCGGATCGTGACGTCGTGGATATCCACTGACTTGCCCTTTACCACAAGACCGGCGGTGGCCTGGTCGCTTTCCAGAGGCAGGGCGGTCAGGGCAACGGTATCATCTCCCGTGATGCCGGTGATGTTTTCCACAGCGATATGCTCACAGCCGATGCGCAGGTCGATACCGTCCTGGTTTTCCAGCGTACCGTACATGCGGAAATCCAGCTCCGAGGCACGGCCGTGGCGGCAGTACATCAGGGTGAGCGCCCAGTAGCGCGCATCCGCAAAACGGATGCCCCGTACCTCAAAATCTCTCACGTTGTGCAAAAAAACGGGCACGTTGCGGAGCATGGAGGGGTACTTGCCGGGATTATCGCGCAAAAGCTGCTCGCACATGCCGTTGGGCTTGCCCCCGTCCAGCAGGGCCTGGCCCATGCCGATGATGCGGATGCCGCTTTGCTCACCCTCTGCGGTATTTCCCAAGGGAGTCCAGGCGTTTTTATTGCGGAAGATATTCTCTATCACACCGTCCGCCAGGCGCAGATGCGCGCCCTCCAGCATGATGCACAGGTCGGAGGGGAGCAGGATCGAACGCTCGATGACCCAAAGGGGGGCACCGGTGCGCGGATTTTCGCGAGGGATGACCAGCGTTTCTGCATGGCTTTTCTCCGCATGATCCACGGCATTCTGTATGGTCTCGCTGTCGCTTGCGCCAAGAAAGCGCGGATCGCTTGCAAAAATAGTCATAGCAGCCTCCCGTTATATTGCTCAGAAGAGAAGAAATATCCCTTGACCTCGTAGATACACTTGCCCGCAAGGTAGTGTGCTTTAAGCGCTCGCTCCAAACGGGTGCTCTCGGGCAGGGTGGTGATATCTACGCTCTTGGGGTCCGACTTCAAAAAGACGAAGCGGAAGACCGCGTTGCCCTCGCTCTTGGCGGTGAGGGGCGCAAAGCGCTTGCCGAATTTAGCAATATTGGAGTCGGGGCCCACCAGGGTGGCGAGCCGGGGATCCAGCAGCCAGCTGTTACAGTAAAATGCCTTGTAAGTATAATCGGGGAAGTAGGTCCGCAAAAATTCCTTGGTCCCGGCAAGGGTCTCGTCCACCGATTCGGCATCCAGCCGTCCGTCTGCGGGAATATGCAGGCTGACCACGGGGTCGCCGTATTCCAGCACGAGGTGCCACTTGTCTTTGGAAAGCGTGACGGCGGTCTTTTTCACAAAGCCCCGATCGTCATAGGGGAAGCCCATCCAATCGGTCTCGTTCTCCTGCACCTCGGCATAAAAGGAGCCTGCCTCGTCGGTGTAGTTCTTGGCACCCAGCGCCCATCCGCTGCGGTGAAGGGTTATGTCGTGGGCAAGGGCGATGCGCTCGCCCTCGTCGTTCTCAAAAACCTTGGCACGTCCGCTGAATTTTGCGAAAATTTCGATCTCCAGACGGTGGATGCGGTAAAGATGCCCGAATATATTGCGTTGGAACCACTCTAGCAGATCATAGCCGCGGATGCCGTCGTGCCGCATGGCGTATTGATCCACGCCCTTTTCCAGCACCTGCACCGAGCGCAGGATCACGTCCTCGGGTAGTCGGCGCTTGGTGAGCAGGTCGTGCATATACGGGATCTGACAGCAAATGGCAAGACCCGTGAGCATGTCGGTGGCAAGATCGGGGGAGCCGTCTGCGGTTTTGGGGGCGGAAAAGGCTTTTACGTCCTCCCAGGCAGTTTCGGAGGCGGAGAGGGATGCCACCAGCAGCGCCAGCAGTCGGGAGAGGGGCTCGCTTCTGCCCACCGCCGTGGCGGCCTCCTTATAGGTCGCCAGATGCAGGGGGAAGGCATTGTACTGCCGATGCAGGCGGTCATAGTAGGCAGGGTCGGTCAGGGGGCAGCCGTTTTTGTCAAAATCTCTCATAACGGTATCGAAAATCTCTGCCCAACGGTCGGGATATTTCGCGCAGCCGACTGTCTGCATCAGGGATTCAAGTGTGAATTTCATATTACATTCCTTTCTGGAATTCCGCGTGCCAACGGAGCATATTTTTATCCTCCTTCAGCACCTTGATGGCCTTTGCCAAACGGTGGCTCTGCACGTGGACGGCTGCCTTGCCGATGCGCTCGTTGCAGCCTACGGGGTCGTGACCGTGGAAGGCGTTGCAGAAGTTCACGTCCCAGCCGCCGTTCACGATCTGAATGCCGGCATCCTTCAGATAATCCGCCTCGTGGGTGGAAAGACCGCTCTCAATACCAAGGCGGTCCAGATGCACCGTTTCGGGGTGCAGACCCATCACGCAGGCGGTCTCGCCAAGGCAAGCGTGCCCCACTTCCTTTTTCTGTGCGCAGAAATCAAGAATGTAGTTCTCGTCCTCGGCGGTGAGGTAGGGCACCGAGCCCCGCCCCTGTTCGCTTAGGATATCGGCGATAAAATAAGGGGATATGCCGGATTTCATAGGGTAAACGGCGCATACGTAGTCCTTTTTTCTGTTCATAACGTCGCGTAGAAAGGTGTTCAGCCAAGGGGCATTGCCGCCGTGACCGTTGCAGATAAGGATCTTTTGAAAGCCGTTGCGCCCGATCTGGTCGCAAAGCGTTTCCAGCAGGGTCATCTCCAGCTCCACAGGCACCGAAATGCTGCCTGCGGGCATAGCGGGGCCGCCGGGCACGTCACCGAAGGCGAATTCGGGGAATACGCAGGCGGTCTCGATCTGCGTTGCTTTGTAGGAGATCTCGGCGGCTTCAAAAATATCTGTGCCAAGGGGCAGATGCAGGCCGTGCTTTTCTATGCAACCCATAGGGAGCAGGCAGACCTGCTCCGATGCCTTGACAAGGGCAGGGAAATTCTCGCTTGTGGTGTAAAGCCATCTTGTTTCCATACCGTTACATTCCTTTCTGGAATTCAGCGTGCCAACGGAGCATGTTTTTGTCCTCTTTTACCACCTTGATGGCGTGTGCCAGGCGCTCGGTCTCCAGCCGCACGGCAGCCTTGCCGATGCGCTCGTTGCAGCCCACGGGATCGTGACCCGACAGGGCGTTAGGGTAATTGGTGTTCCAGCCGCCGTCACGGACGGTGATGCCGGCCTCTTTGAGATAATCCGTCTCGCCGGTGGAAAGGCCGCTGACGATGCCGAGGCGATCCATTTTGACGCTCTCGGGGCAGATGCCCATGAGGTAGGAGGTCTCGCCCATGCCACCGTGACCGATCTTCATGCCCATTTCGTGGTAATCGGCCAGCAGTTTCTCGTCCTCGGGGGTGAGCTCGGGGATGGAGCCTGCGCCGTGCTCCTCCAGGTATTCCGCCATCTTGTGGGGAGCCTGCAGCTTGATCATGACCAGGCAGAGCGTATAGCTCTTTTTGCGGTTCATAATATCGCGCATAAATGTGTTCAGCCAGGGGTTGTTGCCGCCGTGGCCGTTGAAGAGGATGATCTTTTCAAAGCCGTTGCGCCCGATCTGGTCGCAAAGGTTCTCCAGCAGCTCCATTTCTAGCTTCACGGGGATGGAGATGCTGCCTGCGGGCATAGCGGGGCCGCCGGGCACGTCACCGAAGTAAAAGGTGGGGAAAACGCATACCGTTTCCAGCTTGGATGCTTCAATGGCAATGTGGGTACAGTGGATATTGTCGGTGCCGAGGGGCAGATGCAGACCGTGCTTTTCCACACATCCGATGGGGATGATGCAGGTCTTGGCCGAAGCCTCTACCAGGGCGGGGAAGTTTTCGCTTGTGGTATAGAGCCATCTTGTTTCCATAAAAAGATCCTCCTTTTGCGGTCTTGCCGTTAAGGCCATTTTAGGCCAATTACTTCCGGGTGTCAAGTGATTTTTTTAAAAAGCGAAAATTTTAAACTTTTCGGGGATATTATTGCACACGCGCGGATAGCTGCGCCTTGGATGCATCCCTTGCATATGGTTGCTTTCAAAATAGAGCTCGCAATTCTTTGACCGAGCAGCTTGTTTCTTTCGGACTTGACATTTGGAGCACGATTAGGTATAATAAGTAAGACTATGACTTTATCTAACGCGCCTGTGCGGGAGGATCTGAAGCAATGAAGCAAAACCTTTTAAAGCAACTGAGTGAGCGGATGTCCGGCTTTTCCAAGGGTCAGAGACAGATCGCAAGCTATATCCTGGAGCATTATGACCGCGCTGCCTATATGACCGCCTCCAAGCTCGGTGCAGAGGTGAATGTTTCCGAGTCCACGGTGGTACGCTTTGCCGACGAGCTGGGCTTTGGGGGCTACCCCGAGCTGCAGAAGGCGCTGCAGGAGCTGGCCAGAACACATCTGACCGCCGCGCAGCGTATGGAGGTGGCCGACAACCTGCTGGATAAGGATCACATTCTGGAAAAGGTGCTGCTGGGCGATGCGGATAAGATCCGCCACACCCTGGAGGGGCTGGATAAGGATGCCTTTTATACGGCTGTGGAAAGGATCGTCAATGCGCGGAATATCTATATTCTCGGCTCTCGCTCCTCTGCCTCTCTTGCCGGCTTTTTGAACTTTAACTTCCGTATGATGTTTGACAACGTGCGGCACGTGGAGGTCAATTCGGGCAGCGAGATGTTTGAGCAGATCCTGAATATCGGTGAGGATGACGTGCTGATCGCCATCAGCTTTCCCCGTTATTCCAAGCGCACCGTGCGTGCGGTGCAGTATGCCCATCACGCCGGCGCCAACGTGGTTTCCATTACCGACAGCGCCAAATCTCCCATCGCGGCAGATTGCGATCAGCTGTTGACCGCCCACAGCGACATGGCCTCCTTTGTGGATTCGCTGGTGGCGCCCCTCAGCATCATCAATGCTATGGTGGCAGCGGTCTCGATGAGTCGTCACGAGCAGGTAGCAGCCCGCCTGCGCCGCCTGGAGGAGATCTGGGACGAGTACGACGTTTATGACAAAAATAACTGATATGAGCGAAGCGATGCAAAAGGGGATCGCCGTGATCGGCGGCGGCGCTGCCGGTATGATGGCGGCGATCCATGCCGCCAATCTGGGTGTGCCGGTGACGGTATTTGAGCGCAACGAGCGGTGCGGCAGAAAGCTGCGCATTACCGGCAAGGGGCGCTGCAATGTCACAAATCATTGCACACGTGACGTGTTTTTTGCGAATATCCCGGGTAATTCCCGGTTCCTGTTCTCGGCCTGGAGCCGCTTTGACAGCGCGGAGACCGAGCGCTTTTTTGAGGAGGCGGGGGTCCCGCTGAAGGTGGAGCGCGGCAACCGCGTTTTTCCTGTGTCCGATAAGGCCACCGACATCGTGGATGCGCTGGTGCGGGAATGCCGCGCCCGGAACGTGCGCTTCGTGCACGAGCGCGTTACGGGGCTGCGGATCGAGGAAGGCCGCGTACGGGGCGTGCTTTTCGGCAAAAACGGGGAGGAGCGCTTTGGCGCGGTGATCCTTGCTACCGGCGGCGCCTCCTATCCGCTTACCGGCTCTACCGGTGATGGCTACGGCTTTGCCGAGGCGGCAGGACACAGCATCGTGCCCCCGACGCCCTCTTTGGTACCGTTGGTGGAGGATGGGCGCTTTTGCGCTACCGTCCAGGGGCTTTCCTTGCGAAACGTCTCTCTTGCGGTGACCGACGCCCATACCGGCAAGGAGGTCTTTCGCGACTTCGGCGAGATGCTTTTCACCCATTACGGTCTGACCGGTCCGCTGGTGCTTTCCGCATCGGCGCACCTTTCGGATATGGCGCAGGGGCGTTACACCGTTTCGATCGATCTAAAGCCTGCGCTGGATGAAAAAACGCTGGATGCACGGCTGCTTTCCGACTTTGAAAAATACAAAAACAAGGATTTTCAAAACGCGCTCTCTGATCTGCTGCCCCAAAAGCTGATCGCGCCCCTCATCGAGCGCTCCGGCATAGACGGGCGCAAAAAGGTCAACGCTATTACGCGAGAGGAGCGCCACGCCTTCCTCACCCTGCTCAAGGGTCTGACGGTGCCGATCAAGGGCTTTCGCCCCATTGAGGAGGCGATCATCACCAAGGGCGGTGTCACGCTTTCTGAGGTGGATCCCCGTACGATGGCCTCCAAAAAAATGCCCGGACTCTATTTTGCGGGCGAGATACTGGATCTGGATGCTTATACCGGCGGCTTCAATCTGCAGATCGCCTTTTCCACCGCCGTACTGGCAGGAGAGGCCGCTGCCGAGGCCGTTTGGCAGGCAGAAGCCTGAGCTTCTTATTTGAAAGGAGAATTGTGATGCAAATTGCGATCGACGGCCCCAGCGGAGCGGGCAAAAGCAGTGTGGCAAAGGCGGTTGCCGCCAAGATGGGGCTTGTTTACGTGGATACCGGCGCCCTCTACCGCACGGTGGGCTATTATGTCCGCAGCGC
>SVQY01000073.1 GCA_015065135.1 Oscillospiraceae bacterium
CCCCTTGGGAGAGCTCCCGCAATAGCGGGTGAGAGGGCAGGAAATACCCCTCTCCGTCGGCTCCGCCGCCACCTCTCCCCAAGGGCGAGGCTTTGCCGAATTTTCGGCAGCGGGGTGATAATTACTAATGTTTATTGTTCGGTACGTCTTCAGATGTTGTCAGCACCATTGCCTTGAAGGCACGGTGCATACCGCCACTTGAAGCGGTGGTTATGATTAAGAGGCGCTGATAATGCCATCTTCGTCGGCATCATCCGGCCAGACGACGCGATCGATCACCTTACCGCTCTCGTCATATTCAAGGTATTCCACGCGGATCTCGTCGGCGGGGACACCCGAACACGTCGGGAGAAAGGCGGTATACGTTGTAGGGAAAAAGTGCGGAGCCACAGGAGGTCAGTACAAAGGAGAGCAGCAAGATCACTGCCGCAAAAAGGGCAAGCGCTCTTTTTTCATAGCGCTATTCCCTTCACCCTTTCGATCCATTTCCGCAACCAATATTCGCTCTCAAAGCCCACGCCCATGGTGGAGTTTGCCTCCACCACCATGCCGTCGATGCGGCCCTCACGGAGCCAACGAAGCGAGGTCTCGCATTGATGCTCCATCAGATCAAGAGGCACGGGGCGATGGTTCGGGAAATCGTAGATATAGAGACCGATCAGCTTTTTGTGGTTCGGATAGTTCTGCTCGATACGGGCAAAGCGCTCCTCCATAAGGGGCAGCTCCTCGCTGCTCCAGGTCCAGAGTACCAGCGTATCGATGCAGCGCATCGCGCGCGCATCCAGCTCGCTCATCTCGTTCATATACCAGGTAACGGCCAGCTCCATGGGGCGCTCTGCCTTATCAAGCTCGGCGCGCACGCGGCAGATCTCGTCCAGCACGGCGTCCCGCTCCTCGGCGCTCTCCACCTTTTTGAGCTTGTGCAAAAAGTCATCCATATAAGCGCCGCAGACGTTGGGATAGCGCTTTGCCAGCTCGCAGATGAATTTTTCCTCATTTCCCGTGCGAAAGCCGCCCGAGCCGCTGGAGCCCCACCACACCCTGTCCATGCGGCAAAAGCTTTCGGCATAGCCGTAGGCATCGTGAGAAAAAGGGGCAGGCTCGCCGTCACAGTTGATCAGCAGCATATTGGGGATATCCAACATAAACGCGCCCTCGGCAGGAGTGATGCGGGAGCGGCTGTAGAGCCGATCCTTGCGGGGTTGCGTGAACCAGACGTCGTCCTGATGGGGTCTGACGCCAAACATCCAGAGCTTATCTCGTACCGTTGCCATACCAAATCTCCTTTCGATGCAAAAAGGAGGAGCCTTGCCTTGACAGAAAGCTCCTCCCTTCTCAAAAATTACTCGATGATCAGATAATCGGGAATACCGTTCTTATACTTGGGGCCTGCCTCGCCTGCAATGAGGGGCAGCAGGTAGCGTGCGCATTCATCGGTCACGTTGTTGCCGCGCTCGTTGATGAACTCGGCGGGAACCGCCTTGATCTGGTTGGCGATCTTGGAAACGTCGCTGTGATCCACGTGATAAGCATAAGGCTCGGTGCTGTCGCGCACGATGACCATCATCTCACGTGTCACACCCTCGGAGGCAGCCTTGACGGCGGCGCGACCGACGTTCACGGACTCGGCGAGGTCGGTAGCGGAGGCGATATGCGCACCGCAGCGCTGAGGCAGGTTCAGCTCGATAGAGCGGACCTTGCAGCCAAGCTCGGCCTTGACGGCATACTCCAGTGCCTTACCGGTGCCCGAAAGCTGCTTGTGACCAAAGGCATCGGTAGAAGCCACGCCGAAGCCCTCGCAAACGTAGGTGCCGTCGGCAAAATGGATGCCCTCGGAAACGGCGATCACCACGTTGGGGTGCTTCTGCAGCGCGGCGCGGACGTCCTCAAAGAACTCCTCCTTGCTGAAATTGCGCTCGGGGAGATAGATGAGATCGGGAGCAACGCCGTTGACCACGCGGCTGATGCCTGCGGCGGCGGTAAGCCAGCCCGCATCGCGACCCATGATCTCCACGATGGTGACGGCGGGCACGGTATACACGGCACAGTCGCGGATGATCTCCTGCAGCGTGACGGCGATATACTTGGCAGCAGAGCCAAAGCCGGGGGTGTGGTCGGTCACGACAAGGTCGTTATCAATGGTCTTCGGCACGCCCATGATGCACATCTCATAGTCGTGATCCTTGGTGTAGGCCGAAAGCTTGGCCACGGTGTCCATCGAGTCGTTACCGCCGATATAGAAGAAATAGCGGATATCGTACTTCTTGAAGATGGCCAGCAGCTTCTCATAAACGGCATCGTCCTCGCCCAGCTTGGGGAGCTTCTTGCGGCAGGAGCCGAGGGCGGCGGCAGGTGTATGCTCCAGCGCCACGATCTTTTCCTCGCTGTCAAAGAACTCGTTCAGGTTGATCAGGCGCTCCTGCAGCAGCCCCTCCACGCCGTTTCTCATACCGTACAGGGTGCGGATGGCGCCTGCGCCAACATCCTCCTTCACGCCGCGGATCACACCCGCGAGAGTGGCGTTGATGGCAGCGGTGGGACCGCCGGACTGGCCGACAACGGCATTACCGATCAATTTTTTCATGCTCAAAACCTCCATAGGTCAATTTTTCTATTCCAGTATAACAAAAATCTCGCTCCGTGTCAAGAAAATCCAAATGGATTTTCCTGCATTTTTCCCTCTTTTTCGCGGTCATTCGGGACAAGCGGCGGCTCATATAGTTTCACGGAGGTGATTTTTATGTTTTCCGCGCTCATTTCCCTGCTGCTGAATGCCGTTCATCTGCTGCTGGGCATCGGCACGCCTCAGGGCTTTCCGCCGCCGCTGCCGGCAGAGGAGGAGCAGGCCGCCTTCGTTGCAAAGCAACAGGGAGACCAAAAGGCCAGAGAAAAGCTGATATTGCACAATCTGCGGCTGGTCTCGCACATCGTGCGCAAGTATTACGGCACCGCCAAAAATCAGGAGGATCTGGTGTCGATCGGCAGCATCGGTCTCGTGAAGGCGGTGGATACCTTCAAGCCCGAGACCGGCACGCGCTTTGCCACCTACGCGGCAAAGTGCATCCAGAACGAGATCCTGATGTTCTTCCGCTCCCAGCGAAAGCTGGCCGCAGAGGTCTCGATCAACGAGACCATCGACGTGGACCGCGACGGCAATCCCCTCACCTATATGGATGTGATCGCCACCGAGGATCACATTGAGGAGGAGGTCGATCTGCGCGTGAAGGGCGCGCGCGTGCGCCGTCTGGTGAGCGAGGTGCTGGACGAGCGAGAGCGGCAGATCATCGTGCTGCGGTACGGCCTCGGCGGCAACGAGCCGCTGACCCAGCGCGAGGTGGCGCAGCTGCTGGGCATCTCGCGCTCCTACGTCAGCCGCATCGAAAAGGGGGCGCTCAACACCCTCAGAAAATACTGCTAAAAGCAAGAAAACCCGCACACGGTGCGGGTTTTCTGCGTTTTTAGCGCAACAGATCTCGGAATTTTTTGATCCGCGTAAAGGTCTGATAATTGGCGTCGTGATAATTCCGAGCGCCGTTGAAGGCCGTACGGGAAAGCAGGATAATATCCTCATTTTCGATGATAAAATTCACGTACTGGAAGCCCACGTCGGCAGCAGGCAGGTGACTGTAATCCCAGATATGCGTCACAAGCTCCCAATGCACAAGATCCTTTGAGGTGATCAGCGAGAGCTGATTACGCCCCACCGGATGCTCGGGCGACAGATAAGAAACGATCGAAAAATAGCGGCCGCTCTGCGCATCGAAATGGATCTCAAACTTGGAAAGGTTGCCCGGAAAATCCATGACCCGTTCAAACTGCAGCGGCGCCTCGGGCCGATCGGGATCCGCGCGCATCACAACGGCCTTGCCGTATGCCGGCGTGGCAGAGAGCGTGTCATAGCGCATCACGTTCAGCAGCGAGCCGTCCGGCGCCTCTACCATGCAGCCCTCAATGCAGCCCTTGCTGCTTTTGGAGACGCCTTCCCAGGCAATATCATAGGGAACGGGGTCAGAAAACGACCAATTTTCAGCGTTCAGCAGATCCGCCTCCTCGGGAACGGATGCGCACATGGCAGCGTGATACGGCTTCTGCCAGTTGCCCCATTCCAGGGTCGTCCAAAGCCTGCCCTTGTGTGCCAACAGCTTCTGCGGATTTTTGTGCACGCCCGCTACCGTCGGTCTGCCCGCACCGCGCAGCAGCACGGTAGGCATCCCCCACGTTTTGCCGCCATCCTCCGAGCGACCGATCAGCAGATCGCCGTATTCGGTGCTGACAGCCAGCATATAGAGCTCGCCGCGGTGAACAAAGAGCTTGCCCCAGAAGCAGGGATAGAGCTCAGTCACATAATACCAGTTTCTCCCCTCATCGTCAGAGCGATAAATAAGGGTCAGATTCTGCGGCGCGTTTCCCTTGTAAAGATCCATCGAAGCAAGCAGATAACCGTCGGGATGCCTTACCAGCGAGGGACTGCACAGCGCATTGCCGGAATAAGCATAGGCACCGTCCTCGGGGTGCAGATACTGGACGATGCTATCCCCCGGCACAAGGCCGGTGCGCACCAACCGCAAGCGGCTTTTTTGCCCCCCTGCGCTCACAAAAAATTCATAATCGCGCCCCTCGGCAAGACCGGTGATCCGCACCCGCGGCTCGGTCACGTCAACGGTCGTGAAGGGTGCGTCGCTTTTATAAAAACGATAGGAAACGGCATATGCTTTCGCCTCTTTTTGCGGCAACCATTCGGCCACAAATCCGCACTGCTCGGGCGCAATGCGGCACACGTAGATATCGCCCACGTCAAAGAGCGGCGGGCGGTAAGGAGCAAAGCTCCAGGAGCTTACAGCCTTCATCCGATATGCTCTCCCTTCAGCCGCGCTTCCCACTCGTCGCTTGCCGCCTTCATCTGCTCCACGCAGAATCTCACGTAGTCGGTCAGCTTTTTGGGATCGGTGTTACGCGCATAGTTTTCGGTGGGATTGCCCACCAGGTTCATATGGTACTTGGCAGTCAGCGGATAAGGCAAGCCGCTTTCGGTAAAGCCGGACATGGTCAGAAAATACTGCAAACGTGTGGCGATTTCGGGCTCTTTTTCAAAGTTTTCGCAGAGCCAGACGTAAAGCGCGGGGTGGTAATTGCACATGATACCGCAATACCCCGCACCACCGTTTTGCATGGATGCAAGCAGAGTCTGGCAATTGGCGTTGAAAAGGCGCAGGTCGCTGCCCTGCAGCAGCTCGCAGCGCGCCTTCATGGTCGCCACGTCGCAGCAGGTATCCTTGATAAAGGCAAAGCGTCCCGTCTGCAAGCACCAGCGCAGGATGCGCGGCGTCAGCAAGCGCTTATAGGGATAGGGGCATTCATAAAGCCCCAGCTTTACGTCGGGGGGCAGCAGCGCCAGCAGTCTTTCCGCATTGGCGATCCAGACGTCATCCCCCTCGTTGTGCAGATCCAAGCGGTTGGTGATCAGGATCAGCGCATCGGTGCCGCTTTCGGCAATACGGCAAAGGGTCCTTGCCTGCGCAGCAATATCGTTTGCCACGTGTCCCGAGGAGACAACAGTCATCCGTCTGCCACCGTTGGCGGCGATCTCCTGCACCGTTTCCCAAACGGTGCGGTTGATGGCGACAAGCTCCTCCTCGTCCAGATAAAAGATCTCACTGGACTGGCAAACGGCAAAAATGCCGTGGCATCCCTCATCGTGATACCAATGCACGTATTTTTTCACGGTCTCCAGGTCCACCGTTCCATCCGCCCTGTAGGGCGTGATCATGGTGGGAAATGCTTCGTATTTGGGCATAGCGACTCCTCCCTTTTGCGCCGATCTGTCGGCACTATAAGAATTATACCACTAATTCACGCAAATTGCAAGGTTATTCCGTGATTTTGATGCCGATCATTCTTTTAGTGCTTATGCAAGCGGATCACATTCCAGGATCTTGCGGGCAGGAGCGCGGTGAAATCACCCTTGTCGTTTTTGGAAACGCCTCCCTCGCGAGGCACCACGCAATAAGGATCCGCCTCGGTATTAACGGCCTTGAGATCGGTGTGGGTCAGCACGATGTGGCGCGTGACGACGTAATCAGCAAACTGGCGCAGGTCGCAGTCAAGCTCCATATCCTCGTCAAGGGATTTGTTTACCGCAAAGACCGTAAGGGTCTGCTCCTCCTCGTTTTCAACGACCACGCTGTCAAGATACGGCGCCTTATCACTGATCCTGCACTCGTAGGTGGGGGAAAGCACGGTAGTGTGCAGCACTCTGCCCCGCCCCATGGTGGAGGCGTGCATATAAGGATAGAAGATGGTCTGTCGCCATGCGCCCGTATCGCTGGTCATAATGGGAGCGATCACGTTGACCAGCTGCGCCATGCAGGCGATCTTCACGCGATCCGCGTGGCGCAGGAGGGTGATCAGGGCGCTGCCCACAAGCAGGGCGTCCTCAAAGTTATAGACGTCCTCCAGCTGATGGGGATGCTCCACCCAGCGTGGGAGCTGCTTATCCTGCTCTTTGGAATGATACCAGACGTTCCATTCGTCAAAGGAAAGATCGATCTGCTTTTTGGTGCGCTTGACGGCCTTAACATAGTCGCAGATCGACACCACCGAAGAAATGAATTTGTCCAGCTCCATGCTCTCGGCAAGGAAGCGGGGCGTGTCATTGTCGTGATTTTTCCAATACGTATGCAAGGAAATGTAGTCAACGCTGTGATAGGATTCCATCAGGACCTGGCGCTCCCACTCGCCAAAGGTGGCGCGATAGGGGCCGCTGCTGCCGCAGACTACCGTCTCCAGGGTGGGGTCGTAGGTCTTCATCATGCGGCCGGTCTCATTGGCGAGACGGCCGTATTCATAAGCCGTCTTATGCCCCATCTGCCATTCGCCGTCCATCTCATTGCCAAGGCACCAGAGCTTGATGTTATGGGGCTCCTTACAGCCATG
>SVQY01000074.1 GCA_015065135.1 Oscillospiraceae bacterium
TATGAGCTGCCCACCATCGAGGAGATCCGTGCGCATTGCAAGGCATCGCTGGAAAGTATGTGGGATGAGGTCAAGCGCTTTGACAATCCTCATAATTATTACGTGGATCTTTCTCAGAAGCTTTGGGATCTCAAATACGGCATGATCAAAAAGCAAAGACACAAATAATCCAAAAGCGGCGAGCTTGCTCGCCGCTTTTTTATGCCAATGCACGGCACGCCGCACGTACCGCATCCTTGTCTCCGATGAAATAGTAAACGCTGTTGCCTGCATTGCCGATCTCGGCTGCATCGTAACGCGCAAGGCGCGCATTCAGCTCGTCTCCCGGATATAGTGCTGCCAGAGACAGTACCTGCTCTCGCTCACTTGCGATATAATCGCGGATCGCTGCCTGTGCAGCTGCCACATTCTTGACGTCCGTTATTTCGAAAAAGCCGAATTCTGTGCCGTCGTTTTGCTCGGAGAGGTAAACGGTGGCTTTTTCAAAAGGGGGCATTGCGGCAAAATTGCTTTGAATAAAATCCTCGTCGGCACACAAAAAGGGGGCGTCCCACGCCTGTAAAACCCGTTGTGCGCCAAGCTCGGGCGTGATATTTTTTGCGCCGCAGGAGGGGAGGAGAAGCAGCAGGCAGGGTAGCAGAAAAAACACCTTTTTCATAGTTTTTCTTTGATCTCCTTTTCCATGGAAGCAAGCTTTGCCAAAATGGCATCGTAAGCCTTGGCAGTCAGATGGATGCCATCCGAGCTATAGCAATACTCCTGTCGGAGGTAGCCATCGCTATCGGCGAGAACGGCCGTTTGATCTACAAAAGCAAGGCCGCGTGCCGCGGCGATGTCGCTGATGACCGCATTGGCATTTTGGATCATGTCGTTGGTGATCACCGCCGAGCCACGTCCTACAGGGAAGATGGATTGCAGGATCAATACGGTGTCCGGTGAGGCTTCCAAAATAGCGGAAAGCAGCTTTTCGTAGTAATGACGAAAGGTCTGGAGGTCGTTGCGGTAATAATAAACGCCGTAATCAATGCCCAGCGTGATCACAAGATAGGAGGGACGCAGCCTTTTTGCCACGGTGGCGATCGTTTCCTCGGCGCCGGTGTCGGGGGCCACAATCTTGGCGTAGGTGATCCGGCTATCCAGGTTCAGGTATCTGCTTTGGGTGGCCCAGATCTGTTCCGCGCGCAAGGGGGATCGCTGCTGCATATGCGCAGTGATCGAGTCACCGAGAAAGGTGAGGGAATCGATAAAATTTTCCTCGCTTTTTGCTTCGGCGTGCTCTGACTCCGCGGCTTTGGCCTTGCTGCACTCGTGTGCAAAGGCTCCCAGCAGAGAAAAAACGACAACAAAAAGAAGAATACGGTTAAAACGCATTACACACCTCCGTGCTTGCTTTTAACCGTATTCTACCCGATTATTTCTTCTTAAATACATTTTGATAATCGTCTTGCTTTTGCTTTTTATCGGTACGCTTGGCGTTATCGTTCTTGCCGTTGCTTTTTTCCTTATAAACGCTCTTATAATGGGTCGCATCCCGCTTTACGCGGTTAGCGCGCGCACGAATACCCAAAATAATACCCATCACCGTGGCATAAATGAGGAGCATGCCTACCAGAAAGCCAAAATGAACGGAGATTTGATCGGAAACGCGGTTGGGAAGATAGACACAGCAGAACATACCGCCAACCGTGAGAACGCCGTGCAAGATCACACGCCAGACAGTCTTGAAGGAGGCATATTTGAACTGTATGTTGGCAACGGCAAAGAGAAAGGAAAAGGGAATGACCAGCAAGAGGGCAACGGGATTGATATTCAGCCCCTGCAGGCAGGCAAAAAATATCAGAAAAACAGCAACCGTCGTAAAATAGACGCAGGCGTGAACGCCGATCCGCTTCATATAATCCTTTGTGCTCATGCAAAGCTCCTTGTAACCTGATATAATATAGATTATTGTAACACATTTTACTGTAAAAGGCAAGGGATAGATTGACGAAAAGCAAAAAAAGTAGTATAATAATACGGTAAACTTCCGCATTTGGAGGAAAATATGAAAAAATTATTGGCTGTAGATGGTAATAGCATTGTCAATCGCGCGTTTTACGGTATCAGACCTCTTTCCAACAAGGAGGGGCTGCCCACCAACGCGCTTTTTGGCACGGTCAACATTCTGGAAAAAAATCTGGATGTGGTAAAGCCGGATCTTGCCGCTATCGCTTTTGATCTGAAGGCGCCCACCTTCCGTCATAAGATGTATGATGCCTATAAAGCAGGGCGCCGCCCCACTCCCGAGGATCTGCTGACTCAGCTGCCGCTTGCCAAGGAGCTTGCTGCGGCGTTGGGCTTTACCTGCCTTGAAATGGAGGGCTACGAGGCCGACGACATCCTCGGCACTCTGGCAAAAATGGCGGAAAATGAGAATTTTGAGACTTATATTCTGACCGGTGACAGGGATGCCCTGCAGCTGATCTCGGATAAGGTGCACGTGCTGCTGGTTACCAACACCGAGACGATCGATATGAATGAGGAGCGCTTTTTTGAAAAATACGGCGTGCGCTCCGCGCAGTTTGTGGATGTGAAGGCGTTGATGGGTGATAGCTCGGATAACATTCCGGGCGTTCCCGGCATCGGCGAAAAGACCGCGCTGAAGCTGATCGCCGAATACGGCGACCTGGACGGTATCTACCGTGAGCTGCCTACGGCAAAGCATACACCTTCGTTGCGTGCCAAGCTGGAGGGTGGCAAGGAAAGCGCTTATCTTTCTCAAAAGCTGGCCACCATTTGTCGCGAGGTGCCGCTGGAAAGGGAGTTTTCCGCTTTTGCGTATCACGGACTGGATGCTGCCAGAACCCTTGCGCTATTTACCAGATTTGAATTCAATGCCTTCATCAAGCGTTTTGGCCTTTCCGAGGCTAAGTCTGCTGATACCGAGGGACAGCTTGAGATCGGTGTGCTCGATGCCGCCGGATTGCAGGCGCTGACCGGCACGGTGGCGCTTGACGTGATGGAGGGAGGCGTTTACCTTTTTGATGGCAATGCCGTCAAAATGGTAAACGATCAAGGCGCCCTGCAGGCGTTTTTGAGAAGAGATGACGTGAAGGTCGTCTGTCACGATGCAAAGCTTGTTTATAAGGCTTTGGAGAAAATGGGCATTCATTGGCGCGCCTGCGCTTTTGATACGATGCTGGGTGCTTATGTACTGAATGCGGCCGAGGGAAGCTTTGAGCTTTCTCGGCTGGCTTTGCAATATCTTGGCACACAGATCGCGGCCGCTCCGGGTCATTTGACGGTGCTTTTGCCGTTATATCGGGAGATCTCCGCGCGTATCGCGGAGGAAGGCTCTGCTAAGGAGCTGCTTTACGGCATCGAGATGCCTTTGGCTGCCGTGCTTGCCGATATGGAGCTGGAGGGCTTTTGTGTCAGCTACGAGGGTCTGCGTGCTTACGGTGAGGAGCTGACTGCTGCCGCCTCTACGCTTGCGGAGCGGATCTATTACCTGGCAGGTGGGGAATTCAATATTCAATCCCCAAAGCAGCTGGGCGAGGTGCTTTTTGAGCGCCTCGGCTTGCCGCACGGCAAAAAGACCAAGACAGGATATTCCACCAATGCCGAGGTGTTGGAAAAGCTACGCCCCTACCATCCGATCATTGAGGATGTTCTGGATTATCGCCAGGTCACCAAGCTCAACAGCACCTATGCCGAGGGACTGCTGAAGCAGATCGGTGAGGACGGTCGCATCCACACCGTGTTCAAGCAGACGGGCACCGCCACGGGGCGGCTTTCCTCGGCTGAGCCGAACCTGCAGAATATACCGATCCGCACCGAGCTTGGCAAAGAATTAAGGCGTTATTTTACTGCAAAAAAGGGCGATTATTTGCTTATTGATGCGGATTACTCGCAAATTGAGCTTCGTTTGCTTGCGGCATTGGCAGACGACGAGGCGATGCTGAATGCCTTTGCAAGCGGCGAGGATATCCATACTGCCACCGCCGCTACCGTGTTTGGTGTGCCTGTTGAGGCGGTCACGCCGGAGCTGCGCAAGCGCGCCAAAGCGGTCAATTTCGGCATTCTTTACGGTATGGGCGCATATAGCCTTTCGGAGGATCTGCACATTTCCCAGGCCAAGGCAAAGGAGTATATCGCCAGCTATTTTGCCGCCTATCCCCAGATCGACGGTTATCTGAGATCCGTGATCGAGGAGGCGTACCGTGACGGCTACGTGACCACTCTCCTCGGCAGGCGGCGCTATATCCCCGAGTTAAAGATGCAGAACAAAAATATGCAGCATTTTGGTGAGCGCGTGGCGATGAACAGCCCTATTCAAGGCACTGCCGCCGATATCATCAAGATCGCCATGATCCGCGTGGATCAGCGGCTGAAGGCCTCCGGTCTGGATGCGCGGCTCATTCTGCAGGTGCATGATGAGCTGATCGTGGAAACAAGCCGTGCGGATGCCGCCGCCGCGCGGGAGATCCTTGTGACCGAAATGGAGAATGCGGTAAAGCTGAAGGTAGCGCTGAAGGTTGGCGTTGCGGAAGGAGATAATTGGTATGACTGTCACTAAAAAACGCGCTGCGGGGGTGCTGATGCACATTTCATCCCTCCACGGCGATTATTCGGTAGGGTCTTTTGGTAAGGAGGCCTTGGCATTTATAGACTTTCTGGCGGATGCGGGCTTTTCTTACTGGCAGGTGCTGCCGTTCTGCATTCCCGATGCGTGTAATTCGCCATATAAATCGGTTTCCGCCTTTTCGGGCAATCCCTACTTCATTGATCTGCCCACGCTGGCTGCAGAGGGGCTGATCACCGCCGATGAGCTGAAAAGCGCCGCACAGGATGCTCCCTATCAGACCGAGAGCAAGCGACTCTCCCTGGAGCGTGAGCTGCTGCTCCGTCGTGCGGCAAAGCGCGCGAAAAACAGGGAGGAGATCCTGCAGTTCATAACAGAGCGCCCTTATATCGACGAGGCTTGCCGTTTTTTGGCGCTGGACAAGGCAAACGGCTTCCTGCCCTGGCAGGATTGGAAAAGGACCACCTATGACGAGGAGGACTATTTCTACCATGCCTTTACCCAGTATCATTTCATCAAGCAATGGCAAACGGTCAAGTCCTATGCCAACGCAAAGGGCATTGCGCTGATCGGCGATCTGCCTATTTACGTTGGCCTGCACAGTGCGGACGTGTATTTTCATCCCGACCAGTTCCAGCTGGACGAAAAGGGCGCTCCCACGGCAGTGGCGGGCTGTCCGCCCGACTATTTTTCGGAGGATGGACAGTTCTGGGGGAATCCGCTCTATCGCTGGGATGTAATGAAGGAGGACGGCTTCGTCTGGTGGCGTGCCCGCATGGCACACACCCTTTCTATGTTTGACGGTGTGCGCATTGATCATTTCCGCGGCATTGAATCCTATTGGAGCATTCCCGCAACGGCGGAAAGTGCCAAGGAGGGCAAATGGATCAAGGGGCCCGGTATGGCATACGTCCGCGCTATGAAGGAGGTTGCGGGCGAGCAGCTGATCATCGCGGAGGATCTGGGCGATATTCCGCCCGCCGTACAGAGATTGCTGAAGCAGAGCGGCTTCCCGGGTATGCGCGTGTTCCAGTTCGCCTTTCTGGGTGACCCCAAAACGCCCCATCTGCCTCACAATTATCCCGAAAACTGCATCGCCTACACCGGCACGCACGATAACAACACGCTGCTTGGCTACGTATGGGAGCAGGACGAGAGCAGCCGCCGTCGAATGCTGGATTACTGTGGCTACACCGACAAGGATTGGGACAAGAGCTATGAGGCGATCCTTCGCACCATGCTGCGCAGCCATGCGGGACTGGTGCTGTTTCCCGTACAGGATCTGCTTGGATTCGGCGCCGACACCCGTATGAATACTCCCGGCAAGGCTGAGGGGAACTGGGGCTACCGTATCACACGGGAGCAGCTTGCCGCCTTGGATCGCCGCCGCTTTGCTCATCTGAACGCACTTTACGACAGATAAAGAAGATATTGCAAGTAAAAAAGGGGATTTTCTAAAGACAATGCTCGTCCCTTCTGCTATAATCACAGTATCAAACGAAAGGAGTTTGCCATGGAACTTTCTATTTGCGCAGGTTACTTACAAAAAACAGAGCTCACCGATAAGAGCGCTTACAATATGTTCAAGCTTTGCAAGGATGCAGGCTTTACCGTGATCGACTACACCCCCGGCGGTGCCACGTGGGAGCAGCAGGTCGTTTCCTTACTGAAGGCTTCTGAGGCGACCGGGTTGCCCATCGAGCAGTCTCATGCACCCTTTAATCGCTATAGCAAGCTGCCCCTTGATGTCTATAAGACAATGCTGGATAACGCCTTTGAGGCGGCGATCCGCATGGGCAACAAGCAGATCGTGGTGCACGGCGACGATTATCGTATTCCTGCGGGTGAGGAATATGACGCCGATAAGGCAATGGCTGAAATGTACGAGCTGTGGGCGCCTTACGTGGAGAAGGCGGCCAAAAACGGTGTTTGCACCGCCTTTGAAACGGTTTTTGAGGATAACCGTGCCAAGGATGCGCCCCCCAACAGATTTACCTCCCGCCTGGATGAGTTGGTGGGGCTCATCGACCGCTTTGACAATCCTTACGTGACCTGCTGCTGGGATACGGGCCACGCCCGCCTGGCCTTTACCCGCGAGGGGATGC
>SVQY01000019.1 GCA_015065135.1 Oscillospiraceae bacterium
ATAATGGAATACACTAACATATTGATACCTACACAAATTCTTATTTATTGTTTTGTTTATCGCCAGTTTCGCATTCGTATTACAAACGCTTCGGGCAATGCCCATACCCCTAAGGTTGCACGAGTCCTGAGGCTCCCTCCGGGAGGGAGCTCCCGACGAAGTCGGGTGAGGGAGAATGCGTGACAATAAAACATATAAAAACTTCAAAGTTACGCGGGCTCCTTCCGTCACGCTTCGCGTGCCACCTTCCTCCCGGAGGAAGGCTTTTTTGCTAACCCCATTATACCACAAATCGGCAGAGAACACAAGTTCTCTGCCGAAGTTTTTGTGCCCGTCATTTCTCCGTTAAGAACAATAGAGAAATAGCGACAGGGATCTTTCTGCTCAGATCATTTTTTTGATCATATTTTCCGCATAAACGCCAAAGCCCAGATCGTTTGGATGGACCGCATCGGCCATAAAATCATCGTTGTGGGGCACCAGCTCCTGTCCGTCCACCACGGTAAAGCCGCAGCGCTGCCCTTCCTCGGCAATAACGGCGCACGCCTCAGCAAAGCTGCCCATTTTCTTGGGGGTCTCCCAGTCGGCGCGATAGATCGGCGTGATCACGAATACGCGCTTGTCACCGAACTGCGCCTTGATGCCGTCCAGGAACAGTGCCGCGTGTCCGCGCAGCTCATCCAGGGTGGCAAACCGCCCGAAATCGTTGGTGCCGTAGGCGATCACCACCGTATCGGGGTCAAAATCGATCTTATCCAAAGTGCTTTCGTGATAGAATGCACCGCCGATGCCCTGAATAACGCTGTTTGCATCAAAATAATTGGTCAAACGCCATGCATAGGAAAGGCTGTCATAGCGGCTGTTCCAGCCCTGGGTGATAGAATCACCAATGAACAGCATACGGCACGCGAAGGTGTGAGGGGTCAGCGTGGCGCCGTCGTCCAGCTCTACGGAGGTCAGCACGCCCTTACCGTGGTTGGGAAAGATCAAGGTCACGCGCTTCTCGCCCTTCCCCAACGAAAAGATCATTTTCTCGCCCTTGGCGCGCAGCTCTGCCGCGTGCACGCGATAGCGGGAAAGTCCGTTGATGTATACCTCAAACTTATCGCCGTCAGCGGCATCCACGACAAGCGTCTCCGAGTCGGTATGAAAATCCAGACGGATGCCCGTGGTGGTCTCGGAACGGGTACCAAGTCCCTCGGAAAGGTTGCGCCAGGCGGCCTCCTGGGCG
Organism: Oscillospiraceae bacterium; assembly: GCA_015065135.1. GTDB lineage: Bacteria > Bacillota > Clostridia > Oscillospirales > CAG-272 > Firm-07. The sequence goes on from SVQY01000019.1 coordinate 1,232, forward strand.
GCGGTGCATTTGTGGAATGCGATGCCGTTCTCCTTCTGCTCTATCCAAAGAGCACCAACCGTTACATTTTTGATCTGTTCAAAGCTCAGCTTCATATCTTGTCACCTCTAAAAAGTTTTTTGATCTCCAGAAGATCGTTCACGCGGAATTCTGCCCTGCAATCGGGATAATAATTGCCCGTATCGAACAAGCATCCCGCCATTCCGGCATTGTGCCCTACGTCAATGTCGATATCGCGATCCCCTACCATCAGGGCGGTCGTGGGATCGATGTCAAACCGTTCGATCAGATAGTTCAGCGCCGTGGGATCGGGCTTGCGCGGAAAGTCGTAAGAGGAATCCAGCGTAAAGGTCACGTAGGGCGCAAAGCCCCAGACCTTGATCACATCGTGCACATACTTGCCCGAATGCGTATAGATAAAATTGCGTCTCCCCTGCTCTGCGGCATTTTTCAGCAGCTCCAATGCGCCCTTGATAGGCTTTTGCGCATCGGTCATAGCAGCCTCGGCGGCGCGCTGCCCCAGCAGCTTACCGAAGGCCTTGGGCTCCATACCAATGTCGTATTGCCGCACGGCAAAGCCGTAGGACTGCTTCAGATAGGCGTAGGCGCGGTCAAAATCCTCCGCCACACCGTGCTCGCGCAGGATATCCAGCAGCACGTGAGTCACCACCGGATAGGTGTCGGAAAGTGTACCGTCAAAATCATAGATCAGATCCTGATACATAGTTAGATCCTTTCTCTTGCTTTGAAAAAAGCCGCTCGCAAGCGACTTTTTTCTATCAAAAAGTAAATTTTTTTATTCGGGCCTACCGTTGTTCTTGACATCCTTGTTTTTTGGGATTAAAATATTGGTAGCGTGCAGATTATAGCTGCCGATGATATATGCCACACCGCACAAGAGCACTGAGGGCAAAAAGATCACGAAATAGACCCAGGCATAATCGTGAAGCTTCAGACCCATAAAGGGCTGCGCCAAAAGCCCCATATACATGCCCTGCACCATACGGCCGATGAACATAAACGCCTTGCTGAAGCCGTTTTCCACAAAGGCACCGGGCAGGATGCACAGCGCACAAAGAAGGTTAAGCGCGTTGCCGATCAGACCGATAACGAAGCCGCGCCAAAGGCCGCGGCTCTGCCCCTTGGCGGTGGCACTGATGCCATCCTTGGCACCGATCTCCCACATCACGGCATATTGCAAAAAGAGGTAAAAAAGCACGGCACCGATGCTGGTAATGATCAGCAGCGTGTTATTGCCCGCGCCGGCACAGGCAAAGGAAAGTCCCACTCCGAACAGCGCGATGGCAAACTGATCCAAAAACAGCTTGAGCGCGGTGTAGCCATAACGGCCAAAGAACGCTTTCATAGGCGTCTCCTTTCAAAATTACTGCCTCTATTATATACAATCCGCACGTTCATTGCAAGGAATATGCGAAATATTTTACATTTTTCCGCCATTTTTCACACAAACAGCACACAAATCCCCTAAAGGAGCTTTTATGAGTCAGATCTACGCCGTTCCGCTGCCCGAAATGCCGATCGCGGTGCAGGACTTTGCCGCCTATAAATCCGGCATTCAGAACTGTTCCCCAAAAACAGTCTCCGAATATCTGCTGGACCTGCGCACCTTCTTCCGCTTCATCGTGGCCAACCGCGAGGGCATCGACCCGGAATCCGACGAATTTTCCACCATTGATATCAGCCGTCTGGATCTTGCCTTTATCGGCTCGATCCGCACCTCCGAGATCTACGCCTTTTTGCAATATTCCGGCTCGGTGCGTAAGAACCTCTGGGCCGCCAAGGCACGCAAGCTGGCTGCGATCCGTATGTTCTATCGCTATCTGGTCAACAAGACCAAGCAGCTGGAGAGCAATCCCGCCATTGATATTGAATCCCCTAAGCCCCGTAAATCTCTGCCCAAATTCCTTTCCCTGCAGGAATCCCTCACGCTGCTGGAGACCGTCAGGACCGACAAGGAATCGCGCTTTGTGGTGCGCGATTACGCCATCATTACCCTGTTTCTCAACTGCGGTATGCGTGTATCCGAGCTGGTCGGCATCGATCTCAGCGATGTCAGCCGCGATCTGCGCACGCTACGCGTAACGGGCAAGGGCGCCAAGGAGCGTATGATCTACCTCAATGACGCCTGCCACGATGCGCTGGCCGACTATCTGGCGCTGCGGCTTGCCGACGACAACGGGCATAACATCAAGGAAAAGGCGCTCTTTCTCAGCGGTCAGCGCAAGCGCATCAGCGTCAAAACGGTACAATGGATGGTCTACAAATATCTGGACATGGCCGGTCTTGGCGGCAGGCACCTTTCGGTGCACAAGCTGCGCCACACGGCAGCCACGCTGATGTATAGTCAGGGCGGCGTTGACGTCCGTGTGCTGAAGGATATTCTGGGACACGAGCAGCTGAATACCACCCAGATCTATACCCATGTGAGCAGTGCCGATATGGAGGCCGCCATGGCACACAATCCTTTGGCCGGTCAGAAGCGCAAGGATAAGTGATCACATACGAAAAAACGACATTTTAAAGGGGAGGAATGGATATGATCTTCGTGCTTTTCGGTGCCACCGGCGAGGTCGGCGATATCACGCGAAAGTACTTTAAAAGCCACGGCATCTCCTCCATTTCCAAGAAAAATTATATCATCGACCCCACGCTGGTGCAAATGGAGCGCGTCAACGGCGATATCGTCAGCCGCGAGGAGATCGAAAAATGCGCCTTCCGTTACGAGATCAGCGGCCGCACCGTTGGCTTTGAATTTGCCGACATCGACCGGGCCGGTCAAGGCTACGAAAACGTTTATATGACGCTTTCTGCTTTTGAACGATCCATTCTGATCGACCTGCGCAACGCCTACGGGGAAAAGGTTCGGATCATCTATATCAATATTGATCCGCAGACCCTCAAGGAGATCACGAACGCCCGTACAGATCTTGATGCCACGCAAAAGCAGGATCGCATTGAGAATGGCAAAAAGTTGCGCTATTTCTTTTTGAAAAACCGTGCGCTGTTTGACATTGACGTTTATTATGAGGAAACCGAAGAGCTCTCTCGCCAGGAATATCTGCAAGCGCAATACGAATCGATCATTATCGAGGCATTGGAAAGGCAAAGCAAGCTGGATAGTGACCAGGAGCTGAAGCTTCCCTATCTCGGCCAGGGAAAATACGTGTTCGTCAGCTATTCACACGACGATCTGCGGCTGATCCGACCGCTTTTGCTCGGACTTCTGAACAAAAAATGCAAGATCTGGTATGACAAAGGGCTGGAGACCAATGCCGATGAAGAGCCTGTCAATCTGCTTTGGGAGGACAAGCTGCGCGAGCGCATCTCCAACTGCTCACAGTTTCTGATCTTTCGCTCCAAGAACTCGGTAAAAAAGCCTTGGGTATGGCAAGAATTTAACTGGGCGCTGGAGGCCGGTATTCCCGTGACGGTCGTCAGACTGGATGATAAGCAATTCGGTCGTGAGAAATTTGATTTCTTCGATCGCTATCAAAATCCTACCTATCATCAGGATAACATCAGCTTTGTAGAGGACATAGACCGCTATCTGATCAACGACGTCCGCGTTTCAAGCGACAAATAAAAAGCTGCGCCCCATTAGCGTGTTCTCACGCTAATGGGGCGCAGCTTTTTATTTCACACGCAAGGCGGCGATCTTTTCCTTATCGGGGCTGACGGTGGCACTCCAATTGGTGTGATAGATCACAAAGCCGGGAGCGCCTCCGGGCGCCTTTTTCAAGTGGCGGACGGTGGTATAGTCCACGTCGGTCATCGGCGCGCCCTCCGCCGCCGAAAAGAGCGCTGCAATGCTTGCCGCCTCTGTAAAATCCTCGGCCGGCGGCTCTTCCTTCCCCTCCAGCAGCATCACCACGTGGGAGCCGGGCATGTTTTTGGCGTGAAACCAGAAATCGCTGCGCTCGGCCAGCTTGTGGGTGATATACTCGTTTTGCAGATTATTTTTACCGCATAGCACGCGATATCCGTTGCTGGTGCGATATTCGGCAAAGGCAGGAACGCTGTTTTTCTTCTGCCCATTCGGCAGCACCTTGCTGCGCGAGGCAAAGCCGGAGCGTGCCAGCTCCTCACGGATCTCGGCCAGGTCGGTAGGACTTTCGGCGGTCTTCAGCGCGGTCAGCACACTTTCCAGATATGCCACATCCCGCTCACCGATCTCTATCTGCTTGGCAAGCTCTACACGGGCCGTTTTGCTCTTGTTGTATTTTTTGTAAAAGCGTTGGGCGTTGGCGGTGGGAGAAAGACGGGCATCCAGCTCGATCTCTACCTCGCCAAAGCTGCCGTCCTCCTTCATATCCTCATAATCGGTCAAAGAAACTCTGGTCATCCCCCGCTCCAGCCGATAGCAATTTGCTACAATAAGGTCGCCCATCTTACGGAAGGTCTCGCCCTCCTCACAACGCGCCAGCTCGCCGCGCTGCAGCTCCAGCTTGTGCAACACACGCGCGTGGGCATTATTGACGATGTGCAGCACATCCGCCGCGCGCTGTCGCACACGTGCCTCGCGGTCTCTGGTGCCGAACCACTCGTCAAGCAACGCCGAGGGCCCCTCGAAATTGCGACGATGCTCATACTGATACAGCGTCGTGAAGGCGTATTCCACAGCCTTTCCGTTTTCATCATAAGCAATGCAAGGAATGCTTTCTCCCTGCTCCAGCGCATGATAGATGCCCGAAAAGAAGTCGAATACCGACTGTCTTTCGTCCTGTGAAAGGGCGCTGACCGGAGCATCGCCCGCACCGCGCGTCATCTCGCGTGCCACAACGGCGCTGACACCAAGAAAGGTCTTGGTGATCCATTTATCCACCGGATAATCCCCTGCCGCATCCATCAGCGCAAAAAAGGTGGCAGCATCGCAATTCCGCGGATCACGCTTATCCTGTGGCGGCGGCATTTCATAGCGCATACCCGGCAACACCTGGCGCTTGGTGCTGGTGGTGAAATCCACCGGACGCAGCACAGCCAGGATCCTGCCCTCGCCGTCGGTAAAGATCAGGTTGCTGTATTTGCCCATGATCTCGGCGATCAGCCTGCGACGGCAGGAAAAGCCCATCTCGTCGCGAGTCTCAAACTCCAGCACCAGTACACGCTCAAAGCCCAACTGCTCGACAGAGAGAAGCTTTGCGCCCGAAAGGTGCTTGCGGAGCAACACGCAGAACTGGGGTGGGTTTTGCGGATTTTCCATCGAAATGGCGGTAAATCCGATACGCGGATTGGAGGAGCCGGCATTGATCAGCAGCTTGCCGCCGCCCTCAAAGGTGCGCATCTGCAGCAACACGGTATCGCGCTCGGGCTGATAGACCTTCTCCACACGGCCGCCCAATCCTATTCTTTTGATCTCAGCGGCGACCGCCGCCAAAAAGCCAGCATCAAATGCCATAGTTCTCTCCTTGAACGATCAAAGGGGCGCCACGCGCCCCTTTGGGGATATATCAGCCAAACATCTCCAGATCCACGTTATCCAGCGAATCGTAGACAAAATCGGGCTTATCGGCCTCAGCGGCGGCATCCACATCGGCAGGCGTGGTCTCGCCGGAAAGCACCAGAACCGCGGTTACGCCGTGGCGTTTGCCAACGGCAATGTCGGTATACAGACGGTCACCGAAGATGCACATCTCGTCGCAGCTAAATCCGGTGGCCTCGCAGATCATCTCGATGGTCTCCTTGTAGGGTTTACCAAAATAGGTGGGCTTCTTACCGGTGGAGGCGGTCACAAAGGCAGCGATCGCGCCGCTATCCGGGATAAAGCCGGTCTCGGTGGGACAGTTAAAGTCGGGGTGAGTAGAAAGGTACTCTGCGCCGTTTCTGACCATACGGCAGGCGTTATCCATCTTCTCGTAGGTCAGCGTGGTATCAAAGCTGGTCACCACGATGTCGGCCGTTTCCTCCTTGCCGGAAAGCATCGGAATGCCGTTCTCGCGGAAGTTCTCTACCAGCTCGTCGGTGCCCACCAGATACACGTTCTTGCCTGCGCGATGGCGCTTCAGGAACTCAATGGTCACGTCGCCGGAGGTCATGATCTCCTCCTTTGTGGGAGAAAAGCCCAGCTTGGAGAGCTTCTGCACGTAAAAATCGGTGGTGTGGGAGGCATTATTGGTAAAGAAAAGCACCTTCTTGCCTGCCGCACGCAGATTGTTGATAAAACGGATGGCAAACGGAAAGACCTGATAGCCCAGATAAATGGTGCCGTCCATATCAAAGATATAAAGCTTTTTATCCTTCAGGATCTTTGCGTCGGGGTTGGTGAAGTTCATAGTGATGACCTCTCTTTATTTATTCTTCTCACATATTATATCATGCCCTTGATTTTTTTGCAAGGCTGTGATACAATAATCTTGTAATTTCTTTCAAAAAAGGAGTTTTGACCTATGGGAAAAGCCGTTCTGGGCATTGACGTCGGTGGAAGCACCACCAAGATCGTTGGCTTTAAGGAGGAAAACGGCAAGCGTATTCTGATCGAGCCGCAATTCGTGCGCGCTACCGATCCTCTGACCTCAATTTACGGTGCCTTTGGTAAATTCACCATGCAAAACGGTTTGGCACTCTCGGATATTGAGCGCGTGATGATGACCGGTGCCGGCTCTGCCTTTCTGGATAAGCCTCTGTACGAGGGTCTGGATTGCCGCACCGTGCCCGAATTCAACAGCGTAGGCCTCGGCGGTCTCTATCTCTCGGATCTGGACGACGCCATTGTAGTCAGTATGGGCACCGGCACCGCGCTGATCCACGCCAAGCATACCGCAAACGGCACCGACATCGAATACCTCGGCGGTACCGGCGTTGGCGGTGGCACTCTGGTGGGACTTTCCCGCAAGATCCTCGGTGTGGATACCGTGGAGCACATTGAGCAGCTTTGCGAGGGAGGCGACCTTTCCAACATTGACCTGCGCATCAAGGATATCTCCAGCAAAAATATTTACGAGGGAGTCAATTACGACCTGACCGCCTCAAACTTCGGCAAGCTGAGCGACCTCGCCAGCAAGCACGATATTGCCCTTGGTATTGTGAACATGGTGGCCGAAACCATCGGTATGCTGGCCGTTTTCGCCGCGAGAAACTATCATCTAAGTCAAGTTGTTCTCACCGGCAACCTTACCGGCATCGCCCCCATCCGCAAAACCTTTGAGGGCATGGAAAAGAACTTTGGCATTCAGTTCCTGATCCCGCCGAACGCGCGCTTCGGCACCGTGATCGGTGCGGCGCTCTGCCCCACCAAGGACTGATCCAAGCACCCTTTTAAGGTACAAAAAACCGAGATGCAATGCATCTCGGTTTTTTGTTTATATCAGGCTGCGGGCTGGATCCGCTTATCCACAACAGAGCTGTTGATGTTGGTGGAAAGCTCGCAGTACACAATTTCCTTATTGCCCACAACGTCACGCAGCGTGTCGTAATCATTGGAGTTTGCCGTAAAGGTCATTGTGGTGTTGTAGTGATCGGCTACCAGGATCAGCTCGACAGATGCCACGTTGTAAGCGATATCGTGGTCAACTCTGTGGAACCAGTTAGAAGCATTGGGATTCTTGGTCCAGCCGTTGAAGTTGCTGACGCTGGTAGGCCACCAGACGACCTCGGGTGCGATCACGTCATAGGTATTGGTGGTCACACCGTTCCAGCCGTGGTGCGCGACCTGCACCATATCAGAATCCAGCGTGGGACCGTACATACCAAGAATATGCGCGCCGCCGATACGCTCCGAGTCACCCAGCCAGATCATCGTCTCGCCCGTATCCATAAATGTGGTGCGGAAGATGGTAGAGCTGTTGTTGAAGTACTCCAGGCGCTTGGGATAGGAATCCTCGTGAGTGTAGAGGATCTCCATCTTCAGGTTGGCGAAGTAGAAGGTCTGGCCGGTGTGCATCTTGATGTGATCAAAGCCACCGGTCACCTTATTCTTCAAGGAATCCATATGCTTACCGTGAATGCCGGAGCCGGGGTTGTTGCTGTTCACACGCTCGCTATCCGAAATGCCGTTGAACAGGAAATTATCCAAACGGAAGGTGCCTTTTTTGCCGAAATAGGTCAAAAACTGGGTCAAAACGGTAGAGTGATCCGCATGCTCATGAGACAGGATCCACGCACGAACATGAATGGGATTCTGAGAATCGGGATCTTTACCGAATACTTCTTTATACAAAGCATTCAAAACCGCCCAGGTATTATCCATATCTGTTGTACCGCCCTTGCCGAGGCCGCCGTCATAGATGATAAAGGTGCCGTCTGCCAGGGTGATCACATAGGAGTTACCAAAGCTGCCTACAGCGAAGTCCAGCTTCAGCTGGGTGATCTTGCTCTGCGTTCTGTTGGTATAGCTCTGCGTGTTCAGAATGCTGCTATCGGGGGTGGTAACGTGCTCGGTGCTGGCAGCGATGATGCGGATGCTGGGCAGAACGCTCTTGCACTCGCTGTAATCCTCGGCATAGGTATATGCGGAATGGTAAACGTGCAGCGTGACGCCGGTCTCAGCGTTGAGATAGGTGCGGAAGCTGCTACCCTCCCAGACGCTTTCGGCCGCGATCGTTTCAAAGCCTTCAGCCTCAAGAGTATCACAATAAGCCTTGAAGCTATCCGTATTGACACCGGTGCCGCTGTAGATGTACTCCAGCGAGTTATCACCAACGTCAAGCGTGCCGTCAAGCACGATGCCGTTGCCCTCGGGCTTCGGGAAATCGGTGACCCACTCGGTCTTCAGCTTCAGCTTCACAGAGCAAGCGGAGGGCACATCACAGATCACGTTGCCGTCCTCGTCCTCGGTGATGCAGGCGGAGACCATATCCATAAAGAGCTGATTGGCAGCTGCCAGGGTCACGTCGTTCCAGGCAAGCACCATGATCTTGCCGTTCTTGATCACAAGGCCGTACTCGTCGGCCTCCAGCTTCAGCAGCTCCTCCTTGACGTCCTCGCGCTCGTCCATATTGCCTACCAGGATCTCATAATCGCTGACAGGGCCGTTGTCCATCTTGTTGGGCATCGTGCTGGAGCGCACGCCGAAGGCCTTGGCAAGGGTGGTACGGATACCGTCTACGACGGTATAGGTATAGTCCGCGTCGGGTCCGCCGGTGGTGGGATTGGTATCTTTCTCATAGGAATAAGCATCCGGACCACCGTTGTCGGTGCCGTCCACGCGGTCATCAAATACCATCTGATAGAGGCCTTCTCCATCCTCGGCAAAGGAAAGCGTGCCGAGCTTGCTGACAAGTACCTTCTTGTTCAGGGTCAGAGTGCTGCTCTTGAAGGCAGATTTGACCATATAGTTGCTCACAAAGTAGGCAAGTGCTACACGAGTCAGAAAATCATTGGTGCCGACGATCACGATCTTGTTTTTGAACACACGGATCGCCCAGCCGCCATTTTTGATCCCCTTCAGGGTCTTTTCTGTTTCCTTGCGATAGGTATTGCCTACCAGGATCTCGAGGTCATCGGTGGAAACGACGTCCTCCTCTTCGTCCTGCATCGCGCGGACGTTGACACCGCCGAACTCCTTGATCGCGGTGGAGATCTCGGTCAGCATCAGCCTTGTATTTGAAGAAAGGTCCGATGCATAGACCAAGTTATAGTCGGTCAGATCGATCTCTGCCGTCTTTTTGCTGACAACCGGCTCGCCGTCGCCGCCCTTTTTACAGGAGGAGAAGAGCGCCACACAGGAAAGCAGCATGGAAAGGCAAAGAACAATACTTAAAATTCTTCTTTTCATGATGGTTTCTCCTTATTTATGGTTTTTTGATCACAGAGCCACCCGTCCAGGAATCAGTCTTGGTGTAGGTGCTGTAGACGATCTCCGTACCGTCAAGGTCATGCAGGGTCTCCATTTCCTTACCCGAGCCGTCAAAGGTCATCGTGGTATTATAGGTATCCGCGATCAGCAGCATCTTGACAGAAGCAAGATCATGCAGGATCTGATAGTCTACGTTATAATACCATCTCTTGCTCGTGTTGGATTTCTTGGACCAGGATTTGAAATTCGACAGCGAGGTCGGCCACCAGATGATCTCAGGTGCGATGGCCTGATAGCATTGGTAGGTCACTCCGTTCACGCCGTGATGGGCGATCTGCACCATATCCGAATCCAGCGTGGGGCCGTACAGCGCCAGCAGGCGGTTGCCGCCGATGCGCTCAGAGTCGCCCAGCCAGATCATCGTAGAGGTATCGGTCTCGCCCTTGCCGACCGATTTCATCGTAGTACGGAAAATGGTCGAGCTGTTGTTGAAATACTCCAGGCCTCTGGGATAAGTATCCTCATGGGTGTACAGCACCTCCATCTTCAGATTGGCGAAGTAGAAGGTCTGACCGGTATGCATTTTGATGAAGTCAAAGCCGCCGGTCACGTTTGCCTGAATGCTGCTCATATTGGTCTGGATCGAGGATTCCGGATTGTTGCTGTTGGCGCGCTCGCTGGCAGAAACCGGATTGAACAGCAGCGCGTCAAGCACCAGATCGGAGCTTTTGCCGTATTCTTTGCAGAACTCGCGGAAAACGGTAAAGTGATCGCCATGCTCGTGAGAAAGGATCCAGGCGCGGATGTGGATGGGGTTGTTGCTAGTGGGCTCTGTTCCCCACGCCTCCTTGTGCAGGGCGTTGAGGACAGACCACATATTCCCTACGTCATCGCCGAGGCCGCGGCCGCCGTCATAAACGATCAGGCTACCGTCGGAAAGCGTGATCACGTAGGCATTACCAAAGCTTCCTGCAGAATAGGCGAGCTTGAGCTGTGTGATCTTGGGCGCGGTGATCTTGGCATAGGTTTCGTTCTCGTATTCGGTGCTGCTCAGGATCGATGCCGAGGGCAGCGTGACCTTTTCGGTACTGGCAGCAACGACACGGATACCGGGCAAGCCGTCGGTGACCTGATAGGTCGCTCCGTGCTTGTAATGGGTATAAGAAACGTGCAGCGTGACCTTTTCGGTCTCATTTACATAGGTGCAAAAGCGATTGTCATTGATATTCCATTCGTCCGCCAATGCCCTGTAGCCGGCGCTCTCCAGCTTCCGGCAATATGCAGTAAAGGCATTGCTGTCGGCCCCTTCGCCGATATAGATATACTCCAGAGAATCGTTGGAGATATCCTGAACGGCACGCAGCACGATGTTCTCGCCCTCCGGCTTGGGGAAGGCAGTCGCCCAGGCACACTCATAGACCTCCTTGACCACACAATCCACCGGCACAACGTACCGGGATTTCCCTGCCTCGGAGGTGGAACGGCAGCCGCTTAGAATATCCTCCAGCACGGCAAAGGTCTTGGGCAGCGTCACGTCATTCCAAGCCAGCAGCATGATCTTGCCATCTCGGATCGCAACACCGTATTCATTTCCGCCAAGGGTAGCCATTTCCTTTACGCAAGCCGCACGGCCGTCCACATTGCCAACCAGGACCTCCTGAGTAGTGGCGACGGTGCTATCGTCGTGCATCGGAATGCTCTCGGGCGCAATATTGATCAGTCCGGCCAGCGTTTCTCTGATCTGCAGACTTGCCTTATAGGTATAGTCCGCATCCGGACCGCCGGTGGTGGGATTGGTGTCTTTCGCATAGTCGTAAACGCTCTTGCCGCCGTTGTCGTAATCGTCGATACGGTCGTCATAGACGATCTCAAAGGAGGCCTCGCCGGAGGCGTTCTCCAGCACCACGGTCTTCAGCTCGGAGGTAATGATCTCCTTTTTCACGGTCAGCACCGTGCCGTTCACGGCACTTTGCTGCACGAAATTGTCGGTAAAATAAGTCATGGCCACACGCGTCAGAAACGCGTTGGTGCCCACGATGACCAGCTTCTTGCCGATCACGGTAATGATCCAGCCGCTGCCTTCGATGCGATTGAGCGCGCGGAAGGTCTCGGTGCGGTTCGTCTCGCCGATCAGGATCTCATATTCGTCGTTGGAGACCTCTTCGTCCTCTTGGTCCATCCAGGCGCGCAGACCTGTGCCGGTCAGATATTTGAGCTGCGCGGCCAGCAAGGAGGCCGCGTCCTTTCCGCCCCTTGTCAGTTCCTTTCCGTAGGTCACAACATATTCGCTAAGATCCAGCTCGACCGTGTCACCGTTGTTTTCAGGTCCCTTTGGCTTGCAGGAGGTCAGCATAACGACTGCCGATAGCAGAAGGCTGGCCACCAAAATAAGGCTTAAAATCTTTTTCATATAATACCTCTATAGGGCGCCGCGCAAAGCACGGCGCCCTTTGGGAATTTAAGCGGCGGGCGTTCTCTTGTCGATCAGATTTCTGCCGTCAGGCGTCATCTTCTCCCAGGAATTCGCATCGTAAATATTATCGTAATCAATGCCCGCAGTGGTAAACTTCATCGTGTAATCGAAGCCGTCGGACATCACGATCATCTTGACACCGGGCATACCGTAGCCGTAGTACCACGCGGCCTGATTGCACCAGGTCTTATTATTCTGCCAGTTGGCAGCGTTGACGTAGCGATTACCGCTGGTAGGCCACCAGATCAGCTCGGCATCGATCAGCGTGTAGAGATCGGCCTCAACGCCGTTACCGCCGTGGTGCGCGATCTGTACCTGATCCGCCTTCATATTCTCGCCCCACATCGCGCGCAGTCTGCGGCTGCCGATACGCTCCAGGTCACCCAGCCAGATGCAATCGGTGGTGGTCTTGTTCCCTGCGTTATCGGTGGAGGTCAGAACGGTCTTGAAGGTGGTGGTACTGTTGTTGAAGTACTCCAGCTTCTTGGGATAGGTATCCTCGTGAGTGCCCATAATGTCCACCTCGCAGTTGGCAAAGTAGAACTTCTGACCGGTGTGCACCTTCAGATACTTGAAGCCGCCGTTCACAGAGCTCTTCAATCCTTCCAGCCCCTTTCGTACCGAGGACTGCGGATTGTTGGAGTTGATCTGCTCGCTATCAGAGGTAGCGTTGAACAGGAAGTTGTCAAAGCGGAAGTTGCTTCTCTTACCATAGGTCTTCAGGAATTGGATGAACACGTTCATATGGTCAGAATGCTCGTGGGTCAGCATCCAGGCGCGTACGTGAATGGGCTTTGCAGCGGTAGGCTCGGTGCCGAATACCTTTTTGTAAAGCGAGTTCAGCACATTCCAGAGGCGGTCCTTGTTATCCAGCTTGTTGGTACCGGTACCGATACCGCCGTCAAAGATGATGAAGCTGCCATCCTCCAGGGTGATGATATAGGCCAGACCCCAGCTGCCAACAGAATAGTCGTGAGTCAGCGAGGTCACCATAGTCTCGGTCACCTTGGTCCAGGTCTGATTGGGGTTCAGGATGCTCTCATCAGCCAGATCAATATATTTGGTGTTCGAGGATACAATACGAATGCTTGCCAGGGTATCCTTGACCTTCTGCTCTGCGGCATACTGGTAGGGGCTGTAGTATACGTACAGGGTGGAGCCGGTCTCCTCGTTCAGGTAGTAACGGAAGATGTTCTCGGTACCCATGGGCTTAACGTTCTCTTCGATCGTAGTGTAACCGTTCGCCTCCAGCTTCTGGCAGTAGGCGAGATAATTCGCCTCGGTCACGCCGTCACCGGCATAGATGTACTCGATGCAATTTTCAGCAACATCAAGGGTGCCGTGCAGGTAAAGGCCATCTGCCTCGGGCTTGGGGAAATCAGCCTCCCAGGTCAGCGCAATGGTCTCCACGATCGTACCGCTGGCAGGAAGAACAGCAACACTGTTGCCATCCTCATCCTCGGTGGTATAAGCGGTGAGCATATCCTTGAAAAGATCGTGAGCGTAAGGCAGGGTCGCATCATTCCATGCCAGCAGCATGACCTTGCCGTCCTTGATGGTAATACCGTACTCATTGACGGAAAGCTTGCTCAGCTCGGCCTTGTAATCCTCACGCTGCATATTGCCCACCAGGATCTCATACTCGTTCTCAGTATCGGTGGTGTCCAGCTTGTTGGGGAAGTTTCTGGATTTGGCGGTGGTGGTAGCCTTCACCAGCGAGGTGCGGATATCCTCCACGACCTCATAGATGTAGTCCACATCGGCGCCGCCGGTGGTGGGATTGTTATCGCCGGCATAGTTGTAATTGTCTCTGCCGCCATTATCATAGTCGTCGGTCCAGCTGTTGTAGACCATGGCAAACTGCCCTTCACCGTCGCTGTTGGTAATGCTCATGGTGCCAAGCTCGCGCTGCTCCACCTTTTTATTGACGGAGATCTCGCTGCCCTTTACGGCATCCTCGTTCACATAATTGTTGATGAAAAAGGCCAGTGCCATACGGGTGAGGAAGGCATTGCTGCCAACGATCACGATCTTGTTACCGATAACCTGGATGCCCCAGCCGTTATCGCCGACCTTGCCCAGCACCTTGTTGGACTCCTTGTAGCCGGTATCACCGATCAGGATCAGAGGCGCGTCGTCCTCGATCTCCTCGCCGTCGTTGAGCACCTGCTTGGCGCGCAGCGAGCTGCCGACAAGGTCGGACAACTGATCGACCAGCTGATTTGCCTTCTGTCTGCCGCCCTCACTGAGCATCGCGTCAAAAACGACCTCTGCCTCGCTGAGATCGACTGTTGCAAGCTTTTTACTGATCTTGAGCTCTCCACCCTTGCCGGAGCAGGAGGCAAAAAGTGCCACTACAGAAAGCAGCATGCAAAGCGTCAATAAGACGCATAAAATTCTCTTTTTCATAAAAACCTCCAAAATGTTTTGAAAACGCCATACGGGAGTGGATCAGCACCCCCGTCTGGCATTTCAAATAGATCATCCTCGCTTATCAACCAAAGAAGCGTTATCAAAGGGCTTGACCTGTCCGTCGTTGGCATCAAAGATGGCATCATACTGCGGACCCGCGGTGGTAAAGACAAGCGTGTAGTCGTATACGTCGGACATTACGATCAGCTTAACATCCATCTCGTGGCAGATATGGTGATCCACCTGATTGGACCAGCTGGAATTTGCCCAATTTGCGCTGCCGGTATAGTGGCTCTTGGCGTAAGGATACCAGACGATGTCGGGCAGGATCAGATCGTACAACTTCTCCTCACAGCCGTTAAAGCCGTGGTGGGCGACCTGCACCTGATCTGCCTTCATATTCTCGCCCCACATAGCGCGCAGTCTGCGGCTGCCGATACGCTCCAGGTCACCCAGCCAGATGCAATCGGTGGTGGTCTTGTTCCCTGCGTTATCGGTGGAGGTCAGAATGGTCTTGAAGGTGGTGGTACTGTTGTTGAAATACTCAAGTCTCTTGGGATAGGTATCCTCGTGAGTGCCCATAATATCCATCTCGCAATTGGCGAAATAGAACTTCTGACCGGTATGCACCTTCAGATAATTGAAGCCGCCGGTCACATACTGCTTGTAGCTGACGATATTTCTGCGCATGCTGAACTCGGGGTTGCTACAGTTATAGCACTCGCTATCCGAGGTCGCGTTGAACAGGAAGTTGTCAAAGCGGAATGCAGGGTTCTTGCCGTAGGTCTTGAGGAAGGATTGCAGCACGTTCATATGGTCTGCGTGCTCGTGGCTGAGCGTCCAGGCACGCACGTGAATGGGCTTGGCTGCCGTAGGATCGGTGCCAAACACCTTTTTGTAAAGCGAGTTCAGCACATTCCACAAACGAACGTGATTATCGCAGTTATTCGCGCCACGGCCGATACCGCCGTCAAAGACGATAAAGCTACCGTCCTCCAGGGTCATAATATATGCAATGCCCCAGCTACCCATATCATAATCGTGGGTCAATGAGGTCACCATGCTCTCGGTCACCTTGGTCCAGGTGCGGTTGGGGTTCAGAATGCTCTCATCGGGCAGATCCACATACTCGGTGCTGGATGCCACGACACGGATGCTGGCCAGCGTATCCTTTACGCCCTGTGCAGCCGCGTACTGATAGGGGCTATAGTAAACGTAGAGCGCGGTACCGGTCTCTTCCTTATAATAATAACGGAAAATATTGTCGGTGCCGAGGGGCTTGCTGTTCTCATCGCCCACCATCACGAAGCCATCTGCCTCCAGCTCCTCGCAGTATGCAAGATAGGTGGTTTCGTTTGCGCCGGAGCCGGCATAAATGTACTCAATAGAGTTGTCGCCCACGTCTGCGGTGCCGTCCAGATACAGATCAGCAGCCTCGGGCTTGGGGAAATCGATCGCCCAGTCGTTGGAGATTTTCTCCACCACAGAGCAGTTTGCCGGGAAGGTCAGCGTAGAGGAGCCGTCCTCACCCTCAACGGTGCAAGCGGTGATCAGATCCTTAAAAAGATCGTATGCGCCTGCCAATGCTACGTCGTTCCAGGCCAGCAGCATGACCTTGCCGTCCTTGATCAGCACGCCGTACTCGTTAGCGGCAAGCTTGTTCAGCTCGGCCTTGTATTCCTCGCGATCCATATTACCAACCAGGATCTCATAATCCCCTTCCTCGGCGGTATCCAGCTTGGTAGCAAAGGTACCGGCCTTGACGCCGGTGGCATTGGCGATCATGGTGCGAAGCTCAACGCTGATATCAAAAATGTAATCGGTCTTGGCACCACCCTGGGTCTCGGGATCCTTGGAGCCGTAGTTGGGATTGTTGACAGTATCGGTCAGGTGGCTGTAAACGAAGCTATAGGGGCTCTCGTCATTCTCCACGACTGCAACAGAGCCGATCTTTTTCATCTCGACCTTTTTATTGACCGTGATCACGCTGCCCTTTACGGCATCCGCATTCATATACTGCGCGGTAAAATACGCCAGAGCCACACGGGTAAAGAAGGGATTGGTGCCGGCGATGACCAGCTTATCGTTCACAACGCGGATGGCCCATCCGTAGTCACCAAGACCCTTCAGGACCTTATTGGACTCCTTAAATCCGGTATCACCGATCAGGATAGCAGCCTCCTCCAGCTCGCTCTCCTCTCCCTCATTGAGCACCTGCTGTGCGCGGATGTTCACCTTGGTCAGATCGCGGATGGCATTGACCACGTCGGTGGCCTTCTGTTTAGCGGCAACGCTCAGATTGGCATCAAAGTAGATGCCGCACTCGGCAACATCAAAGCCGACGGTCTTTTTGCTGACAGTAGGCTCTCCCGTGCTTTTACCCGAGCAGGATGCAAAAAGCACCGTCGCGGAAAGCAGCATCGTGAGCACCAACAGCAAACAAAGAATTCTTTTCATAAATTCCTCCTGTTTTGGAAAAAGCGCCGCACCGAGGTGCGGCGCTTACAGATCAATTAATTCCCTTTGTAAATGATGGAATCGGTATCGTACTTAGGAATAGCGGTCTCTCCAACATTGAAGAGCTCATCCTCTGCGTACTGAGAACCGTCCTTGGTCAAATACATCGAGGTGTTGTACTTATCAGACATGATGATGATCTTAACCGAAGCGATCTCATGTGCGAGAATGTAGTCAACCTTCTTATACCAAGCAGAAGCATTGGGGTTTCCGCTGTTGCCGGTGTAAACGTTGCTGGCAGCGGGCCACCAAACGACCTCGGGAGCGATCAGCTGATACAGCTCAGCCTCAACACCGTTCCAACCGTGATGCGCCACCTGCACGTGATCGGCAGTCAGCGTATCGCCGTACATAGCGCGCATGCACTTGCTGCCCACACGCTCCAGGTCACCGAGCCAGATGGTGGTATGACTCTTTTCGGTCACGCCCTTACCGTTGGTGGAGTCCAGGGTGATACGGAAGATCGAGGAGGAGTTGTTGAAGTACTCCAGATGCTGCGGCCAGATATCCTCGTGGGTGTAGAGGACCTCCATCTTGGCGTTTGCCATATAGAAGATCTCGCCGGTGTGGATCTTGATGTAATCAAAGCCCTTGCCGTCGCCGTCGCGATCGGTCACATAGCCCTGCAGGGACTCCAGATTGCTCTCCACATAGGATTCGGGGTTGTAAACGTTGTAGCACTCGACATCGGATGCGAAGTTGGCAAGCAGCATATCAAAGCGCAGTCTGCTATCCTTGCCGAACTTCTCACAGAACTTGGTAAAGATCATATAATGGTCCATATGCTCGTGGGTCAGGATCCACGCTCTGATATGGATGGGATTGCTGGAGTCGGGCTCGTCACCCTCGTGAGACTTCTTGTAAAGCTCGTTGAGGATGTTCCAGAGATACTCGTGCTGATTGGTGTTACCGCCGGCGATGCCACCACCGTCGTAAACGATGAAGCTGCCGTCCTCCAGGGTGATCACGTAAGACATACCGAATGCGCCGGTGCTATAATCGATCTTGACGGCGGTGATGGCAGTCTCGGTCATCTTAACGTATGCCTGCTTGGGATTGTAGTAGTCGGTATCGGGGGTCTCTACGCCATCGGTCGTGTTGGCCACGATGCGGATGCTCTCCACAAAGTTATCAACATCCTGTGCCTCGGCGTGTGCGTAAGCAAAGTAGGAAACGCGCAGGTTGATGCCGGCGCTATAGTTAATGTAGGTGGAGAAGTAGCTGCCCTCCAGATTGGTCTCGGGACCGTACTGAACGTATTTCTCTCCGATCAGCTTCTCGCAGTAAGCCTTGTAAGCCTCCAGCGAAACGCCCTCGCCCGCATAAACATACAGATGAGAGCCGTCGCTGACGTCCTGGGTGGTCAGCAGCTCGATGCCATCGCCCTCAGGGGTCGGGAAATCGGTGACCCAAGAGTCGGAAAGCTTCATGGTGATAGAGAAGTTGGCGGGGATGTAAAGGGTCTCGTTGCCGTCCTCATCCTCAACAGTCGAATCCTTGATCATCGACTGGAACAGGCGATAAACGCGTGCCAGGCAGGTATCGTTCCAGGCTGCAAGAATGATCTTGCCGTTCTTGATGGTGAGGTTATACTCATCGGAAGCAAGGGTGGCGAGGATCTCCTTCGTCTCGGGGCGATCTACGTTGCCGACCAGGACCTCGTTCTTGCTGACCTCAACGTCATCCTGCTTGAGTGCAAAGCCATTGGCACGGATGCCGACGGCGTTGGCCAGATCAGAGCGGATGCTGTTACTGATGGTAACGGGATAGTCAACGGTTGCACCGTTGGGCTCGTTGCCGAACTCACTGCCGTCGGTAGAGTCGGTGTTGTGGTTGAATACGATGGTGTATGCACCCACGGCGTCCTCTACGCTGCCCTCCAACAGAGAAACGGTCTCCATATTCTTAACGGTAACCTTCTTGTTCAGGGAGATCTTGCTTCCCTGCACCGCCTCGGCGGTAACGTAATGGTCGTTGAAGTAGCTCAGTGCCACACGGGTCAGGAAGCTGGTAGTGCCCACGATGACGATCTTGTTATCGAAAACGCGGATGGTCCAGCCCAGCTCACCAATGCTATTCAGGGCCTTAACGGTCTCCTTGCGGTTGGTGTTACCGACCAGGATCTCGAGATCCTCAGTCTCAACCGCCTCTTCCTCCTGATCCACCTGCGGACGGAACGGAACACCGCTCAGCGTGGACAGCTTATCTGCCACATTGGCGACCTCGTTCTTGACATCCGAGGAGAGGTCGGAGGCCTGAACGACCGTATAGGCGCTCAGATCGACCTCCAGTACCTTCTTGTCAACCACAGGCTCACCGTCACCGGTCTTTTTGCAGGAAGCAAAGACGGTAACAAGGCTGAGCATCATGGCAAGACAAAGGATAATGCTGAATACTCTTTTCTTCATGTTCAAAACTCCTTGTGTGTAAGTTTCGCCGGATTTCCGGCACTCGGGAATTTGCTTTAGGCATAATAATACCATTAGTCGAATGTATTATAGCATTTTTTTATTTCTTTTGCAAGTATTCGCCCAAACTTTCACCTCTGCCGCTGTCATTTTCATCCTTTTTCACAAAAATGTTTTCTCTGATTTTGTGATAAGCACCAAGAAAACGCGGCCAAAAAAATGCATTTGCATTAAAATGTAGTTTTTTGGCTCACATATCATCTCAAATAAGATGCGCTTCTCCTCAAAAAGCAGCGTTCTTTTTTTCAAAAAACAGCGTTTTGCGGCGCAAAATTATCTTGACATGGGCGTGATGGGATGATATAATAAAAGTTAATGTTTATTATTTTTCATCGAAAGGCGTTTTTGCTATGAAATGGACATCCTTAAACGAGCTGCGTGAAAAGTACCTTTCCTTCTTCGAATCGAAGGGTCATCTTCGCCTCCCCTCTTATCCTCTGGTACCCATCAACGATAAGTCCCTGCTCCTGATCAACTCGGGCATGGCACCGATGAAGAAATTCTTTACCGGTGAGGAGGAGCCGCCTCGCAACCGCGTGACCACCTGCCAGAAGTGCATCCGCACCCCCGATCTGGAGCGCGTAGGCCACACCGCACGCCACGGCACCTTCTTTGAGATGCTGGGCAACTTCTCTTTCGGCGATTATTTCAAAAACGAGGCCATTCCGTGGGCATGGGAGTTCCTCACCGAGACTCTGGAGATCCCCGGCGAGCTGCTCTGGCCCTCTGTTTACGAGCAGGACGACGAGGCCTTTGAGCTTTGGAACAAGGTGATCGGTGTACCCGCCGAGCGCATCACCAAGCTTGGCAAGGCCGATAACTTCTGGGAGCACGGCACCGGCCCCTGCGGCCCCTGCTCCGAGATCTACTTTGACCGCGGCATCAAGTACGGCTGCGGCTCCCCCGACTGCCGTCCCGGCTGCGATTGCGACCGCTTTATGGAGATCTGGAACAATGTGTTCTCCCAGTTCAACAACGACGGCAAGGGCAACTACACCGAGCTGGCGCAGAAGAATATCGATACCGGCATGGGTCTGGAGCGCCTTGCCTGCGTGATGCAAGGCGTGGACAACATGTTCGAGGTCGATACCATCCGTAAGATCCTGGATACCGTCTGCACCATCGCCGGCAAGACCTACGGCGCGGATAAGGATAACGATATTTCGATCCGCGTATGCACCGACCACATCAAGAGCTCTATGTTCATGATCGCCGACGGCGTGATCCCCTCCAATGAGGGCCGCGGCTACGTGCTGCGCCGCATCATCCGCCGCGCCTGCCGTCACGGCAAGCTGCTTGGCATCGATCATCCCTTCCTCTCCGAGCTGTGCGTAGTCGCCATCGGCGAGAACAAGGATGCTTACCCCGAGCTGGCGGACAAGCAGGATTATATCCTCAAGGTCATCTCTATGGAAGAGGAGCGCTTTGACGCCACCATTGACGCCGGCCTTTCCATCCTCTCCAACCTCATCCAGGATGCCGTAAAGAACGGCAAGGACGCCATTTCCGGCGAGGATGTATTCAAGCTGTACGATACCTTTGGCTTCCCGCTTGATCTGACCAAGGAGATCCTGGCCGAAAATCACCTCTCGCTGGACGAGGAGACCTTCAAGAAGCTGATGACCGCTCAGCGCGAGCGCGCTCGCGCCGCTCGCGGCAATGTCAGCGGCTGGGATAACGCTACCAAGTCGCTGCTGGGCGAGCTGGAAAAGACCGCCTTCCGCGGCTATGACAGCTACCGCACCGACGGTGCCAAGGTCCTTGCCATCATCGTGGAGGACGAGAACGGTGCCCAGAGCGTGAACGAGATCAGCGAGGGTGACTGCACCGTTGTACTGAGCAAGACCGTATTCTACGGCGAGGGCGGCGGCCAGATCGGTGATACCGGTACCATCTCCGCTCCCGACCTGATGCTCAATGTGCGAGACACCAAGAAAAATGACGGCGTTTACCTGCACCTTTGCACCGTTGTCAACGGCACGCTCCGCGTGGGTGACAGCGTTTGCGCCCGTATCGACGGTGCTCGCCGCGATGCCATTGCCCGTAACCACTCGGTCGCACATCTGCTGCAGGCAGCGCTGCGCCAGGTGCTGGGCTCTCACGTAGAGCAGGCCGGCTCTCTGGTGGATAACGATAAGTGCCGCTTTGACTTCACCCACTTTGCTGCCCTCACTGCCGAGGAGATCGCAAAGGTGGAGGCACTGGTCAATCTGCATATCTTCGCAGGCCTGCCGATCTCCATGACCGAGATGCCCCTGGACGAGGCTAAAAAGCTGGGCGCTATGGCTCTGTTTGGCGAAAAGTACGGTAAGACCGTTCGTGTTGTCCGTATGGGCAACGCTTCTACCGAGCTCTGCGGCGGCACCCATATGGATAACACCGCTCGCATCGGTCTGTTCAAGATCGTCTCCGAGACCTCTGTGGCCGCAGGTGTGCGCCGCATTGAGGCCTGCACCGGCCTTGGCGTGCTCCGTCTGCTGGCGCAGAAGGATCAGCTGCTCGCAGATACCGCCGACGCGCTGAAGGCACAGAACGTGATCGACGTTGCCAAGCGTGCCGCACAGCTGCAGGACGAGCTGAAGGGCTTGCACCGCGAGCTGGACAGCCTGAACGCAAAGCTGGCAGGCTCCAAGAAGGATGAGCTGCTTGGCGCAGCCGTTTCCGTTGGAAAAATCCGACTTGCTACCGCCCGTTTTGACGGTATGGAGCAGGAGGTTGCCCGCAGCCTTGCAGACGAGATCAAGGCAAGCTGCCCCGACACTGTGGCCGTGATCGCCACCGTGAACGGCAATGATGTAAAATTCCTCGCTATTGCCGGCAAGGATGCCGTTGCAGCAGGTGCACACGCCGGCAAGCTGGTAGGTGCCGTTGCAGCCGTGACCGGCGGCAAGGGCGGCGGTCGCCCCGACAATGCTATGGCAGGCGGCAAGGATGCCAACAAGGTGGATGAGGCGCTCTCCTCCGCCGCTTCCCTGCTCGAAGGCCAGCTGAAATAAACCAGATCCAAAATGTTGATACAAAAAGCCCCCGAGGCATGGCCTCGGGGGCTTTTTGTATTGTGAAAAGCTGCAAGCGACATATCACTTCACACGCTGCCCTCGCCGATTAAAATTGTGCGAGACGATGTGCGTCCACCTCGTCTGCGACGAGGAGTGAAATTTGCTTGATGTCTGAACAACATCACTTTGCAAAGCAAAGACGCAAATGTTCACCGAAACGCAGAGGCGAAGGTGTAGTAACCTACTCCGAACCGAGCATTGGAGGCGCAAACGAAGTATCACCTCACACGCCGCGCTCGCCGATTAAAATTGTGCGAGACGATGCGCGCGCTGAAACGCGGAGGCGAAGGTGTAGTGACCTACTCCGAGCCGAGCATTGGAGACGCAAGCGAAGTATCACCTCACACGCCGCGCTCGCCGATTAAAATTGTGCGAGACGATGCGCGCGCTGAAACGCGGAGGCGAAGGTGTAGTGACCTACTCCGAGCCGAGCATTGGAGGCGCAAACGAAGTATCGTGCAATTTTAACGGCGAGGGTCGCGACGGGCGCGATTCTTGAAGATACTCATGATCGTGTCAAAATCGTCGTCAGAGATAGAAGAATCCTCATTTGCGGTGTCGTATTTGGGCGCATGCGCTGCAGGAGCGGGCGCCGCGGGTGCAGCAGGTGCAGGAGCGGGCACCGTGGGTGCAACGGGCACCTCGGGCGCGGCAGGAGCCGCAGGCTCAACCACGGCAGGCTCCGCAGCCACTACGGGCTCGGCAGCAGGCTCAGCGGTGGGAGCATCCGGCGCGCGGAAATCGTTGATGGCAAAGGAAGGCTCATCCTTGGCGGTCTCGGGCGGCAGCTCCTCCCCTTCCTCCTTGTTCTCAAAGCCGGTGGCAATGATGGTCACACGCATCTCGTCATCCAGATTATCGTCAAAATTCACGCCCCAGATCACGTTTGCGTCGGGATGTGCCTGCTTCTGGATCATAGAGGATGCCTGATCGACGTCCTCCAGGCTTACATCGTTGGAGGCGATGATGCTGATCAGCACACCGCGTGCGCCGTGGATCGAGGTCTCCAGCAGAGGGCTGGAAATGGCTGCCTTGGCAGCAAGCTCGGCCTTGTCGGCGCCGGTGGCACCGCCTACGCCCATGTGTGCGTAGCCGGCGTTTTTCATCACGGAGGTCACGTCGGCAAAGTCCAGATTGATCAGGCCGGGGGTGTTGATCACCTCGGAGATGCTCTGCACGCCGCGGCGCAGCACGTCGTCTGCGATCTCAAAGGCGTTGCCGAGGGTGATACGGGTATCGGAGACCTCCTTCAGCTTTTCGTTGGGAATGATCACAAGGGAGTCTACGTACTGGCCAAGCTCCTTGATACCGCGCTCAGCCTGCTCCATACGGCGCTTGCCCTCAAAGGAGAAGGGCTTGGTCACGATACCGACGGTCAGAATGCCCATATCGTGCGCCACACGTGCCACGATGGGAGCAGCACCGGTACCGGTACCGCCGCCCATACCGGCGGTAACAAAGACCATATCGGCACCCTGCAGCATCTGCTTGATCTCATCCAGGGACTCCTCGGCAGAGCGCGCGCCGATCTCAGGGTTTGCGCCGGCACCAAAGCCGCGGGTGATCTTTTCGCCAATAACCATCTGCGTAGAGGCATCCGACTTGCGGAGTGCCTGACGATCGGTATTGATCGCCACGAAATCCACGCCGCGGATGTTGGCCGCGATCATACGGTTGACAGCGTTATTTCCGCCGCCACCCACGCCGATCACGCGGATCACGACACCGCTCTCAAAGGCGTTATCGGGTTCAAAGGTCATTTTATTATCGGTTTCAAAGGTCATTCTGGTATCCTCCGTTTTATTTCGATCCAAGGCGGTAACAGCCGCACACAATAACTCAAACTATATTTTAATATAAACTCTTCCTTTTTGCAATACATTTTACAAATTATTTTCAAAAAAAGAAGAACGGGGCGCTATTTTCGGCGACAATATACGCCCTTTTGTCACAAGAAGCGAGTGCCTCCTTCTACTTTCGAGTCAATGCTCGGATATCCTCGTAGATGAGCCGACCGGCATCTTTTTTTGCGAAGCCCCGGATGGCCTCGGCCATCCGCGCACGCTCCCGGCTGTCGCGCAAGAGCGCCATCACCGTTTCGGTCAACGCCTCGCTTGAAAAGGGCTCACGCAGCACCCGTGCCGCCCCCGCCTCGGCCAGCATCATGGCATTTTTGTATTGGTGATCCCCTGTTACGTTGGGAGATGGGATCAGCACCGCCGCCACACCTGCGGCGGCCAGCTCGCTGATGCTCATAGCCCCCGCTCTGCAGATCACCAGATCCGCCCTTGCCATCTGCATTGGCATATCCTCGATAAAGGGCAGCAGCCGCAGTTGTGGATGTCGGAAAATTCCACGCTCCGAAAGCGTTTGACGCAAGGCCTCATAGCCTCGCTTGCCCCCTGCGTGCAGATGAGCGATGCCGCCTGCGGATGCCTCCTTTTCCATCAGCGCCGGTATCGCGCCATTCAGGCTGTCTGCGCCAAGGCTGCCGCCAAAGGAAAGCACGTGCAGCATGCCGTCATCCGCTCCTTGGCGCGGCAGATAAAAGCCGTTCGGCAGTGGGTTGCCCACCACGCGCACCGAAGCCTTTGAAGAAAGCGCCGTCGCGGCGGCGGAAAAGTTTAACCAGACGCGATCCACGCGGGCCGCAAGCCGTCTGACTGCCAGCCCCGGTACCGCGTTGGACTCGTGCACCGCGCACGGGATCCCCAGCGCGGCAGCCGCGCGAAGCGTAGGATAGCAGGCGTAGCCGCCCGTGCCGATCACCAGATCCGGGGAGAGACGGTGCAGCAGCCGTTTAGCCTCTCCCACAGCCCCCAGCGCCTTCCACAGCACGCGAAGATTGCGCGGTGACAGGCTACGCGAAAGTCCCTCCACATCAAGAGCGTTAAAGGGATAGCCCGCCCGTAGGATCAGCTCGTTTTCCATCCCCCGTTGGCTACCCACAAAATGAATCGACGCATGCGGCATATTTTCACGCACAACGTCTGCAATCGCCAGCGCGGGCGTGATGTGTCCGCCCGTGCCGCCACAGCTGAATACGATCCTCATATCAACGCCTTTGCGTACCGTAGCGAGATATCGCCAGTACGATCCCCATTTCCAAGATCTGTATCGCCAAAAAGGTACCGCCCGAGCTGAAAAACGGCAACGAAACGCCGGTATTTGGCATTGAATTCGTGACCACAGCCAGATTCAGCACGGTTTGCAGCGCCAATTTGAGCGAGATACCGTACACCACCAGCGAGCAAAAGCGATCGCTGGCGTGCGCGGCGATGTAAAAGCCCCGCAGGATCAGTGCAAGAAAGAGCAAAAGCAGCAAAAAAGCCCCGACAAAGCCCAACTCCTCGCAGATCACGGTAAAAATAAAATCATTTTGCGGCTGCGATACGTAGCCGTACTTTTGACGACCGTTCCCAAGCCCTACCCCAAATACACCACCCGAGCCGATGGCATAAAGCCCCTGCAGGGTCTGCCACGCAGAGCCAAGGGGATCCACCTCCTCCACGTGCAGCCAGGTATCCACGCGCACCTGCGCATAGCTGGAAACGAGAACGAGCAGCGTGCCGGCCAGCGCCACCGCCAGCGCCATACCGCCGAGATAGCGCAGCCGCGTGCCGCCAAGAAACATCACGCCGACCCCGATCATACAGATGATCAGCAGACCGGAAATATGCTTTTCCGCCGCTACCAAAAGGCCGATCAAGCCGATCAACGCCCCCGGCAGCAGCACGCCATAGCGAAAGCTGCCTCCCCTTTTTCGCGTAGAGGTCACGCGCTCCTCGTGCTTGCTGAGCACCAAGGCCAGCAGCATCAAAAGGCCGGTTTTTGCCACCTCAGAGGGCTGCACTGTGATCGGCCCCAGCACAAGCCAACGTCGCGCACCGCCACCCACGGTGCCGATCAGCAGCACCAGGATCAGCAGCAGGACCGAAGCGCTGTAAAGTCCGATGGCTAACACCCGAAAAAAGGGAGGGCGTGCGAAAAGGATCATCGGCACAGTCAGCCCTGCCGCCAGTAAAGCAAACAGCAGATACCGCTTCAGAAAATAAGCGCTATCGCCGTAAAATTGCTCTCCGTAGACCGCGCTGGCAAAATAGGACATTACGGCACCGACGCTCAGCATCAGCAGCACCAGCACGAGAAAGACGGTATCCGGGCTTCCCTTCGCCTCTTTTTTCGAAAAAAGCGCTTTCAGCCGCAAGACGCTCACCTCCCCCAAAGAGCCAGCAGTCCGAGCAGAATGCCCGAAGCGCAAAACAGCGCCACGATCTGCCACTCACCAAGTCCCAGCTTTTCAAAATGATGATGCAGGGGAGCCATACGGAACAGGCGCTTGCCACCCGAAAGCTTGAAAAAGATCACCTGCAAAATGACAGACGCCGCCTCGGCAACAAACACACCGCCGGCGATCAGCACCGTCAACGGATGAGCGGTCAGCACCCCTAAGGCAGCCACCGTGCCGCCCAGAAAGAGTGAGCCGGTATCCCCCATAAAGACCTTGGCCGGATGGGCATTAAAGCAAAGAAAGCCAAGGCAAGTACCCAGCAAAAGTGCCCCTGCGGCCATGATCACACCCTGCCCCTCACGATATCCCCAAAGCAGAAAAAAGAGCGCCAAAACGCCGGTGGTAGCGGACAAAAGCCCGTCTACACCGTCGGTCAGATTGAGCGCATTGACGGTGCCCGTAAGAAAAAGAAGTGATAGCGGATAATAGAAAAATCCAAGCTCCAGAGGCCGCCCCGAAAACGGCAAGGCGATGGCCGTATCCACGCCGCAAAACGCGCGTGCAACAAAGAGAAAAGCACCTGCCACCAGCAGCTGCAAAAAATATTTTTGTGCCGCTGACAGTCCTTGATTTTCCTTTTTTCGCAGCTTACAAAGATCATCCAGCATACCGATCGCGCCGTTCAGCAGCGCATAGCCAAAAGCGGCAAGCAGCGGCAGCACCGAGATCTCCCCTCTGACCGAGGGAAAAAGAAGCAGGAGCATTCCGGCACCGATGGCAGGAAGAAAGGCCAGTCCGCCCATGGTAGGCGTACCCGCCTTGGAGATATGCCAGGAAGGGCCGATCTCCAGGATCGGCTGCCCGGCGCGATAACGCCGCAGCAGCGGCACCAAGCGCCATTCCAGCACCACCGTTACAAAAAAGGAAATGGCAAAAAGTGCCAAAACGGTTGAAAGCGTACCTCTCATATCTGCCTCCCAAGCTCCTGCACCACGCGGTGCATTTTCATGCCGGCGGAGCCCTTGATCAGCACCGCTGCCGTTGGCGACGTCTCGCGCAAAAGCATTTTGACGAGCGAGGCGTAATCCTTCTCGTCAAAGCAGCGCACCGCATTTTGGGGCATACCGGCAGCCACCGCGCCGGCAGCGATCGCAGCCGCTTCACTACCAAAGGTGACAAGCAAGGAAATGTCGTTTTTTCTCACCTCGTCGCCGAGTTCGAAATGCAGCTTTCCACTCATTTTTCCAAGCTCCAGCATATCCCCCAGCACCGCTACCGTCTCCCTCTGCCCCGCTGCGCGATAGCGCAGCATCTCCAAAGCGCCTGCCATTGCCTCCGGAGAGGCGTTATAGCTGTCGTCGATCACCAACCTGCCACCTATCCGCAGCATCCGCATACGAGGCGTGCGCTCCCCTGCCAGCAAAAGCCCTCGGCGGAGCACCTCATCATCGCAGCCAAGCAATGCGCAGGCTCCGCCGATGGCCGTTACCGCGGCAAGTCCGATCCGCCCCGGGATCGGCCACCTGATATTAGTTATGACCCGATCCGGCGTGACCAAATCGCCGCAAAGACCGTTTTCGTTCATGGCAATCTTATCCATATAAATATCACCGCCTTCTCCCATGCTCACCACGCCGCAGGAAAGCCTTTTCGGCACCGCCGTCCGCAGCTCCAACGGCAGCAGCAGCGTTCCGTCCGGGCGCAGACCCGAAGCCAGCTGCAGCTTTTCGGCAAGCAAGTCTTCTCTGTCGGCAAAATGACCGATGTGGGCGCTGCCCACGTTGGTCAGCACCGCCAGATCGGCTGCCGCCGCCTCTGCCATCGGACGCATCTCGCCCACGTGATTGATCCCAAGCTCCACCACAAAAAAATCACTTTCCGCAAAGGATAGCAGCGAGAGCGGCAGGCCGATGCTGCTATTGTAATTCCCTTGGCTGCCGGCAACGCTCCCACTTTGCGAAAGCACCGCTATGATCCCGTCCTTCGCCGTTGTCTTTCCGGTGCTGCCGCTGATCGCCACCAGTCGCGCGCTGCTCATCTGCCGACGCGTGTGAGCGGCGGCAAGCAGGGCGGCAGCGGGATCTGCCACCGCCCAGAGCGAAAGCCCCGACGGCACCGTCGTTCCGCGTGTCGCAATCACGCCAACGGCCCCCTTGGCGGCAGCCTCGCCCACGAACGCTGCGCCATGCTGCCTCTGCCCTGCAAGAGCGACAAAAAGATCCCCTGCCATGACCTCACGGCTATCGGTCGCAAGCCCTGTGATAAGAGGCGGCATCGCGCCGCTGACGCTTGCGCCCAGCGCATCGGCCAGCAGACGTGATACGCGCATCGGCTCACAAAGAGAGATCCGCATCCTGCCCCTCCCCTCGCCGTGCGGCAAGCGCCTCGGCTACGATCTCTTTTTCCGAAAAATAACGACGCTCAGCGCCCTGTATCTCATAGTTCTCATGCCCTTTGCCTGCCAGCAGGATCACATCGCTCTCGCGAGCAGTCCCGATGGCGTAAAGAATGGCCGCGCGCCGATCCGGGATCACGCGGTACGGCTTTTCCTTATCCACACCGCGCAGGATCTCGCGCAAAATATCCTCGCATCGCTCAAAACGACAATTATCGGAGGTCAGAATGACCAGATCCGCCAATGCCGAAGCAATCCTTCCCATTTCGCGCCGTTTGGAGGGATCGCGATCGCCGCCGCATCCGAACAGAACGGTAATACGCTGTCGCGCCTCACAAAAGCCGCGCACTGTGCGCAGCAGCTTTTCCAGCGCATCCGGCGTGTGTGCGTAATCGAGAAGCACGGTAGGCTGCTGCGACACACGCTCCATTCTCCCACGCACCCCCGGAAAGCGAGAAAGCGCCTCCTGCACGGCGGTGGGCGATATACCGAGGCTCACGGCCGTTATGGCAGCCAAAGCGCCGTTTTCTACCGAAAAATCGCCCGGCACGGGGATCTCTAACGGCAGCGGCATGCCGCTTGGCAGCTGTAGCGTGAAAGAAACGCCGCTTGCGCCCCTTTTTTCAAGCTTATCCAGCATTCCGCGCTCCACGCGCCATACAGGAATATCCAGCTCATCCGCCAGACGCTCGCCAATGGGAGACAAGCAAGAGATCACGCCTCCCTTTGCCATTGCAAAAAGCTTTCTCTTTTCCAGATAATAGCTCTCCATATCGCCGTGCAGATCCAGATGGTCCGGTGTGAGATTGGTGAACACCGCACGCTCAAAGCAAAGCGGCACCACCTTGTCGAGCGCCAAGGCGTGTGAGGTCACCTCCATCACCGCGTGCGTGGCACCGCCATCGCGCATTCTTGCCAGTAAAGCATACAGCTGCTCCGGATCCGGTGTGGTCATATTGGAGAGCGGATCGCTGCCCTCGGTCAGCATCGGCTCCTCGCCAAGTCGGCATTCCACCGTACCGATAAGACCGCAGCGCAGCCCTGCGTGCGTGAAGATGCTATGCAGCATCGTGGCGGTGGAGGTCTTGCCGTTGGTGCCCGTGATACCGATCAGGGTCATTCCCCTTGCAGGATGCCCATACCACGCATCCAGCAGTCGCGCCAACGCAGCTCTGGCGTTCTCCGTCACCAGCACCTCAGAGCAGCCTGCGCAGCGCTCGCATACCGCAAAAGCAGCACCGCGCCGAAAGGCATCCCGTAAAAACGCATTGCCGTCCTGCCGCATCCCGCGTATGGCAACAAACAAAAAGCCATCTCTTACGGTACGAGAATCCGATGTAATACCCGTGATCTCTCTATCCTTTATACCGGCAGGCAAAGCATACCCCGCAGCGGCCAATAACACACTCAAAAGCATAAAATTTCCTCCCAAGCTATTCTTTTTTCTCCTCGTACGGAAAGCGCAGCCAAATCACCGTGCCCCTTGGTACCGTCTCCCCTGCCGCAACCGATTGCGCCAGGACGGTCTTATCCGCCCGCAGCGGATCGATACCGCTCTCAATGGCAATATTCAGTCCCGCATCGATGAGTAGCTTACATGCAGCCGAGGCACTCAGCCCCACCACCTGCGGCACCGCAACGACCGCGGGCGGTGCATCACCCAATGTCAGCACCAGCTTGGCGCCGATCCTCTCTACGCTGCTGCCTGCCTCCGGTGTTTGTGCGGTCACAGAGGATCCTTCTCCGATCCATTCCACCGAAAAGCCCGCGGCGCTCAGAGTCTCCAGCGCGCGCGCACGCTCCCAACCGATACAATCCGGCACAGAAAGCGCAAGCGCCTTGGCCTCCTCCTCGGTATAGACCGCCTCTACGCCAAGATACGGCAGCACGTTGCCCAGCACCTGCCCCGCATAGGGCGCGGCCACCACGCTGCCGTAGCGGCTGCCGTCTGTTGGCTCATCCACCACAATGATGACCGCGATCTGCGGATCATCGGCCGGCGCAAAGGCCACGCAGGAGCCTATTCTGGCGCTTCTGTCGTCACCGATCTTCTCGGAGGTGCCGGTCTTAGCCGCCACACGGTAACCCGCCACGTAGGCGTTTTTTGCGCCTCCGTCACCGGCAACACCGCCTGCCAGGATCTCTGAAACGGTTTTTGCCGTCTCCGCGCTGATCACACGGCGGCGCGCCGCCGCCTCGTGCGCATAAACTGCGTTTCCGTCAGTATCGGTGATGCGCTCCACCACATATGGAGTCATCAGCTCACCGCCGTTGGCCACCGCCGATATTGCAGTGAGCATTTGCAGGATCGAGACCTTGAAGTTCTGCCCGAAGGAGGCGGTGGCCAGATCCAGCTCTGTAAAGGAGGAGGCGGCGTGAAAGATCGAGTTTCCCTCGCCCGGCAGATCGATCCCGGTCTTTTCCAGCAATCCAAAAGCTTTAAAGTAGTCGTAAAAGGTATCGCAGCCAAGTCTGGCGGCGATGGTCATCATCACAGGGTTGCAGGAGTTCTGCAGTCCCTCGCGAAAGGTAAGGCTGCCGTGTCCGCCTACCTTATGACAGTGAATGGTGCGATCTGCCACCTGCATTGCACCGCTGCAAAAGAAGCGCTCGTCAAGATCGATCACAGCATTCTCCTCCAGCACCGCGGAGCAAGTCAGCGTTTTAAAGGTGGAGCCGGGCATATAGATCTCTGTCACCGCCTTATTGCTCCAGGTCTCCAGCAGCAGGCGATTTTTAGCGGCCTTATACGCCTCGCTGTCCGCCTCGTATCCAAGCGCTGCCAGCGTCGCCGCCGAGGAGGCGTTCAACGTAAACGGGTCGTTCAGATCAAAGGAGGGGCCGGTAGCCATCGCCAGAATGGCCCCTGTCTTCACATCCATCACGATGCCGCAAACGCGATTGGCAGCCGCCGACTCGATCATCGTGCGCTCCAGCTGCTCCTCCAGCACCGATTGCACGTAAGCATCGACGGTGGTCTCCACCGTATAGCCATCGGTGGCAGGCTGATAGGCTTCATAGGAGCCGGGCAGCTCATTGCCCGACGAATCTCTTGCGGTCACGTAAGAGCCGTTTTCGCCGGCCAGAGCCTGATCGTATTGCAGCTCCAGCCCATAAAGACCCTGACCGTCACTGCCGGTAAAGCCCAGCAAATGTGCCGCCAGCGAGCCGTAGGGATAATATCTGGTGCTGACTGCCTCCACGGCGATCATATCCTGCAGCTTTTTATCGGTCACAAGGGCAAGGACTCTGCCGGCCACATCAGCCTCTACCGCCGGCATCACGGTTCGCTCCAGCTCGGTCGTATGGCTCAGATGCTGCATTACCTTTTCTATGCGCAGCCCGGGCACAACGGCCGCCAAGCCCTTTGCGATCTCGCCCTGCAGCCACGCGCTATCCTCCTGCCGCGCGATCAGATTTGGGAAAACAGAAATGCGATAGACGGTGCGATTAGTTGCCAGCACGCGCCCTGCTGCATCCAGGATCTCACCCCGATCGGCACGGACGGGCGATTCGGTGGTCAGCTGATCCAAAACCTTCTGCTGATAGCGTGTAAAGTCAAAGACCTGTATAGAAAAGATCCGCAACGCCAATATCAGAAAGCAAACGGCGATCCCCAGTGCTACCACAGAGGAGCGCCGCATAGCCTTGCGGCCCGAAGAAAACCTTGACATGATCGCTCCTTTCCAAGAAAAGAAAAAGGGCGGAACCTGCCCTGATTGGCAGGTTCCGCCGTCGGACAACGGCCGCAGCCGCATCCTTATCTTATTCGTCTGTCAAGGCTTTTAGACCTTATCTGCCCAGATTGGCAAGAGCGTTCAGCAATGCTGCCATCTGCACACCGCCGCCGTTTTCGGCAGGATAGATCTCAACCGTGTCCTCACCGGACATATCCGCATAAACACCGTTGCCGGTGCTGTCGGCATCATACTGATCGGTCTCTGCCACACCGCGAGTCGCCTCCAGCATAGCAGCCTCCTCCTCCAGCAGCATCAGCTCAGCCTCGCTGCGGTCTACAAGAAGGGCGGAAACGCCCAAAATGCAGACGGAAAAGACCAGCATCAGCGCCAGGATCACCTGCATAAAGGCAAATCTCGGGCGGACCGAGCGCAAGGGCTGCACGTGAGTTTGCTTCTTCTGCACAGCATCGGTGCCACGTCTTTCCTCAACCTCGCGGCGAAGCTCATCGCGGCGAACGGCATTGGCGATCGAGCGCTGCATCGCGCCGATACGGTCGCTGCCACCAAAGCGACGGTTGAAAAACTCCATAAAGTCACCGGTTGTGATGTTGTAGCCGCCGTTCTGATCCTCATGCAGGTAGACCACGGCATCAACGTTGGAAACAGGGCTTTTATCGATCCTTCTGCCCTGCAGCGCCTCTCTGGTACGGGCGCGGTACTCGGCGCGCAATGCTTCAAACTGCGCGGCGTAGTTATCTGTGAAATATTCCTTTTCGTAGGTCGCGGCGCCGTTCATGCGTTGCGCCTCCTTTCTTTTCTCTCCTAAAGTTTTTCGATCACCCGCAGCTTTGCGCTATGCGAGCGAGGGTTTTCTGCCAGCTCCTGTTCGCTCGGCAGAATGGGCTTTTTGGTGATGATCTTCACCTTGGGGCTATTCCCGCACACACAGATCGGCAGAGATTTGGGGCAGGTGCAGCCGGTTGCAAGCTTAGCAAAGGCTTGCTTTACGATGCGA
Source organism: Oscillospiraceae bacterium (assembly GCA_015065135.1). Lineage (GTDB taxonomy): Bacteria > Bacillota > Clostridia > Oscillospirales > CAG-272 > Firm-07. Next base: position 35,233 of record SVQY01000019.1, read on the forward strand.
TCCTCTAACGAGTGAAAGGTGATGATGGCTACACGTCCGCCCCTTCTCATGCGCGAAACCGCGCCTTCGATGGTGGGGGCGATCACGTCCAGCTCTCCGTTCACCTCAATGCGGATCGCCTGAAACGAGCGCTTGGCCGGATGTCCACCGTCTCTTGCGGCAGCGGGCATGGCCGATTTGATCAGCTCGGATAATGCAAAGGTGGTTGCAATGGGTGCTTTTTCCCGTTCCTTCACGATACGGGCAGCAATACGGGGCGCAAAGCGCTCCTCGCCGTACTCAAACAGAATTCGCTTCAGCGCTTCTTCGCTGTAGCCATTCACTACGTCGTAAGCACTTTTTTCCTGTCTGCGATCCATGCGCATATCCAACGGCGCGTCGTTCCGATAGGAAAAGCCACGCTCTGCCTCATCAAACTGATGAGAGGAAACGCCAAGATCCAGCAAAAGGCCGTCGATCTCGGGGATCTGCAGCTCATCCAGTACGGAAACCGTATCATAGAAATTGCTGCGCACCACGCACGCGCGCGTGCCAAGAGGCGCCAGACGCGCTCCCGCGGCGCGGATCGCCGCTTCATCGCGGTCAATGGCGATCAGCTTGCCGGCGGTCAGTCGGGAGGCGATCTCATAGGAGTGGCCGCCACCTCCGGCGGTACCGTCTACATAAACACCGTCAGGACGGATGGCGAGCGCCTCGATGCACTCATCCAGCAAGACCGAACGGTGAGAAAAATTCTCTGACATATCAAAGCCCGCTTTCTTCCAATGCGCGGCGGATAGCATCAATATCCATATCCTCCACGTGCTTGTTGTAAAGCTCCTCGGACCAGATCTCGCCAAAATCGCCGCAGCCAACGATCACAACATTACGGTTCCCCTCCTGATCCGCCTCTATTTTGGCAAAATCAAGCAACCCCTTGGTAAGCAGAACGCGGCCAAGAGAATCGGGAGAGACCTGTGCGGCATCGTGATACAAAAACCAAAAGGTCTTTTCGGAAACAGCGCGAGGCATTTTTTTCAGGGGCTCGATATACTCCTTCCATGCAGGCATGGAAAAAAAGCGAAGGCATTCACCGCGCAGGCTGCGCACGACCATAAACTCGCCGCCCAGCTCCTCGCGCATCTTAGAAGGCACGGAAACTCTATTTTTGGCGTCTATCGAATGATGAAATTCGCCGGAAAGCATATCCGTCCCCTCCTTTCTTCGCTCCGAAATGCCATTCCATTCTTTAACATTTTATAACATTTCTTGCCACTTGACTATATTATACTGTATTTTTCGCGTTTTGGCAATACCTAAAATGGAAAAAGAAAAAAATTTTTTTGAGAAAAAATATTTTTTTGCCGACTTTTGTTTCCAAAAGCGAAAAATGGATGAAAATGTCAAGATTTTGGCATCAACACGCGTGTCGCTCCTCCCCTGCCTGTGCTTTATATAAAACATAAAAAGGAAGGCCACATGATGGCCTTCCTTTGAAGTAAGCAAAAATCCCCCGTGGGCAAATGCCCACGGGGGATGGGATCGTTATTACTTGCGCGCTTCTACGATCGCCTCAAAGCGAGCGATCTGCGCTGCCGTGTAACGGCTCCACTTGCCTGCGCTGATCTCATAGATGTAGCCATTGGCCTCATCCATAGCATCCTTATAATCGAACATTGCAGAAGCAAGCACCTGCGTTGCCTGACGGTTGATCGCCGATTCGGCATACAGCGTGACGTCGCCAAAGGCGTCGGTGCTGACTCTTACAAAGCCGGTTGCGGAGTAAGTGGTGGAGTAGTAACCGGGCTCCATGTTCTGAGGATTGCCGGTAAAGGTGAGTACACCGTACATCTGGCTGGTACGAAGATTCTCGTCATCCAGAATGTAGTCGGTTCCCTCCAGCAGCTCGGGACGGAGCATGCCGGCCTTCATAGCCTCCTCGGCACGAACAGAGATGATACCCAAAGCAACGTTCTCAGCGCCGAAGTGCTCCATCATCTTCAGGTAGTAATCCATACCTGCAGAAGCAGTGAAGGAGATCTGCGTCTGGTTGTTGCTCACGGCAACGTTGGCGCTGGTGTTCTGTACGAATGCATCGACCAGCTCGCCAGCAACAGAATCGTGGAAGTAGACCTTGCTGCCGTCATCCATCTCGCCGACGTAGGTGAAGTTCAGAGCCTCCACCATACCCATCTGCTCGGGCAGCAGGTAGCCGAAGGAGTTCACTCTGCGAGCGGTGGACAGGATCTTGGCAGAAACCTGAGGTGTCCAATCAGCAGCATCGGCGGTGATACCGTACTTATTGCTGCCGCTCTGGGTAACGGAACTGACCTTGGTGGTCGCGAACATGGAAGCGACACCCCAACCGGAGGTCATACCCTCACCGTAGCAGAAGCTGTAGGTGAAGTTTGCATCGGTTTCTGCATCCTGGTCGCCCATGTAGCTCTGCTTGTTGTGGTAGAAATACAGTCTGTAGTGCTGCACCGACTGATCGTAAGGAGCGGTTGCGAAGGCGTAGGTGCCATCGGCGTTCTTCACACACAGGTTAGTGAACACTTCATCCTCGTCAAAGTCTACCTCCTCTACAAGGAGATCGTCCCAGTTGAAGTTAGCAGCCACGTTTACACCGAGCACCGTGCCAAGCGTGGTGCTGTTGATCAGCTGCTCTCTTGCCCAACGGAGATCGTAATCGTAAGGATGAATGGGAGATACCATGTAGGATACCACGGCGTTGCCGCGAACGACAGCATTGAAGGAAACGTCAGTGGTCTTGCAGATGCCATAAGCCTTTGCGATCAGAGTGTTGGAAAGGTTACCGGAAGGCGTACCGCCGTCATGGGCAACTGCCATGATGACGTCCACCGCGTATTCACCGTTCTCGTCAACAGCGGTGATCATGTCGTTTCCAAGGCTACCCCAATGATTACGGAAATCCTCGAAGGTAAGAGCCTGACCGCCATTGGCGCCCGAAACGAAGCTTGCAGTATCCCAGCAGTAGACCCAGATCACCACCGATTCACCGGGCTGGACCATGCACTCATCGGGATTATAAATATCCTTGAGCTGCTCGTAAAGCTGATGACGCACGGGAACGGGACAGCCGGGCTGGAACTTGGTCATCGAGCTCCATCTGCTGACAGAGCCGTAGTTCGTATCCGCGCTGGAAACGAAGGAATATTCGTACAGATTGATAGGACGGTTGGAGGTGTTGGTGATCTCCATTGCCTCATAAACGTCCAGGTAATTGCCTGCAATCTGATTCGAAGTGTCAAAGGCATACTCGGTGATAACGAGACCGCCATTGTTGTCATAGCCCTTATCGGCCAGCTTGCGGATGTCACGCAGGGTCTGTGCCTGATACTCATGGAGCTTACCAACGTTGTACTGACCGGTCTGCTGAACGGTGTTGGTGTCACCCTCCTTGTACCAGGTCAAAATGGGATTGTTACGACGGGTCCAGAGCGTACCGATCTTGTAGAAGCTGGAAGCATCCTGACCGTATACGTACTGTGCGCAGTAGCCCTCACCGCCAAGGGAAGCGGCACCCTTACCAACGTCGGCACCGATGCCGGTGTTGTTCTGACCGAATGCCATGGAGTGGTTCAGCTCTACCATAGACTCCAGATAACGGTAGTCGTGGGTGTAAATGCTCTTCCAATCGATGCGGTTGCCGGCATCATCATTCAGACGGCCGATACCGTAGCAGCAGGAAGCGCTGTCATAGCCTGCGTTACCCTTGCAGGTGCGGGCGTTACCCTTATCGGTCACGGTACCGTCGGGAGCGATCTCCACGTCGGTAACAGTGGTTGCCTGCTGGCAGGTCAGGATGCACAGAGGCGCATCGCCTGCATTCAGATCGATCTGCAGCCAATCGCAGGCAGCCTCGATGAGGGAAACGGTCTCCCCTGCCTGATTCTTCTGATTGAAGTTGGTAGCGCCGTTGACTACAAAGATCACTGCGACCTCACCGGGCTGCAGCACGGCCTCATTCTCGCTGGGATTGTACCACTTATCGCAGGTGCCGGAGTTGCTCTTTTCCAGCTTAGCCTTGTAGTCACCGGTGCCCAGCCAGTCGGTCAGATAGACGTTGTCCTGGTCGCTCAGCCACTTCTGGTTGTTGCCGTTGTGCAGCAAGCCATTCTTGGCAGTGCCAACAACGACGTAATCCTTCAGCGCAACGGGCTCGTTGCTGCCGTTAGCGATCTCGATGTACTCGATCCAAGTAAGGCTGGTCTTTTC
>SVQY01000020.1 GCA_015065135.1 Oscillospiraceae bacterium
CTCTTGTGTACGGCATAAGGGCAGATGCATTCACCCCCACCGTCAACGCAGCAACCAATGGCAATCGCCTGCTTTCCGCGTTGACCGGCACCGAAACCGCCGCTTTTCTGCCGTTGCAGACAGGCAGCACCCTGTTTGGCGGCTGCAACGCCTATACCTCGGCCGAAAATACTTTGGTCTATCTTCCCAAATCGTCAGATAGCGTGGCTTTTGTGACCCTGATCACCACGGCCAGTGCCAACGGCGCACTCTTCTTTACGCTCCCCGCCCCCATTACCGCTCCCGTCTACCTTTACATCAACGACGTATATGCCGGCGTGCATTTTGACACCTCTTGCTCTTATATGCTGTATCTGGGTCACTTTCGGGCAGGTGATACGGTACGCGTGCGTATGGTGATGGCCGACAATGACAGGCCGCTGCAGATATACCGTGGCGAAGATTTCTTCTATTTTTACGATGAGGCCGCCGCCAATGCCGCACTGACCTCTTTGGCCCAAACACAGCTGCAGATCGATGCAGCGCCGAGCCACGCACGCCTGAGCGGCAATCTGATCACCACCGAGCCGCAGCAAAAAATGCTATTCACCGTTCCCTTTGACCCCAATTGGCACATTTTTGTGGACGGTCACCGTGTTGAGACCGCAAAGGCTCTCGGCGCGCTGGTCTCCTTTACCGTTGACACCCCCGGCACACACCGTATTGAGCTGAAATACCGCTCACCGCAGCTGGCTTGGGGTACGGTTATCAGTCTGCTTGGTATTGCCGCTTTGATCGGCACCTGCGTGATCGAGCGCAAAAAAAGATTTTTTGAAAAGGATTTCACCTGAAACGGAGGTTTTTTATGTTTTATTTCATCAGCGGAAAGCTGGCGCTGCTGCGCCCCGGCTTTGCCGTGATCGATGCAGGAGGTGTTGGCTTCAAGCTGACAGTCAGCGATCGCACCTATGACGCGCTTTCCCCCTCCGCTGCTGCCAACGGCACCGTAAAGCTTTTTACTCATATGGCAGTACGCGAGGACGATATGGAGCTTTTCGGCTTTTGCGACGAGCAGGAGCTGAACACCTTCAAGCTGCTGACCACCGTTTCCGGCGTGGGTCCTAAGGCGGCAATGGCCATTCTTTCCTGCTTCACCCCCGAAAAATTCGCCCTTGCCGTTTGCACCGAGGATCGCAAGGCCATCGCCAAAGCCAACGGCATCGGCCCCAAGACCGCTGCGCGCATCATTCTGGAGCTACGCGACAAGATGATGGCGGAGGGTGCATTGCCCGACACGGTTTCCGCTGCCTCGCTTTCCGCCCCTGCTCCTATCGGTGGTGCTTCTGCCTCGAACGGCAAGCTAAATGAGGCACAGGAGGCGCTGCTGGTACTGGGCTACAGCCGCTCTGAGGTGCTGAACGTGCTGCACACCATCGACACCACAAGCCTTGAGGTCGAGGGCATTATCCGGGCGGCACTCAAAAAACTGATGTAATAGGAGGATCAGATCTTGGACAGAAATTTTAACTTGGACGATAATGATCTGGACTTTGACTTTGAAAACCGTATTCTCTCTACCTCTGCCACCAACGAGGACAGAGAAAATGCTGAAAATCCGCTAAGACCGCAAAAATTAGAGGATTACGTAGGACAAGAGAAGGTCAAGGAAAATCTGAAGGTCTACATTGATGCCGCAAAAAAACGCGGCGACGCCCTGGATCACGTGCTGCTCTACGGCCCTCCCGGCCTTGGCAAGACCACTCTTTCCAATATCATTGCCAACGAAATGGGCGTGAACATCCGTGTGACCTCCGGCCCCGCCATTGAAAAGCCCGGCGACCTTGCCGCGCTGCTGACCAATCTCGGTGACGGCGATGTGCTCTTTATCGATGAGATCCACCGTCTTTCCCGCGTGGTGGAGGAGGTGCTTTACCCCGCCATGGAGGACTATGCCATCGATATCATCATTGGCAAGGGTCCTGCAGCGCGCAGCATCCGCATCGACCTACCCAAATTCACCCTGATCGGTGCCACCACCAGAGCCGGTCAGCTCTCCACTCCTCTGCGCGACCGCTTCGGCGTGCTTTTGAAGCTGGAGCTCTACACGCCCGAGGAGCTGGCAACCATCGTCAAGCGCAGCGCGGGCATCCTGGATATGGATATCACCGAGGACGGTGCCATTGAGATCGCCTCTCGTTCCCGCGGCACCCCCCGTATCGCCAACCGACTGCTGAAGCGCGTGCGCGACTTTGCCCAGATCAAGGGCGATGGCTCCATCTCCTCCGAGATCGCCAACTATGCCCTACAGCAGCTGGATATTGACGGCTTGGGGCTGGATCACATTGACCGCCGCATGCTTTCTACTATCATTAAATTCTACGACGGCGGTCCTGTCGGTCTGGAGACCCTTGCCGCCACCATCGGCGAGGAGGCCATTACGCTGGAGGATGTTTACGAGCCGTATCTGATGCAGATCGGCTTCCTTTCCCGTACACCGCGCGGAAGATGCGTCACAAGACTTGCTTACGAGCATTTGGGGCTCCCCTACCGCAATCAGACCAAAAACGGAGAGCAAATGAATTTTTTTGATCATCTGGAGGGACAAAAATGATTTATACGCTAAAAAACGATTTTTTGAAGGTTGAAATTGCCGACATGGGGGCTGAGCTGATGTCGGTGCGTAGCAAGGACGGCTGCGAATATCTCTGGCAGGGAGATGACCGCTACTGGGCAAGTCGTGCTCCCTGGATGTTCCCTGTCTGCGGCAGATTGCCCGGCGGCAGGTACACCCACGACGGCAAGGAATACGAGCTGCCCAACCACGGCTTTGCCCGCCGCTCCCTCTTTGCGTTGACCGCCCAAAGCGAGGAGGCACTCACCCTCACGCTGAATGCAGACGAGCAAACAAGGGCGCAGTATCCCTTTGATTTTTCCTTTTCCGTTACCTACACGCTAAAGGATGATCAGATCCTTATCAAGCTCTCTGTCCAAAATACGGGCGACTGCGTGCTGCCCTTTGCCTTCGGCGCCCATCCCGGCTTCTGCGCACCTCTTGAAGGTATCGGCAGCTTTTCGGACTCCTATCTGGAGTTTGCCGAGGCACACGTGCCAAATAAGATCCTTTTCACCGAAAATCTGCTGATCAACGGCAAACGCACCCCCTACCCTATGCGCGACGGCCGTTTTATTGACCTTGACCGTGACTTTTTCGCGGAGGATGCCACCTTCCTTGCCAACACCTGCGGCAGGGTGACCCTGCGCTCACGCAAGAGCGATCGCTTTGTGACGGTGGAATATCCCGAATTTTCCTACGTGGGCATCTGGACCAAAACCGATGCCGATGCTGATTACGTTTGCATCGAGCCCTGGTGCGGTCTGCCTGATCTGGATGGCGATCCCCATGAGATCTGCGACAGAGCCGACCTCACCCATCTGCAGCCGAACGAAGTGAAATCTGCTTCGCTTTGTATCACCTTTGGATAAAAACAGCATCTAAAAGCAAAAGGAACGGATTTTCATCCGTTCCTTTTGCTTTTATCCGGTTGTACGTTTGATGCCGGTTTGCCATCGTTCGATCCGAATATCATAGCTGTCAAAAGTCTATACAATGCAAGAAAAGGAAAAAAGCATTCTCCGCAGCCGCTCATAGACCGCAGCATATTGCTGTGCCTCCAGGTCGCATTTGACGGTAAAAGCAGGACGGCAGAGCGCCCTGATGCACCAATCCGAAAGACTGCCAATGCTGCTGATCTGCTCCGGCCGCACCAGCTGATATCCGGTAAAGCGCGACAGCACGCGCCCCACCGACATCGTTTTTGCGGTCAGATTATCGTCGCAATCGCAATAAATAGCTCCACCTCCGCATTGCAGCGACAAAACGCCCCGTATTGCCTCCCGATCCCCACGCAAAAAACGACAAAGCGCCGCCGTTTCCGGCTCGGATTCCGGGTATTCCCCACCGTATCCGCCGGGCGCGCCGCCTCTGATCCCGTTTTCTGCCTCACGCTGCTTATTCTCCAGGAACCCCGCATCAAAATTATGGCAAAGATCCACGCCACGGGCGTTGGCCTGCCAGGCCGAAAGCTCCTCGCTGCCGCCATTCATGCGCAATACACGCTCACGCAACGGATTGTCCGCGCCGATGCCATTGATCACATAAGAAATTCCGTCCGGGTCCAGCATCGGCACCAGATAGATGCTTCGCTCAGCAACAAGATACCGCATCGGATAGTCAAAAACGGTGGCGTTTTTCTCCTGCTGGCGCTTATAATCCAGCGCAAAATCGATCAATAGCGAGGAGATCACCCCCTCAGTACCGCGAATGCCACCCACGTAAAGCACCGCATGCTCTCCCTTACCCAGGCGGATCAGCGGCAGCTCGCGCCCCAAAATGCTCTTGCCCAATGTTGTCACGGTGATCATAGGATTCTTGGCAAGCTCTGTCAGCGCAGCTTCTGTTTTCCGATCATCAAATATGTGTTTGCTCACGGTATCACCTCTGTTTTCTTTCATCCTATGCGAAGGGCGCAATTTTTATGTTGCCTTTTGCAAAAGAGTGTGTTATAATAATAGTATTGTTGTGAGAGGAGTGTTTCTATGCCCCGAAAAGCGCTGCGCCTGCCCGCCATCTTTCTGTTTGGTCTGATGGTTCTGTATAGCTGCGTGATCATGCCGCTATATCAATATATTTCCTTTGATGCTGTACTCAGCAATTCGGTTCTGTTGGATCTGATCGATTTTCTGGCCAATCTTCTGGAGCCGCTGCTGATCGCCACCGTTTTCGGCTTTCTCATTCACGGTGTTTACGAATATGGGCTTGGCCGTTGCCGCCCCCTGCTGATCCTGACCGGTGTTGCTCTTTTGCTCAAATACATTTTGGGCGTCTTTACCGTAGGCTGGATGGGCGGCAGCTTCTATTTCCCGGATGACCTCTGGTCATTGCTCGTTTCTCTGCTGATCGAATGTGCCGAGATCGCTCTTGTCGCATTTCTGGCCCACAAGCTGATCTCTCCTGCCAAAGAGGAAAACCGCATACTCAAAAATGCCTCTGAAACGCTTGGCAAAGAATACCAGCCTAAAACCGTATTTTTCCCTATCAAAAGGCCACTCAGCCGTAAAAATCCCCTGTTGCGCACCGCCTTTTGGGGTATGATCGCCGTGCTCAGCCTATTGACACTGACCTACGCGATCGACGAGATCCTGTTTTCTGTCTCCGGCGCATTCTTTACCTTTGCAGACCTTCCCATCGTGCTGCTTTACTGGTTGCTTATGGTGCTTGTCCCATCGATCTCCGGTTATTTTATGGCACTGGGGTGCATTCTGCTGGCTCACAAGAAGTCCACTCATAACGCAGATGCTTCTGCGATCGTATAACAAAAACCGCCACGGACAAGCCGTGGCGGTTTTACTTTTTACACGATGCTATCAAAAGAACTTCTTGATACCGTCGGTAGCATCCTCAACAGGCATAGAAGCGGTCATGAAGAGATTCACGTCGTGATTCTTCAGCAGCGCCTCCACCTCGGTAAGCAGTGCCTCAAAGGCAGCAATATTACCATTGCAGATCTTCAAGGTATTGTCAACAAACAGATCGGTCACGTCGTAGTTGCTGGCAAGAATGCCTGCAATAAAGCCATACAGCGCATCTGCATCGTGAACCAGATACTCCTCGGTGTTGATCAAACGAACCTTCGATTTAATATCAAAGCGCAGGCCGGTACCCTTTTCGATGCAAACCACATCACCGTGAGATGCAGCAGAAGCCGCATTCACCTTCTCAATCAGGGTCTTGGTCTTACCGGTTCCCTTTACGCCAATCATTACTTTCAGCATAGCCTTGTACCTCCAAACTATGAATTGCTAAACGGTACGATTTCCGTCTACATCCTCATTATACACGAAATGGCAAGGATTTTCAAGGGGTTTTTTATAAAAAATGCAGTAAATTTCGGCACTTTTTTGCCAAAATTTACTGCATTTTGTTCTTTTATTCGGGAAGCACTATCAAAGAGCCGCAATGCGGGCATCCAGAGCTGCCTTCTGCTCCTCATAGCCGGGCTTACCAAGCAGGGCGAACATATTCTTCTTGTACGCCTCTACGCCGGGCTGATCGAAGGGATTAACGCCCAGCAGGTAGCCGGAAATGGCGCAAGCCTTCTCGAAGAAATAGATCATGTAGCCGAGAGACTTGGCGGAGCGATCCTCCAGCTCCAGCAGGATGTTGGGAACGCCACCGTCCACATGCGCGAACAGAGTGCCCTGCTGCGCCATATCGTTGACATAGTTCAGATCCTTACCGGAAAGGAAGTTCAGACCGTCAATGTTCTCGGGATCGTTGGGGATCAGCTGGGTCACGCCGGTGTTGCGGACGGAAACGACCGTCTCAAACAGGTTGCGCATGCCGTCCTGCACATACTGACCGAGAGAGTGCAGATCGGTGGAGAAGATCACGGAAGAGGGATAAATGCCCTTCTTATCCTTGCCCTCGCTCTCGCCAAAGAGCTGCTTCCACCACTCGCAGAACATCTGCATAAAGGGCTCGTAGCCAACCAGGATCTCGGTGACCTTGCCCTGTCTGTACAGGATGTTACGAAGAGCGGCATATTTGTAGCAATCATTCTTCTTCAGATCGGGATCGGCAAAGGCAACGCGTGCCTCATCAGCACCCTTCATCAGATCATCAATATTGATGCCTGCAACGGCGATGGGCAGAAGGCCCACGGCAGACAGCACCGAGAAACGACCGCCCACGTCGTCCGGAACAACAAAGGTCTCATAGCCAACCTTATCGGCAAAGCCCTTCAGGGTGCCCTTTGCGCGGTCGGTGGTCACAAAGATATGATCCTTGGCACCGTCAGCGCCGTACTTCTTCTCCAGCAGCTCGCGGAAGATGCGGAAGGCTACGGCAGGCTCGGTAGTGGTGCCGGACTTGGAGATCACGTTGATGCAGACGTCACGACCCTCGCAGATCTGCAGCAGCTCCTGCATATTGGTAGCGCTGATGTTGCAGCCCGAGAAGTAGATGTCGGGACCGTCCTTCTTCAGATTATTGTAGAGCGGAGAGTTCAGAAACTCTACCACAGCGCGTGCGCCCAGGTAAGAGCCGCCGATGCCGATGACGATGAACACGTCGCAGGACTTGCGTATCTTCGCAGCTGCCGCCTTGATACGGGCGTACTCCTCCTTGTCATAATCGCGGGGCAGATCCAGCCAACCGAGGAAGGCATTTCCCTGACCGCTCTTTTCGTGCAGCATAGTGTGCGCGGCAGTCACGGCAGACTGCATATAATCATACTCATGCTCCGCAACAAAGGGTGCAACGTAAGAATCTACAAGACGAATCGACATTTTTTACCTACTTTCTGTGGCTATATAGTATAAAGTCACGCATTATTTGTTAAACATTATACTATATATTTCCACAGAATGCAACGGCTTTTGCAGATTTTTTATTTATTTTTTTATATTAAAAGGAATTGCGACAGCAAGCGACAAAATAATGTGGAAAAACCGATTCTCTCTACCGTCTCGCACGCAAGAAGGGGCGTAGAGCCGATTTCTGCTCCGTCAAGCCGATAAACCACATGTCCAACCGTATCCCCTGCTGCCACAGGGGCCTGCAGCGCCTCAGGCAGCTCGACCGTGCGCTCCACCGCACCGCTCTTGCCCTTTGGCACGACGGCACAAAATTCCTCACAGCCAACGCGGACGAGAGGTGACACACCACCCCTTACGGCAAGTGCAGTCTCTTCCCCCTTTGCCCGATAGGCTGCATAGGTTGCAAAGCCGTAATCCAACAGCTTGCTTGCCGCCGCATTGCGGATATCCCGCGTTTCCGCGGCCATGATCACACAGATGAGTGAAAGTCCGTCGCGCTCAGCGGTAGCGCTGATGCAAAATTTCGCCTTGGCGGTAGAGCCGGTCTTAAGCCCGGTGCAGCCGGGATAAAACCGCACCAAACGGTTGGTGTTCGTCAGTCCGAAGGTCCCGTCCCTGACGGTATCCATCCAGATGCCGCTGTACTCCAGTATCTTTTCGTGAGAGATCAATGCGCGCGACATAATGGCAATATCCCTTGCGGAGGTCACGTGGTTCCTGGCGGTATCGTCAAGACCGTTCGTGTTTTCGAAATGCGTATTCTTCATACCGAGCGCGGCAGCGCGCTCGTTCATAGCACGCACAAAGCCCTCCTCGCTGCCCGAAACAAATTCCGCCAGCGCCACGGCGCAGTCGTTGGCCGATGCGATCACCACGCATTTGAGCATCTCCTCCACGCTCATCTGCTCACCTTCCTTTAAAAAGACCTGTGAGCCGCCCATAGAAGCTGCCCGCGCACTGACCGTTACGAGATCTGTGAGCGCGATCCTTCCGTCATCCACTGCCTCCATCACAAGCAAAAGCGTCATGATCTTGGTCACCGATGCCGGAGGCAACGCCTGATCGGCATTCTGCTCATACAGCACCTGCCCCGTGGCAGCATCCATCAGAATAGCCGAGGCGCACGGCAGTGCAAGCTCCACGGTATCAACCGTCTCAACCCTTTCTGCGCCAGCGGTCGGGATCATCCAAACGACACAAAGCAGCGCCAGAAAAAAGGATAAAAAATGCTTCGCTCTCAATTTCATAAAAAAATCACCCCCAAGCAACCTTATGTTGCTCGGGGGCAAAAGATGCCGTCAGATCAGCTTCATTTCATTTTCTTTTCGTTCCATATCGGCCACCAGCGCGAACTGGCAACGGCAGCGATCCAGATTGTGCGAGGGTCTGGCGATACGGAAATAGGTATCACCCTCAATATAGTCGGTAAGGAAACGCATGCCACACTCCAGCGTCATCATGCGCGCACCAATGGGCATCAGTGCGACCTCATTCTCGGTCAGCTTACCATTGCAACCGCGCAAAAAGCCCTCCGCATAGGAGCGGTAAAGTCCCAGATCCAACGAGACCTTACCGAGATCGGTCTCATCCTCGGCGGCGGTATTGGCGCCAAAGCGAATAGAATCGCCAAAATCATTGACCGAATAACCCGGCATGACGGTATCCAGATCGATCACGCAGACCGGCTTGCCGGTAGCGGCATCAAATAAAATGTTATTGAGCTTGGTATCATTGTGAGTTACGCGCAGCGGCAGCGTACCTGCCTCGCGGGCGTTCTCCAGAGTCTTGACAAACTCCGCACGCGCCTTGACGAAAGCGATCTCCTCCGCGACCTCGGCAACACGACCGAGGGGGTCCTTCTCAATGGCGCGCATCAGATTTTCATAGCGCACAGGTGTGTTATGAAAATTTACAATGGGCTCGTGCAGCACCGATGCATCAAAATCCGAAAGCCAGCCCTGAAAGCGGCCAAAGGCCTCGGCGCAGTCGGTAAACATCTGTATACTCTCGGCTCTGTCGTGTGCCACGGTGCCTTCGGTAAATTCATACATCCGCCAGAAGCTGCCGATGCTATCCTTGTAGTATGCCGCACCCGCATCGGTCGGCACCACCACCAGCGTAGAGCGTGCAGCGTCCCCGCCCTCGGCGGCCACACGCCCACGGATGTGCTCGGTCACGGCGGTGATATTCTCCATCACCTCATCGGGATGCGGAAATACCGTATGGTTGATCCGCTGGAAAATATAGCGCTTACCGCTCTCCGAAACGGTCAAAAAGGTATCGTTGATATGTCCGTTGCCGTATCTCTCGCAGCTGACAACGGCGCCGATGTGAGAATAGGCGTTCAGCGCCTCTTCTCTTTTTGCGCAAAGCTCTTCTCTTGTCATAATTGCCTCCTCAAAGGAAACGGCTGATCCGACGGATCAGCCGTTTTTCATCCGATCAGTCCTCGCGTACCGAGAAAGCGTATTCGGTGGTGTAATCGTAGGTCTCGCCGGGGCACAGCACTACGTTGGTGAAGTTCTCGTGATTCATGGCATCGGGCATATGCTGGGTCTCCAGGCACATGGCGTTGCGCTGCGCCTGAGGATAGCCGCCCTTAAAGGGATGCTCCTCATTGGTGAGGAAGTTGCCGCTGTAGAACTGCACGCAGGGCTGGTTGGTGTAGACCTTCATCTCTCTGCCGCTCTTGGGGTCAAAGAGAGTCGCGCGGAGCACAGGCTCCTTGGTCTCGCCACCCACAAAGTTGAAGCAATGGTCATAGCCGCCACCCAGCTTCAGATCCGCATCATCGGCATAGAAATCCTTGCCCACAGCCTTGGGGGTACGGAAATCAAAGGGGGTTCCCTCCACGCTCTTGATCTCGCCCGTGGGGATCAGGGTCTCATCGGTGGGCAGATAGGTATCCGCATCGATCTGCAGGATATGGTCGTAAACCTTGCCGGAGGCAAAGCCGCCCAGATTGAAGTAGCAATGGTTGGTCAGGTTCAGCACCGTTTTTTTGTCGGTGGTGGCCACGTAGCGGATAGAAAGCGCATTGGTCGCCTTCAGCGTATATGTAACGGTCACATCCAGCGTGCCGGGATAGCCCTCCTCGCCGTCGACCGATACGTAATGCAGCACCAGCTGAGGCTCGTCGCCATCCACGGGGGTGGCATCCCAGATCTTATGGGAAAAGCCCACCTTGCCACCGTGCAGGTGGTTTACGCCGTTATTGATGTAAAGATTATCGTAGGTCACGCCGTCCAACACGAACTTGCCGCGGCAGATGCGGTTGCCCCAGCGACCGATCAGTGCGCCCTGATAGCCGTCGCCGTAATAATAATCCAGAATATTATCATAGCCGCCCACAACGTCGCTCATTCTGCCCTTCTTATCGGGCACGAGGATCTGCTGAATGGCACCGCCGAAGTCCAGCAGATTGACGGTCATACCGTTTGCGTTCTGCAGAGTGAAGCGGCTGACGGTGCGACCGTCCGGCAGCTTGCCGAAAAATTGCTTTTGAATGCTCATATTCATTTCTCCTTTACACGGAAATCGTGGGATGCTTTTATTATACAATCATTTTGAGCGAAAGTAAAGAGGTTTTTGGTCACAAAAACTCAAAAATCGGCCACTCGCACATGAATTTCGTATATATCAGAGAAAATAGCTATGATAATATTGACATTCTATGGCTTTTCCTTTATAATATAATTGTCTCATATGAGACAAAAGGAGGACTTATGAAGGAAATTGACCTACTCGCTGCACTAAGGGCACTGCCCCTGTTTTCCAAGACCGACGAGCGGCAGCTTGCGGATTGGATGGCACGGCATCAGCTGCCGCTGCAAAGCATTCCAAAGGGCAAACGCATCAATCGCCTTCGCAAGCGCGATCTTGGCGTTGTGCTGCAGGGCTGTGCCGAGATCCAGTCAGCAGACCGCGGCCGTCACGTGATCCTGCGCGAGCTGCAGGCTCCCGGCATCTTTGGCGCGGCGGCAATGTTTTGCGAAAAGGATTTCCCCGTGTCGCGCATTATGGCCAGAAGCGATTCTCTCGTTCTGTACATTCCGGCCGAGGCTGTGGATGATCTGATGCGCACCGATGACGGTTTTCGTGCCGCTTACCTCGCCTTCCTCTCCGACCGCATTCGTTTTCTCAACCGCAAGATCCTTTGCTACACCGCAGGAAACACCGACCGCCGTCTGGCACTCTGGCTCATTTCCGAGGAAAACAGAAGGATCATACTCCCTGCCTCTGTCACAGCATTCGCCAATATGCTGGATATGAGCAGAGCCTCTGTCTACCGTGGGCTTGATAAGCTGGAAAGCGAGGATCTGATCCGCCGTAACGGGCGGGAGATCATCGTGATCTCGCCCAAAGAGCTTGTAGAAAAATATCAATAACCCAAGAAAGGAAAAAACCATGAAAAAAACGATCGCACTCATTCTTGCTCTTACTCTGCTCGTTGCCCTGCCCCTTTTTGCCGGCTGCAACAAGCTGGATAAGGATCTGGAGATCCGCGTTTGGACGCTGAACGGCACCACCGGCTTCGGCATGGCACAGCTGATCGATGCCGATAAAAACGGTACTGCCGCCCTCAATTATACCTTTACCGTTGAGACCGCCGCCACCAACGTGCGCGATGCGCTGATCAACGGCACCGCCGACATCGGCGCCGTACCCACCAATATGGCCTCTGCCCTTTACAACGCCACAAACGGCGAGATCCTGCTGCTGGCGCTGAACACCCGCGGCGTGCTGTATCTGGTCGCCAACACGGGCAAGGTCGAGGCCCCTGCCTCTCTTGCAGATCTTGCGGGCAAAACCGTTTTTGTTCCGGCACAGAACCCCACCTTTATCACCAAGGCGCTGCTGGATAAGGCCGCCGTTGCAAACGTAACGATCGACAGTGCCACCTATGCCGAGCCCGCCGCGCTGCAGGCTGCCGTTGCTCAGGGACTTGTTGACTATGCCGTACTGCCCGAGCCGATGGTCACCATTGCCAAGACCAAGGCTGCACAAAATAGCATTACACTTTCCGAATCTCCCTTGAACCTCACCGCTGAGTGGGATAAGCACTTCACCGAGGGCTCTCTGGTTCAGGGCTGCGTGGTCGTGCGCAAGGGCTTTGCCGAGGATCACCCTGCCGAGGTCGCCAAGTTCCTGGAGGAATACGAGGCTTCGATCAATTTTGTGACCGGCAACCCCGCCGAGGCGGCTACGATGATCGTAGATGCCGGCATTTTCGCGCAGGCCCCCGTTGCACAAAAGGCGATCCCCAACTGCAACCTCTGCTTTGTGGCAGGGGCCGATATGCAGAGCGCTATGAGCGCATTTCTCGCCGCAATGCCCGTCGCCTCCATTGGCGGTAAAGTTCCTGACGAGGGCTTCTACTACGTGGCAAAATGATCAAAAAACACCGATTGCTCGGCTATTGTTACCCGATCCTCGCCCTGCTTTTCTGGGTGGGGGTCTGGTGGTTGATCGCTGCCATTCTCAGAAAGCCGCTGATCCTACCGGCGCCGCCTGCGGTACTGCGGACCCTTGGTGAGCTCGCTATTACGTGGCCTTTTTGGAGGACCGTTCTGCTCTCGCTGCTGCGCATTTCGGGCGGCATCCTGCTGGCTCTGCTCTCCGGCTCGCTTCTGGCGCTGCTAACAGTAAAAAGCCGCTTCATTCACCATCTTTTCTCCCCTCTGCTCACACTATTCAAGGCCACACCGGTCGCATCGGTCATCTTTCTGGTCCTGCTTTGGGTCGGAAGAGATAACGTGCCGCTGCTGATCGCTTACGTAATGGCCCTCCCCATTGTGTGGAGCAATGTGCGCGAGGGCTTCTTGCAGACCGACCGCAAGCTGCTGGAGATGGCAACAGTATTCGGCCTTTCCAAAAAACAGCAGCTGTTTTCGATCCGCATCCCCTCGCTTTATCCTTATTTTCTTGCCGCCTGCCGCTCTGCCATCGCTTTGGCTTGGAAGGCCGGGATCGCCGCCGAGGTGCTTTGCTCCCCCAAAAACGCCATTGGCTCCGCCATCTACGAAAGCAAGCAATACCTGATGACCGAGGAGCTGTTTGCCTGGACCCTGGTGGTGATCGTGATCAGCGCAGCGATCGAGTGGGGCGCCCTTGCCCTGCTGCAGCGCTCACAACGCAAATGGGAGGTGCAAAAATCATGACAAAGCTCTCTCAAGTCTCTCTTGTATTTGACGGCAAGCCCGTGATCGATCAGCTCTCCTACAGCTTTCCTGACAAAGGCATTTTTGCCATTATGGGCCCCTCCGGCTGCGGCAAGACCTCGCTGCTGCGCTTGCTTGCGGGGTTAGAGCAGCCTAGCACGGGAAACGTGATGCGAAGCCACCACCGCGTGGCGGTTGCATTTCAGGAGCCGCGCCTGTTACCCTGGTTGAATTGCGAAGAAAACTTAAAATTGGTTCTATCAGAAGTTGAAAATATGCCTAAAACAGTTTCCTACTGGTTGGAGGCATTGGAGCTGACCGAAGCAGCGAAGCAGCTGCCGAACACCCTTTCGGGCGGTATGCAGCAACGCCTTTCGCTGGCAAGAGCCCTTGCCTTTGGCGGCGATCTGCTGCTTTTGGACGAGCCCTTTTCTGCATTGGATCGCCCCTTGAAGGAGCGGATCGCGCCACGGATCAAAGCAGTTGCGCAGCAGGCGCTCGTCATTCTTGTCACCCACGACCGCGAGGAAGCCGAGCTGCTCTCCGCTACAGTTCTGAACTGCATCGGCACGCCTCTGCGTGCCCTTGAAAAAGACGAATGATCCAAGCAAAAAGGCCTTCCGGCAAGCGGAAGGCCTTTTATCATTTTTCCTTTTTTCTCAAAGCGTTCATCAGCACATATATGCCGATCAGCGCGACTACTGTAACGGCAAGCACGGCATACATCGCGCCGGGCTCTACCTTGTTTCCGAAAAAGTCCAGGCGACAATCCAGAACCTCGCGTAAGGCATCCATTGCTTCGGCGGGAACGCCCTCCCCTTCCATTTCGGCCAATGCACCGCGCATAGCGTGATTGCGCACAAGCGACGTGCCGTAGGTACCGGGCAGCAGCATGATCACCTTTTGCAGTCCTTCCCCAAAGGAGGAGATCGGCATATAAGCGCCGCAGATAAATCCGTAACCGGAGCTGATCACCGTTCCCACCGCCGAGATCTGCCCCTGTGTGGAAAGAAAAAAATTGATGATAGAGGAAAGCGCCGTACCAAACAGCACCAACAGCAAAATATCAAGACAAAGCAGGAACACATCTGCCACCGACAGATACCAACCCACAATGGCGACATATACAAGGCAAAGTGCCATAGCTGCATAGCAGATCACCAACGTGGAGCAAAGCGTTGCCACATAATAGCTGAGCGAAAGCACAGACGGGCGAACCGGTGAGATACGCAGATCGTTTACCGTACCGTTTGCCTTATCCTGCACCATCAAAAAATTGGAGCAAAAGGACACAGTTACGCAAGAAACTGCCAAGATCGAGGAAATCAGCTGGCCTCCTACCAGCCCATTTATCAGCTGATCCGAAAGCTGCAAGCCTGCAGGCAGGCTTGCGGTAAAGCTATCCCGATAAACATTGCCGAGAAAGGTAGCGTAAAGCACCAGCAGGATCGCCGGCGTGATCAGCGAGGTCAGGAACATTCCCTTATCCTTAAAGAACAGCTTAATGTGACGCTTGATCAAGAGCAATGCGGTCTTCATTTCTCGTCACCTCCCGTCAGCTTCTTACCCGTTACCGACAAAAATACATCGTCCATTTTACCCTTGGTCACCTCATAATCCCGAAAGAGTGACGGACTTTGCAGGATCAGCTCTGTCGCCGCCGCCGTGCTTGGCACCTGCAGCCGAAAGGCATCGCGCAAGGGCTCATAGGGCACCTGCAAAGCCTTGATCTCCGTCTCGGTTGCGCCATAGACAGTGATAAAATCACCGGTGTACGCGTTTTTCAGCTCCAGCGGCGTACCCTTGGCCGCGATCTGCCCGTTATCCAGAATGACCACGTAATCCGCGTCTGCCGCCTCCTCCATATAGTGCGTTGTCAAAAAGACGGTCAAGCCCTCGGTCTCGCGCAGCTGCGCGATCACCGACCAAAGCAGCCGCCGCGTTTGCGGATCCAACCCGGTGGTGGGCTCGTCAAGGATCAGGATACGCGGACGGTGTAAAAGGGCACGCGCAATATCGATGCGCCGCCGCTGACCGCCCGAAAGCTTGCCAAGCGGACGCTTTAGTAGGTCTTCAAATTGCAGCAGACGACAAAGCTCCTGCAATCTCTCCCGAAAGGCGGCACCCGTGATGCCGTATAAAGCCGCGCGGCTTTCCAGATTATCATAAACCGAGAGCGCCGCATCCAGCACAGAGCCTTGAAAAACAACGCCCAACTGCCGCTTGACGCCGACAGGATCCTTATCCAGATCCTTGCCGTCCACCGTCACGCTGCCGCCGTCCTTTTCCAGCTGTCCGCAAAGGATGTGGATGGTGGTGGACTTTCCCGCACCGTTGACACCGAGAAAGGCGAACAACTCCCCTTCCTTCACGCAAAAGCTGAGGTCCTGCACCGCCTTGATCTCTCCAAAGCTTTTGCAAAGATGCTCGATCTCAATGATATTTTTCATATGTCCCTCCCCTTTCAGTTCTTCTGCCTTTATTGTACACAAAATCCGCCCAAAGTGCAAGCACCTTCGATCATTCGGTTATTTTTTTCGGTTATCTGGCTCATACGGTCAGCTTTTCCACTTGCAACAAGGAAGCAAATGTCTAAAGCATCTCATTCCACCACCTTAGTCGGCTTGTTTTGGCTAAAAACACAAAAAATGGCCCCCTTTTTGGGGAGGCCATCTTTTTTGTGTTGATAAATACATTTTCGGCTATAAAGCGCTCTGCGCAAAAGACGATCGGATCATAGCCGAAGCTTGTGCGCTTTCATTGCCGCCCAAGCCCCGAGGGGCTTGGGTGGCGGGGGTGCGTCAGAGACGGCAAATCAGTCGTTCTGATTGATCACGTAATGGAGACAAGAGCTGTAAAGCTCGCCGAGTGCACGCATAGAGGACGCGCAGTAGTGTGCCCAGTCGGTGTTGTCGCTTTCGTTTCCGTAGTCCTCGTACAGCGGATCGCTCGGATCAAGCTCGTGAGCCGTTTTCTTCGAAAGCAGATGGCTCGTGTCGATGTAGATCGAGTTCGCGATCGCACCGCTCTGATCGGGGTTCGCAATCGTAGGAACGTTAAGTCCGAACACGTAACCCTCGAGCGGTCCCTCCGTCAACGCGGAATCACTCGATGCGCCGATAATCGAGCAGAGCCACTGGCTGTTGCTGATCTTGCCACGGTTGACCTCAAGCGAGTAAATCCAGTCGTTCGGACCGGTACCGCCGGTTGCAGGCTGCTTGCTATCATTGTTCGCAATACCAGCATTAATGAAGGAAATACCCGAGCCGGGAACCTGCAGAGCCGAGGTCGCTCTCGTTGCGTAGGCAGCAAAGGTGTTGCGGACGCGATTGACTAGCGCTTCCTCAAGCGCTGCATAGTTTTTCGCAGTAGCCTCGGTTGCAGCATCGGATTCACCCTGCATCCACATGAAGCTGCGGATTCGAACGTCGTAGCCCTCTTCCTCAAGACTGTCGAGTGCATCTTGTACGTAAGCAAGCATATCGTCGGTCAGATTCGTGTTCTTTCCGTCGATCGTGCAACCCGATGTCCACTGACTGCCAAGTGCCGTTCCTGCCGCAGCATATTTGATAATATACCAGTTTTCTCCGTTCAGGGCAGTATTCGTTGCAAGCGAGTATGCAAGCGCAAGTTCGGGACCGAAGTAGGTCGTGCCCTGTGCACCGATACCGACACGATACTTCTCAAAGTCGCCGTTCGAGAAGATCGTGCTGAGCGAGCCGGGGATCGATTCGTTGGGAGCAACGTCAAAGTTGATATTCGCGTACTTGATAAAGACGTTTGAATAATCAAAGCTTGCATAATTATCGATAATATCCTGCGTCAGCGGTGCGGGACCGAACATATTCGACTGACCTGCCATAATGATCACATTTGCGTTCGGCTTCTCGGTATCAATAAAGGTCGCGTCGTTTTCGGACACCTCTGCCATATTGACCGTCCAGTCAGCAAGCGGAGACATACCGTCCTCAAAGACGAGCACCCAGTGTACCGTATAGCTCTCACCGGGCTGGAAGGTGCCGCAGTTCATCTCGAGCAGCGAGTGACCGTTGTTCCAACCGAAGCTATTATACATGTCGCCCTCGGTATATACGATCGCAGGAGCAGTCCACTGCAGGGTCGAGAGATCGTCGCCAATGTAGTAGCCGAAGCCCTTCAGCTGCGGAGCATCCTCCAAGCAACCAACCACGCAGTTGATACCAAGCGTCGTATAAGGCTTTGCGTTATCGATCGTCAATCCGTAATATCCTTCCGAATATTTACCTTCGACGAAATTACCCCAGTAGGTATTGCCCCATTCACCGTACTCGTTATTAAATCCATAGACGAGCTCGCCGTTCGGCGCGGTATAGGTCAGGTTGTTATTAGCAAAATGATCGTAGGTATATGCGCTATTGACCAAATGTGCCCAACCGGAAACGTTAAAGCCACCAGTGGCGAAGAAAGGAGCCTTTACAGCAGTGTTGTTAGGATCCGCGATGGGCAATCTGATACGATCCTCCAAAAGCGTAAGGCTATGGATTGAAACCGTACAGGTTGCGGTCATAACATTGCCGAAATCGTCGGTATAGGAGATCGTAAACGTCTTGCTGTCGGCGGTTTCTGCCGCCTCAACGAAGGTAAAGCTCGTAATCTTTCCGCTACTACCATTCTTGCTCGTTGCATAGACGACAAAATCGTCGTTCGTAAAGACATGATCCTTGTCGTAAACGCCCTTGAGCGGCTTTGCCGAGATCGAGATGATATTCATAATGACCTTGTACCATGTCTTATAGCTCACACCGTCGATCGTGACCGGGGTAACAAGATCGGTTTCCGCAATCTCGCAATCTTTTGCCAGCTTAATGGACGAATTATCCATAATACCCTCGTCGGTCGGTTTAGCATCGGGATGTTCCTTGAGGATATTTTTGAATTCGCTAGTATGTGTGGGATCCTGGCGATACGCTTTATCGATCAGCATAACGCCTTCGTGTATGGTGATGAAAGGTCTGTCGCCCTCATATCCATTGGTAGCGTTGAACGCACCGTTGTTACGGTTAAGAACGTCATTGGGGGTATTATTATAAAGGAAATAACCGCCGTAGATGTTCATATTACCGCCCTTACCTGCGTAAATGAGAGCACGGTTGCTGTTCTCGTGCTTCATGTCACCGTTTGCGGGGTCGAAATTGCCGTTACCGTCAACAGATGTACCGATGGGATCGCCTGCATAGGAGTCTGCGATAAACGCGCCGCTGTAAATATCTACGTAGGAGGGAGTATCGTAAGGTGCCCAGACCATATAGATAGAGCTTGCCATCTTGATAAAGCCGGTTCCGACTCTGTCGATAATGTTCAGGCTGCCCTCTTTGTCAACAAAGAACAGAGCGCCAACGTCCTGATTGCCGGTAGCAGTATCGCTGCACTTGACGGTGATCTTGTGACCGTTCAGATCAATGGCAACGTTCTGACCGATGATATTGACCGCATTATGGTAGGTTTTACTACCGCTTACCAGAACGTGCTCACTGCTGCGGTCTGCGCTGCCTGCAGTCAGATCAATGGTAAAATCAGCCGTCAGCTTGATCTCTACGTCGCTTTGCTTAACGGCATCACGCAGAGCTGCAAGAGTTTCAACCTCGATCTCTTCATACTCAAACGCATAAGGGCTGAAGCTGCCGGTCTTGAAGGTGAGAGTACCTTCTACCTCATCATAAACCGCATCCTCGATCAGAACACCGTTATGATAGGCGTTCATCGCTGCCAAAGCATTGGGAGCGGCGACCGCAACGGTGACCAGCTGATCGCCGGAAAGGTTCTCCTTCAGGTTGGTAACAGAAATATCAAATGCGTATGCCTTGGTATTCTCACCGACGGTAATGGTCTGAGAAGGATCGATACCGTCAAAGGTAACGGTTACGGGCTGGGTGGGATCTGCAATGGCGCTTGCGGGAACGGTGACCGTTGCAATGGTCAAGCCATCGTGAACAAGCTCAAAGTCCACAGACCCGGCACCATCTGCAAGGGTCTTGCTTTCCGTTGCCAGGATAGAGGTATCCGACAGATCGTCAAAGGTAGCATCCTTATCGTACTGATCGTCAAAGCTATCAAACTCGGCCGTGTACTGCGTTGCGTAAATGCGGATATCGAAGGCGCCGCCGAGTGACAGGCCCTGATACTCGTTGCCTGCATCCTCACGCATTCTCAGCGCAATGCCGAGATAGGCACACTCCCCTGCCTCCAACGTACCGTAGGTGGTCTCCTCAATGGAGTTGATGAACTTGCGCAGGTTGCCAACGCATGTGTAACCGTCAAGGTTGCGATCGGCAGGATAAGCAAGCTCGCTCTCACTGGGATAAACGTAAACGTCGATCACGTCGGCGAGAATGGAAAGCTCCTTCTCAGAGTAGAGCTTGGCGACCCACTTCAATGCGAGCGTTCCCTCATTCTCTACCTTTAATACTTTAACGTCAACGTAACCGGGCTCCCACTTGTCATAATCGAAAATTGGATCCTGACTTTTCTTCAGAGAGCTCCAAACACCCGTCTCCTTGTCAAGCAGCTCCAGATCAAGCTTCAAAGTACCGGACTGGATCTTGTTACCCGAGCTGGTCACCGAATCGGTGAACCAGGCCCACGTCGTACCGAGGAGCATAGATATACACAGGAGCAATGAAACAACGCTCATCAATAATGATTTTTTAGTGTTTTTCATAGCCAAATCTCCTTAATATCACTGAGGGAGCTTTTGATATACCTGTTCACCGTCAATGATAATCGTTGCGGTAGCAGATACCTTACCCGTGGTACCGATATTTCCTGTGTAGGTGATAGTTTCAGCCTCAATAGTGCCGCCAGTACCAAGGATTAGAAGAGCATATCCTCCTTCAGCTTCGATAGAGGAGTTTTTAACATAGGCGCAAGAGCCATTGCCTACTGCAACGCCGTATGTAGCTTTGATTGTGCAGTTCTCTACCCAAACGCCAACGGTCTCGGAGTGAGTAGAGTACTGCGCGCCGATTGCTACATGCTGATTCGATGTACCGGTGACAACGATCTCCGCATTCTCAATCACCGCATAGCCAACACGGAAGCCTCTATTCGACTCATAATAACCTCCGTCGATCTCAAGCGAGAACTGATCTCCGGTGTAGTGATAAGCATCAACTATCCACGATCCGTTAGTGGAACCGTCAATCGTTACAACATTATTCATTGTAATTGCAATTGCACCGTCTCCACGGGGCTTAATAAACGAGCCGTTATCGGTGGAACCAATGTACTTACCGCCATTAAGAGTAACGGTCGCGTCGTTGCCTGCGGGAATGTTAACAAGACCGTAAGCTCCTACAAGTACAACTTCTTGATTCTCTACATTAGTAGTCGTATCACTATTAACGGTACCGTTAATGGTATAGTCTACCTCGTCAGCAAGCTCGAACGGACGACCCTTCAACGCAGAAGCATCAATATCATATCCATTCAAATGAACGATCAAATCTTTTTCAATCATTATCGCAGTATCTGCTGCTGTAAATACAATGTCAGCTGTAAGGTAGTATTCTCCACCAATCTTTGCTGCCTTTCTAAATTCGTCCAAACTATTGATCGTGCCGAATCCGGTCTCTGCATCATACAGATCATCGAAGCTGTCTTCCTCGTAGGTGTGCTGGGTGGCCACGATCTTGAGGTCAAATTTGCCGCCAAGATCAAGGTTCTGATACTCGTTTCCTGCCGTGGGATCCATGCGAAGCACGATGCCAAGATAGGATTCCTGGCCGGCCTCAAGCGTTCCCTTGGTCATGGCCGTCAGGTTCTCAATGAAGTCACGAAGAGTAAACTTCTTGAACTGACCCTGCTCGGCAAGGGTATCAAACTGTGCGCGATCGGTAACACCGTCAATGTAATCCCTTACGGTGTCGCTGCGGTCATCGCTTCTGACGTAGACGAAAATGGCGTCGGCAAGAATAGAAAGACTCTCCTCTGTCATAATGACGGCCTGCCACTTCAGCGCGAGCGTACCAAGATTCACAACACGAAGATTGACGACCTCGGTATAGCCGGGCTCCCATTTCGTGTAATTGAAAATCGGATCGCTCGAAGCATCGACCCACTTTTCGCCATCAACGTCCCACTTTTCAAGTGCGATGTCTAACGTACCCGTTTGAATGAGGTTACCGGAAGAGGAAACCTGATCGGTAAACCAAGCATACGTGGTTCCAAGGAGCATGGAAATACACATAAGCATGGCGATCACGCTCATCAAAAGGGCACGCTTGGTGCTTTTTTTGCTTGTCATATTGTCTATGACCTCCTTTTTTGATCGGCGCGGGATCAAAACCGCACTCAGTCTGCGCCACTTCTACCGAGTGCCGTTATGGCCTTTCTTACATGTATAAACCCGATGCTCAATAAAGCCATATCAATTCAGCCCGGGCCTTGCTTTGCAATCAGCATTCACACAGTTGACAAGCTCCTGATTGTCACGTGCCTGTTTTGCATTTGCGGCTTTGCCATCTGAAGCGGCGCAGCATAAAAATGCGGTGCCGCTTCGGATATTCTAAAATCTTATACATATGTATTTTGTATAGATATGCAACATTTCGGATATATTCTATAACAAAAAAAAAAAAACACAACTACTTAGGCGCATTTTCTTTGCAATTTAACAGTTTTTTTACATTTATCCATAAATTTTGCCCGTTAAAAGGCTCTATCTGTGCCTCCGTGCCTCTTGAAAAACCACAAAAAAAGATGAGCAAGAAGCTTCTTGCTCATCTTTTTTTGAGTTACACAGAAAACTACCCGCAATGCAAGTGGGCAACAAAGGTTATACCCCAAATGGCCTTCCCCAACGGGGGAAGGCCAACGTAGTGCCCGCTTTAGCGAAAACATGCACAAAGGCGAGGAATAAGCAAGTACTTATCATTATTCGGCATCCACACGGACATAAACGGCATCCTCCGCCTCTGTCGTCAGTTCTGCTTCCAGGGGCAGCACGGGATTGGAACCGATCATCACCCGAACGGTTGCCGCCTCCACCTCATATCTCTCGTGGATCGAATATACGCAAAGCTCCTCTTTTCCCAACAGAAAGCTGACTCGCTTCGTTTCGCCGGGCATCAGATACACTCTTTCGTAGCCACGCAGCTCTTTGGCGCGCCTTCTGACCGAATTTCCGCTGCCGCTGATATATAGCTGCACCACCTCTGCTCCCCCGATCTCCGATTCGTTTTTTACGATAGCGGATATCCGAAAGCTGTTTTTGCCCAAGCGCTCCACCTGTAGATCCGCATAGGAAAAGGTGGCGTAGGAAAGGCCGTAGCCGAATGGGTAAAGCACGGGATGCAAATGATCCAGATACGTCCGATTGTATGCCTTGCGCTTGGCATTCTCTTTTGTTTTTTCGTAGCGATTGTAATAGACGGGCAGACAGGCGGCAGAGGCAGGCATGGAAACGGACAGCTTGCCCGATGGGTTGACACGACCGATCAGAATATCACCGATAGCCTCGCCGCCCCGCAAGCCCGGATACCAGGCCGTCAGCACCGCATCGGCAAGCTCGTTTTCCTCTGCGATCGCATAGGGCCTACCCGCGATCATCAAAAGGACGACGGGGATTCCCTCAGCCTTCAGACATCGTATCAGCTCGGTCTGATTTCCGGGCAGGTGCAGGTCAGCCACGTCGCACCCTTCGCCGCAGTCCAAAAACATCTCGGAGCCGGATGCTGCGCCGGTGTGACGGTCATACGTTGCCTCTGCCAGCGCTCGCGCAGAGCTCCCCCCGACCGTAACCACAGCCACGTCGCAGCTGCGTGCCAGCGCCAGAGCTTGCTCTATGCTCTTGTCATCCCCTTCAAAATCCCAGCCGGCCGCATAATGCAGCTCCTCGAACCGCTCCTCCAGAGCCTCCAGCAGCGTGTTATGCTCCTCCTCGCTTTGTAAAGACGTATAATCTCCCAACATATAATATACGTTTGCCGCATGAGCACCAAGCAGCGCCACGCGCTTTTGAGGGGATAACGGCAGAACACCGTTATTTTTCAAGAGCACCACAGACTCACACGCGGCCTCATAGGCCAGCTTCTTTTGTTCACCGCTCTGCAAATAAGCCACCAACGAGCCGTCATCCTCGGTGTAGGGTTGATCGAACAGCCCAAGCTCATACTTCTTTTTCAGAATGCGCAGCACCGCCTCATCTATCAACGATTCCTCGACCAATCCTTTTTCGCAGGCACCGATCAGATGCAAAAACGCCCCGTGATCTGCCAAACTCAGATCGATTCCCGCACGTAGCACCGCGGCGGCTCCTCGCTCCGCATCCATTCCCATTTGTTCAACAGCCCTTGTTACGCCCCAACCGTCGGAAAGCAGAATTCCCCCAAAGCCAAGCTCGTCGCGCAACACGTCCCGCAGCAAGTATTTGTTCAGATGACAGGGCACGCCGTCCACGGTGTTGTAGGCAGCCATCACAACGTCTGCACCTGCACGAACCGCTGCTCTCGCTCCCGACAAATGGATATCGTGCAGCTCCCGTCTCCCCACATTCACCTCCGCTGTATTCAGTCCTCCAAAGGCGTCCCCCGCAGCGCAAAAATGCTTACAGCACAACAACGCATTGGAGACTTTAAAACCCTTGACGCCGCTTTGTGCATAACGTCCGATCAGATATGGGTCCTCCGAGAAGCACTCTTCGGTACGCCCCCAACGTGGGTCGCGCGCTACGTCCAGCATAGAGGTAAATCCCATTTGAGTGGCGGAAAGCGAGATCTCTCTGCCCACGCTTGTCATAATTCTACCGTACAGCTCGTCGTGGAACATACATCCAAGGCCCAAATTGGTTGGAAAGACCTCGCTGCCCAAGGCCATAACGCCATGATTCGCCTCAACCTCTATCAATACGGGAATGGGTACTCTCGATCTGTCAAGCACCTCTTTTTGCAGCTGATTCGCTACCTTTACACGGTGTCGCGGCTCAATCCCATCCGCAAAGCTCTCCACCGCAAAGGGATCGGCACGCAGAAGATTACTGATGGCACCCATCGCCCCATATTCCTCCAAAAAAGAATAAAAGGCGGGTTGGAAAAAGAAATTCTCTCCCTTTCGGCAAAAGCCGCGGTATCCTGCCACGGTTTGGGAAAGCTGAGCAACCTTTTCACGCAGATTCAAACGCTTCAAAAGCTGGCGTGCATAGAGCTCATGATTTTTCATATTGATCACCTTCGTTTCCGCGTTTTTTATATTTTATCATATTTCCTCACGCCAACGCAAGGCACATACGTAAGTTTTTACAAAAAGCACGCAAAAAGGCCGCCAATGGCGGCCTTTCGGTATTACAATTGTCCGCGCATCCGCTCCAGAGCACCCTTTTCCAGGCGTGAGACCTGCGCTTGCGAGATGCCGATGCTCTCGGCGATCTCCATTTGCGTCTTACTCTGATAATAGCGCATCTCGATGATCTTACGCTCCCGCTCACTAAGGGTCCGCATGGCATCCCGCAACGCAATGCTTTCCAGCCAATGCTCGTCCCCGGCCGAGGTATCGCTCAGCTGATCCATTACGTAGATGGAGTCCCCGTTTTCGCTGTAGACCGGTTCATAGAGCGAGATCGGCTCAATGATCGCCTCCATAGCGCGCAGCACCGGCTCGCGCTCCTCGCCAAGCTTTTGCGCGATCTCGTCCACGGTAGGCTCCCTTTCCTTTTCTCTGGTCAGATCCTCTCTTGCCTGCAACGCGCGATAGGCGAGATCACGCACCGAGCGGCTGATACGGATGGAATTATTATCCCGCAGATAACGGCGGATCTCGCCGATGATCATCGGCACGGCGTAGGTGGAAAATTTGACGTCAAGCTCGGTGTTGAAGTTGTCCACCGCCTTGATCAGTCCGATGCACCCTACCTGAAAGAGATCATCGGGGTTTTCCTTCCGTCCCGAAAAGCGCTGAATGATAGAAAGCACCAGGCGCAGATTGCCGTAGATCAGCTCCTCTCTGGCGCTCTCATCCCCCTCCTTCGCCTTGATCAATAGCACTCTTTTTTCTTCATCGGTCAAAGTCTTCAGCTTCGAAGTGTTTACACCGCAAATTTCAACCTTATTCCAATACATTTTCTTCCCCTTTTCTGGAGTAAGAAAAGTATTGCCGCCGCTGCATTTGGTTATGCAGCGGCGGCATTTCTAAAATATGTCAAATTGTGTTCAGTCGTTTTTAAAGCGGTACAGCTCACCGGTCTTGGCGGACTCGTAGATACCCTCCAGAATACGGGTCACGCAATAAGCCTGCTCGGGCAGGGTCACGGGATCGGTGTCGTTGCGGACAGCCTCGATCCACAGTCTCTCCTCCTTGTCGGCGGCGGATTCGCCCTTTGAGCCCTTGTTGAACGCCACACCGCCCGCCTCAAAGCTGGGCTTGAGGATATACTGGCGGCCGTTGCGGATGCCGTTGATGCGCAGGCCGTCGTTCATATCGGCACCGCCCTTGGTTCCGCAGATGGTGGTCACCGCCTCACGGGGATCGGCATAATTCAGCGCCCAGGAGGACTCCAGCACGATGGTGGCGCCGTTCTCCATAACCACAAAGCCGAAGGCAGAATCCTCCACGGTGAACTTGTCGGGATCCCAGTTGCCCCACATATTGCCCTGCTCGGTATCCTTGTTGAGCTTGTGGAAGGTGGTGCCGACGCAGTACTTGGGCTTGTAGTTGTTCATCATGTAAAGGGTCAGATCCAGCGCGTGAGTGCCGATGTCGATCAGAGGACCGCCACCCTGCTCGTATTCGTTCAGGAATACGCCCCAGGTGGGTACGGCACGGCGACGGATAGCGGTCGCCTTGGCATAGTAGATCTCACCAAAGGTGCCCTGCTCCGCCTCTTCTTTCATATAGATCGCATCGTCACGGAAGCGGCTCTGATAACCGATGGAAAGCTTCTTGCCGGTGCGCTTGGCGGCATCCAGCATCTTCTTTGCCTCAGCCGAATTGATCGCCATGGGCTTTTCACACATAACGTGCTTGCCTGCCTCCAGAGCATCCACGGTGATGAAGCTATGGGAACGGTTGGGGGTGCAGACGTGAACCACGTCGATGCTCTCGTCCTTCAAAAGCTCCTTGTAATCGGTATAGGTCTTGGCGCCCTCAGCACCGTACTTTGCAGCAGCCTCGACGGCGCGCTCGGGAATGATGTCGCAGAATGCGACCATTTCACAGTCCGCTACCTTCTTAAGGGCGGGCATGTGCTTGCCGTTGGCGATACCGCCACAGCCGATGATACCTACTCTGATCAGCTTTGCCATGATCCTTTTCCTCCTTTATGCCTTCTTTACGCGCACATAGCCCTCGGGGTGACCGAAGTGATGCACGTGGGGACACTTGATCTCTGCGCGATAGCGGGGTGCCACAAAGCGCACCGCGTTGCGGATGACCGTCTGTACCTCGGGGATATAGTAGGTCGGGAAGGTCTCGTGACCGGGCTGGAAGTAGAAGATCTGACCGTTGCCGCGCTGGAACAGACAGCCGGAACGGAAGGCCTCACCGCCGGAATAGCTGCCGATGAACAGTACCTTATCGGGGTTGGGGATGGAGAAGGGCTCGCCATAGGTCTCCTCGTGCGGGAGAGAGATGGCGTAATCGATGCCCTGGGTGATGGGATGGGAGGGATCGGTGACCCAGACCAGCTCGCTGTCACCGCTCTCACGCCAGGTCAGGCTGCAGGGAGTGCCCATCAGCTTCTTGAAGGGCTTGGAATGGTGAGCCGAGTGCAGGAAGATCGCGCCCATACCGCTATGTACGGCATCACGTACCAGAGAAGCGACCTCGTCCGGCACCTTGTTGTGCGCCATATGTCCCCACCAGATCAGAACATCGGTCTCATCCAGGATCTCCTTGGAAATACCGCAGTTCTCATCATCCAGCGTAGCCGTTTTCACCTCGATATCATCGCAGCGCAGAAAATCGGCAATGGCATTGTGAATGCCGTTCGGGTAGATGGCCTTGACCTCTTCCTTGGTCTTTTCATGATGGAATTCATTCCAAACCAATACACGAATCATATTGTATCTCCTTTTTTCTCCGATAGATCGGATTTGTTGATTTCAGTATAACATATTGAGCGGCAATATGCAAGAAAGAAAGCAAACTTTTTCTTTAAATACAAGCAATAAAATCGTCCATATTGCGCAAGGTGCAGACCACGGTGTGCGCATCGTGCCCCAAAAGCTCGTCCGCGAGGAAGTTTGCCTCGTATCCACGCTTTAACCGCCCTGCAAGATACTTCGCGGCATCTTCAACGCGCTTGAAGGATACCTGAAGCTCGGCAGGAAAACGCAAAGGCCGATGATCCCCTTCAACGCGCACCGCCTCCACGATCCGTTCAGCGATCTCGTCGTATAGGTCGTCATCGCGGAAGATCGCCTCGTTCATGCCAAGCTCCTTTTTGGTTTCAACGCAAACAATGCCGGGCACCGTCCTTCTCGCCTGTACGCAGGCAATATCTCCGCCGGCAAAGAAGCGGCAAGGAATGCCGTGCGAGGCGGCAATGGCAACGTCCATATCCAGCTCGCCGATATAACGACCGTTCAGCTTATAAAACTGGATTGTATTGGAATTCATCGTGTGCGACAAGACGCCGCCAAGCGTCCCTTCCATCGAATGATAGCCAAAAAAGCACAGGCAATCGTATTGCCCCTTGGCAAATCCCATACGCGGAAATTTCGGATCGTGCGAGATCAGCCCAACACGGGCATCCAGATGCTCAGGGCGCAGATTGTTGCCGTTGTTGTGCGTATCCCACACGTCAACCCGCTCGGCACCTGCATCAAGCAACGCCTTTGCCGCAGCGTTCAGCTCGCGCGCCGCATCCTCCACGGCGATCGCCCATTGCTCGCTCCCCTTGAAAAGCCAGGAATAAGGCTCGCCTACCACGCGGTTGACCCCCTCCAGATCCAAGGCTAAAAGAATACGCTTATACATCGTACGGTTCCTCCTTTATTCAAAGATAGCTTTTCCCCAGCACGTCACCGTTGCTGTCGGTAAAGGTCACCTTGATCGCATCCTTGCCGAAGGTAAAGCCGCAGCCGATCCAGCGCTCCTTTTCGGGGCGGGCGCCCACCACCACGGTGCAGGGCTGCCCAAAGCTATCCTTGGCACCTCCCTGCTCCCACACGCCGATCTGATGCACGTGGCCGCAGATCATGACATGGGGCTTGATCTCCTCGCGCAGCAGCCGCGCCCATTCGGTGTAGGTATCCTCTTCAATATTAAAGGGCTCAGCAAAACGGGTGGTAAAGGGCACGTGTGAGATCACCAGACGGTGGGTGATACCCTCGGCGGCGTATTCCCTTTCCTTATTCTCTATCACACGGCGCAGGAAGGCAGTCTGCCGCCGACGGAATTGGTGGCAACAGATGGTATGACCATAAGACTCACAGGCATCCACCTTATCCTCCCCACAATCCAAGAGAATGCCCCAGATCCCGCCCACGCGGAAGGTATAATAGGTGTTGCCACGCGCATTAGGGGTAAATTCGGCAAATTTTTCGGCATAATTGCCGCGCATATCGTGGTTGCCTCTGGAAAAGACCACGGGCTTGTTACCGCCCGTCAGCCGCTCGCAGATATCATAAATATTGTCGAATTTTGTGGGATCGCCGCTGTGGTCGATCACGTCGCCGTTCAGGATCAGCAGATCGATCTCCCCGAACGCCCTTGCCGCAGCGGTGGGCCAGGTGCGGCGGTTATGGGCATCCGCAATGTGATAGACGCGCACGTTTTCGGAGGGCAACGGATCAAAGCGGAAGGTCTGCTCAAAGAGGGGCTCAGTCTCGGTAAAATAGGGCTTGCGCTCGATGATGGGGCGCACGCAAACGGTGTATGCCCTTGCCGCATCCAGCGCCGCCATGGGCACCGTCACACGGTGCAGATCTGAAAGTGAGCGCATGATGCCGTTGGACTCGTCAAAATATTCCTCATCCCCCACGCGCACCGAAAAAAGCGCGGCGCGCGCGGTGCTGACCATGATCTGATAATTCTGCTCCACCACAAAAACGGCAGGTGTTGTTTTCAGCATATTCAGTCCTCCCCAATATAGGTAAATCTTTGATAGGTCTTGCCGTCCCGCTCTACCGTTTCATTCCACATGGCGGCAGGGCGCACCCAAAGACCGCCGTCGCCGTACAGCGCGCGGTAAACGACCATTTTCTCCAGCGTTTCCGAGTGCTTGGCAACGCCGATGACCTCATATTCCATTCCCTTGAAATGGCGGTATTTGCCCATTTTGATATCCATTGCAATTCCTCCGCAGGGCTTTTTCTTTATTGTAACACAGAAACGGCGCGACGGCAACCGTTTTTTTGCGATCGGAACAAAAAAACGCCCTCGGACGATCGTCCGAGGGAACTTTTCGTTATTATTTCGCGCCCATTTTGGCGGCTGCGGTAAAGGTGTTCTGCATCAGCATGGCGATGGTCATGGGGCCAACGCCGCCGGGGACGGGGGTGATATAGGAGGTGTGGGGGGCGACCTTGGCATAATCCACGTCGCCGCAGAGCTTGCCGTCGGTGGGGCGGCGATTCATGCCCACGTCAATGACCACGGCACCCTCCTTGATATAGCTTTCATCAAAGAACTCGGGCTTGCCGATGGCGGCCACCAGAATGTCGGCGCGCTTGCAAACGTCCTTCAGATCCTTGGTGCGGCTATGGCAGACGGTCACGGTACCGTTTGCCTGCAAAAGCAGCATGGCCTGGGGCTTGCCCACGATATTGGAGCGGCCGACCACCACGCATTCCTTGCCCTGGATCTCGATATTGCTGCGCTTCAGCAGCTCCATCACGCCTGCGGGGGTGCAAGGAAGGAAGTCGTAATTGCCGATCATGATCTTGCCCACGTTGTAGGGGTGGAAGGCATCCACGTCCTTACGGGGATCGATGGTCAGCAGCACCTTCTCCTCGTCCAGATGGCGCGGCAGGGGCAGCTGCACCAGAATGCCGTGCACGCTTTCGTCGGCGTTCAGCTTCTTCACCAGCGCGATCAGCTCCTCCTCGGTGGTCTCGGCAGGCAGCTCGTAGCCAAGAGAGGTGAATCCGATCTCCTCGCAAGCCTTGTGCTTGTTGCGCACGTAGACCTTGGAGGCGGGATCCTCACCCACAATGATCACGGCCAGGCAGGGCGCAAAGCCGTTTCTTTCCTTAAAATCAGCGGTCTTCTCCGCAAGCTCACGGCGGATCTCGGCAGAGATCGCCTTTCCGTCAATGATATTCGGCATCTTACTTCTCCTTTTCTCCGCCCTCGGCGGCATCGTCGTTGCAATTTTCCGGGGATGCTTCCCCGCCTTCTGCTTCAGTCGCTTCCTCGCTTGCCAAAACCTCCTCAACCAAGGAGGCTGCCTGCGTTTCGTGCTTTTCCATCACACGACGGCTGGAGGTGCCGCGCAGCTTATCATATACAGTATCATACCCTTCTGCATCCTTTTTGGCTCGGTGCTCGCGCACAAGAAAGAATACCAGAAGCCCTGTACAGATCAGGAAGCACAAAAATCCTACGACCTGGGATACGCGGAACACGCCGATATACAGACTGTCGGTGCGCAGACCCTCGATCAGCATACGGCCAAAGCCATACCAAGCCAGATACATCAGCATGACCTGACCGTCAAATTTCTTCTTTTTATAGAAAATATTGATCAATACAAAACCAACTAAATTCCAGAGAGACTCGTACAAAAAGGTAGGATGATAAAAGATCGTTCTGTTGGGATAGGGCGTATCCGCACCGTAGCCGCTAAGCCCCATACGCAGGAAGAAGCGCTCTGAGGTCTCTACACCGTGCGCCTCACCATTACAGAAGTTGCCCCAGCGACCGATCAGCTGACCCAGCATCACACCGGGCGAGACCACATCAAACACCTTCAATATCTGATTCTTTTTGAACTTTTTTACAAGGCTCACCACCACAATGGCAATGGCGCCTGCGATCACACCGCCGTAGATGGCAAGTCCGCCCTCCCAAACGGCGATCACATCGCGGAAGCTGTGATAATTCCAATGGCCGTAATCATCCTTCAGCGTCGTCAACACGTAGTAGAGGCGAGCACCCACAATGGCAGCCAATACCACCCAGAGCGCGTAATCCAGAATATCATCCACCTTCAGCCCCTCGTGACGGGAGCGGTACATCGCATAGCCTACGCCGGCCAGAATGCCCAACGTGATGATAATGCCGTACCAATGCACATCCAGACTGCCTATGCTGAAGGCAACCTTGTTTATGGTCATTTCTCCGATCCCGATCCCGGGAAAGGATACGATCACTTCATTACCCATACAATTCTCCTTATCTCTCGTTATCCCGCATTGGTCGCACCACAGAAAGCGTGAACCGTTGCGGATCAAAAAATTCTGCAAACAGCGCTTGCACGTAGTCAAACTCCATATTTTTCAAAAGCTCCACGTATGTAAAAAGCTCTGCTTCCTCAAAAACGAAGGAAAGCAGATTGTTGGCGATCTCCTCGGTAGAATCAAAGCCCTTGATGCTTTCAGCGTATTCTACCCTGCGCGTACGCTCAAAATCCGCCTCGGAAAGGCCATTTTGGCGCTGCTTTTCCAGAAAATCGAGGATCTCGCGTAATACTGCCTCGGGGTCATCCGCCTCGCCCGAGATCTGCAGAAATCCAAAATCACGGGTAAGCGCATAATCGGCAGAAAACTCCGGAGAGATCAGGCCGCGATCCAGCAGCGAATGATACAACTCACCGGACTCAGAAAACAGCATTTCGGAAAGGATCGCCATGGCGGCATCCCGACGGAGACGAGCGTCGCCGTCAAGGGGAATATGCACGTCCTTTACACCGATAGAAAAGATCGGCTTGCCCACCTGACCATGATCGATCATGCGCTCGCGGTGAATAGTGGAGGGCTCGTTTACCGTTGCGCGCGGAGGCTTTTGCCAAGGGCCTGTCTTGGGCAGGCGCTCGTTCACGATATGCATGACCTCATCCACAGTCACGTTGCCACACACCACGACCGCCATATTCTCGGGATGGTAATGCGTGCTGTAGCAATCGTAAAGCATCCCGGCAGTGATCTTTGAAACAGAACGGATGCTGCCGCAGATCTCGGTCTTGATGGGGTGACAGTAATACAAGCCCTCCAGCATATTGTAATAGCAGCGATCGTACGGATTATCCCTGCACATCCGGATCTCCTCTGCAATGATCCCCTGCTCTTTCTTTACCGAGGCTTCGGTAAAATAGGGATGGGACACAAAGTCGATCAGCTCACCGAAGGACTCGCCAAAGTGGTCGGTAGCAGTAAACATATATACCGTTTTGGTGTGGGAGGTATACGCATTGGCATCCGCGCCGTAGGCAGAAAATCGCTCAAAAGAATCGCTTCCATCCTCATTAGAAAAAAGCTTATGCTCCAGGAAATGGGCGATGCCGGCAGGAAAGGACTGCTCCCCTTCTGCGTTTGCGGCATTGTCTACCTCACCGAAATTCACGGCGAACAGAGCGTATGTCGCCGTCATCTCCTTTGGGAAAACGTAAACAGGCAGACCGGAGGTATGAACGACACGGTAATAGTGCTCTCTGAGCCATTCGCTTTCAAAGGTTTGCATTTTTTCGTTCATTCCTCATCCTCCTCTCCCTCAAGCGTTCCGTTCAGGAAGAAGGTGGCACCCACGTCAAGACGTGCGGCTACCTCTACCACGTCGCTTGCCGTTACTACGGAAAGGCTGCGGCGGAAATCCTCCGGGCTCTCGTTTTTACCGATCATGTCACGTCCAAGATAGAAGGCGGAGATCGCAGCGGGATTATCCTGTACCTGACGGCACATATGATCCAAGGAACGCTTGGCAGCCTCCAGCTCGATGTCAGAGATCTCTCCTCTCTTGACAGCATCCAGCTCGGTCAGTATCGCCTCCTCGGCGATACTGCGATTTTCCGGCTTCATTCCCGCCCGCACGAACATCAATCCCTTGAACAGATGCGCTTGAGAGCTGCAGGAATAGCATAGACTGCGCTTTTCGCGCACGTTCAAAAAGAGCTTGGAGGCAGGAGAGCCGCCGAACAGCTCGTTGAGCACCAGCAAGGCGGGCGCTTCAGAATCGACCGCCGAAATATCGGTGCGAAGTCCGATAGCAAGATTGCCCTGACAAAAGGGCATCGCTTCTTCTGCTCTTTTCGGCGCTCCCATCACGCGCTTGATCTCGGCGCGGTAAGGCGCATTTCTACCGTGAAAAGTGGGAAAGGCGTTTGTAATCATGGCGGCGACCTCATCAGCAGACGTACTGCCAACATAGCAAAAGATGGGGGTCGCGTTCTCCAACAGAAAGCGATAGTGTTCGTAAAGCTTCTCGGGGGTAATCGCTCTGACCACCGCCTCCTTATCGATCAGGCTCAGCGCAAAGGGCTCCCCCTCACAAAGCATCTGACGGCATCTGTGAGAAGCATAGCCGCGCGGATTATTGACCGACGCGCGAATGGAGTCGCACAGCGTATTTTTTTCGATCTCAACGTACTCGGGGCAAAAGCAACCGTTATCCAGACGAGGTCTGTAAACGATCTCTGCCACCGTATCAATCACCTGCGGCAGGATACTTCCGCCATCCACATATCTGCTCCCCAAGAAATCCGCCGAAACACCGATGCATCGCATATCGCCCATCCGTTTATTGGGAGTACTGACCGTGGTGGAATACAACTCATCCAGATATCGGTTGATAGAAAGAAGGTTGGGATGCGTGACAGTTCCTCTGCTGAGTACGGGCAGCAGCATAGTGGTCAGATGATTATTCGCCTCATTCAGTTCAAGGGCAAAACGAAGCGAAAAATACTCGCTTTTGAACTTGTCGGTGGGAATGCAAAAAAGCTTTGCACCACCGATCTCCCTGATGATCGGTTGCATTTTTCGCTCCTTTCAAAAAATTAAAGATATATTATATCATACACTAAAACCAAAAAATTTGCAAGTGCTCTTGAAAAAATGCTCTCTCTCAGCAAATAAAAAGCCGTACCGTGAGGAATTCTTTGACTCAAAGCGGTCAAAATTCACGGTACGGCGCAGTTTTTCGGCTTATTTCAGGGTTTTCTCCAAAGTGTCTACCGCCTCTGCGAGGGGATTTTCCTCCAGATGCTCGATGCGACCTGCATCCACCAGCGCGGCAAGAGCGGGATCGATCGGAATGCGGGCAAGCACGGGATAACCAAACTTTTTGGCTACCTCCTCGATGTGACTATCACCGAAAATGCGGATCTCCTTGCCGCAATCGGGGCACTTCACGTAGCTCATATTTTCCACAAGACCGAGCACGGGGATCTTCATCATATCCGCCATGTTTGCCGCCTTGGAAACGATCATAGCCACCAGGTCCTGAGGGCTGCTGACGATCACGATGCCATCCAGCTTAATAGACTGGAAGATGGTCAGCGGCACGTCACCGGTGCCGGGAGGGCAGTCGATGAGCAGATAGTCCAGATCATCCCAGATCACATCGGTATAAAACTGCTTAACAGTACCTGCAATAACGGGGCCGCGCCAGATCACGGGGCTGGTCTCGTCCTGCAGCATCAGATTGAGGGACATGATATCAATGCCGTTATCGCTCTTGGGAGGATACAGACCGTTCTCATCCCCCTCCACGGGATCCACCACGCCAAATGCCTTGGGGATGGAGGGACCGGTAATATCCGCGTCCAGAATGCCCACACGATAGCCCTTCTTGGAAAGCGCTACGGCCAGCATGGAGGTCACGATGGATTTACCGACACCGCCCTTACCGCTCACCACGGCGAGGGTGTGCTTGATCTTACTTTTTGCATGGGGCTGCTCAAATTGGATCGCGTTACGGGAGGCGCAGTCGCCTGCCGAGCAGTTGGAGCAGTCATGGGTACAATTCTCAGCCATTTTCATAACCTTTCCGCCGCCCGAGGGCGGCTTTTGAAACTATTCCTCTTTATTATACTCCCTTTTGCCGAAAAATCAAGCCCTTTACAGGAAATTTAGTATTCATATTTTGCCAATCTATTGCCAAAAACATCTATATGTGCTATAATAGTTGTATATTTGTTCAAGATATGGAGGTGTTGCCCTCATATGCGCAAGCTTCTTCGTTTTCTGAAGCCATACCGCGTACAAGCCGTTCTCGGCCCTCTTTTCAAAATGCTGGAGGCACTGTTTGAGCTGTTTATCCCACTGGTGGTGGCAGACATCATCGATGTCGGCATCAAAAACGGCGATACAGCTTTCATCTGGCAGCGATGCGGCATTATGGTAGCGCTCGGTGTGGTCGGACTCGTCTGCTCGATCACCGCGCAGTATTTTTCCGCCAAAGCGGCTGTCGGCATGGCCGCAGGCATGCGCCACGCGCTCTTTGCACACATCGGCAAGCTTTCCTACGCCGAGACCGATCGCATCGGCACCGCTACCCTGCTCTCCCGCACCACAGCTGATGTCAATCAGATCCAAAATACCGTCAATCTGGTGCTTCGCCTCTTTTTGCGCTCTCCCTTCATTGTATTCGGCGCTATGATCATGGCATTTACCGTTTCTGCCAATGCGGCGCTGACCTTTGTAGTCACCATCCCTGCTCTGTCGGTGGTCATCTTCGGCATCATGCTCATCAGCATCCCTATGTTCCGCAAGGTACAGGGCAAGCTGGACCGCGTGTTGGGGCTGACCCGTGAAAATCTGACCGGTGCCCGTGTGGTGCGCGCCTTCGTCCGCGAGGAGGAGTCGGTCCGCGAGTTTGCGGATGCCAACCAAGCGCTGACCAAGCTGCAGCGCTTTACCGGCCGCTTTTCCGCCCTGCTCAATCCCTTGACCTACGTGATCATCAATCTTTCCATTTTAGTGATCATCTATCGCGGCGGTGTGCAGGTCAATCTCGGCAATCTGGAGACCGGAGACGTGGTCGCCCTTTACAACTATATGTCTCAGATCCTGGTAGAACTGATCAAATTAGCGAATTTCATTATCCTGATCACCAAGGCGTGTGCCTCTGCGATGCGCATCAACGAGGTGTTTGAAACGCCGCAAGGTATGACAAAATCCGACATTTCAAATGCCAATCAAATTCTCGTCAAAAACGGCAACGTGACCTTTGAAAATGTTTCTCTCTCTTATCACAAAAGCAGCGATACCGTACTGGAGGAGATCAGCTTTCACGCCCCTGCCGGCAGCACCGTCGGCATCATCGGCGGCACCGGCTCGGGCAAAAGCTCATTGGTCAATCTCATCCCACGCTTTTATGATGCCAGTAGCGGCAGCATTCTGGTAGACGGCCACAACGTAAAGGAATATGGTGATCCCGAAGCCCTGCGCGAGCAGATCGGCATCGTGCCGCAAAAGGCAGAGCTTTTTGCAGGCACCATTCGTGAAAATCTGCAGTGGGGGCGTGCCAACGCAACCGACGAGGAGCTATTCCGCGCCCTTGCCGACGCACAAGCCGCCGATTTTGTAAAAGCCAAAAAGGGAGGCCTTGATTTCGTGCTCGAGCAGGGTGGCCGAAATCTTTCCGGCGGTCAGCGCCAACGCTTGACCATCGCTCGCGCACTGGTGCGTCGCCCCAAGATCCTGATCCTGGACGATAGCTCCTCCGCCCTTGACTTCACCACCGACGCCGCCCTGCGCCGCTCCATCGCTGCGCTGGATCACCACCCCACCACATTCATTGTGTCTCAGCGCACCGCATCCATCAAAGAGGCGGATCTGATCCTTGTCCTGGACGATGGTCGGATCGCGGATCAAGGTACCCATGACGAGCTACTTGAGCGCTGCGCCGTTTACCGTGAGATCTACGACTCCCAATTCAAGGAGGTGACGGCAGAATGAGCAAAAAAGCTCGTGCCCCCCGTGGCACTCTGAAACGCGTTCTCACCTATCTGAAGGGATACCGCATCTATCTGTTTCTCTCGCTACTGCTCGCCTTTGCCTCGGTGGTGCTGACCCTCTATCTCCCCGTTCTGATCGGTGAAGCGATCGACTGTATCATCGGGCCAAATAACGTAAATTTTGATACCATTGGGGCACTTTTTGTGCAAGCGGTGATCATTATCTGTGCTACCGCACTTTTCCAATGGCTGATGAACGTGTGCAACAACAAAATGACCTTCGGCATCGTACGCAACATCCGAAACGACGCCTTCCGCCATCTGCAAAAGCTCCCTCTTTCCTATCTGGACACCCACAAAACAGGTGATATCGTCAGCCGACTGATCGCCGACGTGGATCAGTTCTCTGACGGTCTGCTGCTCGGCTTCACTCAGCTTTTCACCGGCGTTCTGACCATTCTCGGCACCGTGACCTTTATGCTGGTCATTCATCCCGGCATCACCCTTGTGGTCATTCTGGTCACACCGCTTTCTCTCTTCGTAGCAGCCTTCATTGCCAAGCGCACCCACAGTATGTTCAAGCTGCAATCCGAGATCCGCGGCAAGCAGACCGCTTTAATGGAGGAAGCCATCGGCTCTCACAAGGTCGTGGTCGCTTTTTCGCAGGAGGATGAGCTGCTGGAACGCTTTGACGATCTAAACGGGCAGCTGCAAAAGGCCTCGCTGCAGGCGACCTTCTTCTCCTCTATCACCAACCCCTCCACCCGCTTTGTCAACAGCCTCGTTTACACAGGTGTCGCTTTGGTCGGTGCCCTGGTCGTGATCGGCTCTTCAGGCTCAGCACTCAGCATTGGCATGCTTTCCACCTTCCTTGCCTACGCCAACCAATACACCAAGCCCTTCAATGAGATTTCCGGCGTGGTGACCGAGCTGCAGGGCGCGCTTGCCTGCGCGGCGCGAATCCTTGAGGTGCTGGACGCAAAAGTGGAAATATCCGACAAAGAGGATGCAGCTATTCTGACTGCTCCGAAAGGCAAGGTCGAGTTTTGCAATGTATCCTTCTCCTATTCCCCCGATCGCCCCTTGATCCAAAATATGAATCTGACCGTCCAGCCCGGCCAGCAGATCGCCATCGTCGGCCCCACCGGCTGCGGCAAGACCACGGTGATCAATCTGCTCATGCGCTTTTATGATGTAAATGAAGGAGCTATCCTCATCGACGGCACCGACATCCGGGATATGACTCGCAAGAGCCTGCGTGCCTCCCTCGGCATGGTGCTGCAGGAAACATGGCTTCGTCGCGGCACCATTCGTGACAACATTGCCTTTGGTAAGCCGGACGCCACCGATGAGGAGATCATCGCCGCCGCCAAGGCCGCTCACGCCCATAGCTTTATCAAGCGCCTGCCCGACGGCTACAACACCCACATCGGCGAGGATGGCGGTTCCCTTTCCCAAGGCCAACGCCAGCTGCTGTGCATCACACGTCTGATGCTCTCCCCGCCTC
>SVQY01000075.1 GCA_015065135.1 Oscillospiraceae bacterium
TCGGCACCATTTGCTCGCGCAAGTATGCCTGCAGGGAAGGGGAAAGGGAAAAGCGGGCATCGACGGGCTCCTTGCCCG
Source organism: Oscillospiraceae bacterium (assembly GCA_015065135.1). GTDB lineage: Bacteria > Bacillota > Clostridia > Oscillospirales > CAG-272 > Firm-07. Next base: position 79 of record SVQY01000075.1, read on the forward strand.
CGGTGGCAGAAACGAACTTCCCGATATGCCCTCCCGCAAAGACCGCCACAAAAAATTCGGTGTCCTGCGCGGAGGTGTAGGAGTGCATCTGATAGGGCAGGATGAACAATCCTTCTCCTGCATTTAAAAGATAAACTTTGTCCGCAACAGAGGCTTGCAAAGTGCCTGCCGTGACCCAAACGAATTCATAGCTGCGATGAAAGTGAAGGGGCCAACACGTGTTTCGATACCAATAACCGTTGTACAGATCGTCACCGATAGAGTTACAAAACTGATGCGAAAACATATAGGCTCCTTTCAAAAAGATAACTTTTGTCTATTATTTTATAATAAAGTGCTTGTAAAGTCAAGGCTTTTTCGCTACAATAAAAGCAGAAAGAGAAAAAGGGGGTGACAGTATGACCGGCAGAATATTTTCCATTGAGGAATTTGCAACCTTTGACGGGCCGGGCATTCGGATGACCGTTTTTCTCAAGGGATGCCCTCTGCGTTGCTCCTGGTGTCACAATCCCGAAAGCCAACGTGCCGAGGTGGAATACGTGCGCAGCCCTAACGGCTGCCTTTCCTGTGGTGCTTGCCTGCGGGCGGGAGAGCGGGATGCGCGCGGTGCTCTGCATCTGACCGCCGCCTCGGTTGAGGCTTGTCCCCGTCGTCTGGTGCGGCGGTGCGGCGAGGATCTTACCGTGGAGGCGCTTTGCGCGCGGATCCGCGCCAACGGGCGCATCCTGCAAAGCACGGGGGGCGGCGTGACCTTTTCGGGCGGTGAGCCCTTCGCACAATTTGAATTCTTACGTGCCTGTCTTTCGGCGCTGAAGGGCGAGGTGCATACCGCCATTCAGACCTGCGGCTATACCGCCCCCGAGCGGTTTGCCGAGGCGCTTACCCTTTGCGATTATGTATTATACGATCTGAAGCTGATGGATCCTGCCCTGCATCGCCGTTATTGCGGCACGGATAATGGGCGCATTCTGGAAAACTACCGTGCCTTAGCGGCATCGGGCAAGGAATTTGTGACCCGTATTCCCTTGATCCCCGGTGTGACCGATACCACAGAAAACCTTTCCGCCATTGCCGCCTTTGTAAAAGAGCAGGGGGTAGATCGCGTAGAGCTGCTCCCCTATAACCGCATGGCGGGTAGCAAATACGCAGGGCTGCTGCGTCCCTTCGAGCCGGGCTTTGACGAGGATCGCGTAGTGGAGCTACATCTTGAAATTTTCGAAAAACATGGCATACGTGCCAAGAAAATGTGAGGTTTGCTATGACAGAGCTGGTCAAACGCCAACTGAAGTTATTGAACGATCGTACCTACCGTGCACGTCGCGTGTCGCCCCCTATGGATCCCGAGCTGGCGGAGCAGCAATGGGATCGGTATACCGAAGCCGGGGATGCCGCGCGCTTTGCCTACGCCTGTGCGTGTGAGAAGGAGCCCGTGTTTCACGGGGAGGATATCTTTGGCTTCAACCGATACTGCACGGGCGCCCTTTGCAAGGGGCGCTTCGGCAACGTGGTCATCGACTATGAAACGGTGCTTTCTAAGGGCCTTTGCGGCATTTTGGCGGATGCGGATGCACGCCGTGCCACCGCCGATGCGGAGGCGATCTCCTACTACGACGGCATTCGTACCTGCTATGAGGCGGCGTTCGGCTTGGTGGATATGTACGAAAAGGCGGCGTGCGAGGCGGGGAATTTGCGCCTTGCGGACGCGCTTTTGCAGGTGCCGCGCCACGGCGCAAGAAGCTATTACGAGGCGCTGATCACGCTGCGCTTTCTTTCCTACATTCTGCGCCTGAACCGCTGCGTACATCTGCCCCTCGGGCGGTTTGACTGCTATATGAAGCCCTACTACGAAATGTCTTTGGCAGCAGGTGTTACCGAGGCGGAGATCCTGGAGCAGACCGAGCTGTTCTTCATTGCCATGAATTTTGACAGCGACCTGTATATTGGCATTCAGAAGGGAGATAACGGTCAGAGTCTTGTGCTGGGTGGCTGTGACAGAGCGGGGAACGAGGTGTTCGGTGCGCTTTCCGAGATCTGCTTGCAGGCTTCCGAGGAGCTGGCGCTGATCGACCCCAAGATCAATCTGCGCGTGAACAAAGGCACGCCGCTTTCTCTCTATGAGCGGGGCACGCGCCTTACCAAGCAGGGGCTGGGCTTCCCTCAATACAGCAACGACGATATTGCTATCCCGTTCCTGACCTCCCTCGGCTACGATCCGGAGGATGCACGGGATTATGCTATGGCGGCCTGCTGGGAGTTTATCGTCAGCGGAAACGGCGCTGACATCCCCAACCGTAACTCCTTCGATTATCCCAAGGTGATCGAGCGCGCCACCAAGTCACACCTACTTACATCCGATAGCTTTGAAACGTTTCTGGAGGCAGTTGGTCGGGAAATGGATCGGGAATGCGACCGCATGATCGACCATTGCAATGAGAACAGACCCTATTCACCCGAAATTTTGCTGTCCTCCTTCCTTCAACCTACCATTGAGCGGGGCAGGACTTTGCAGCGGGGCGGTGCCAAATACAACAATTACGGCTTCCACGGCTCGGGTATGTCCACCGCTGCCGATGCGCTTGCCGCCATTCGCGCTTGTATCTATGAGCAGCAGTACTGCACCAAGGAGGAGCTGCTTGCTGCCCTGGAGGCAGATTTTGTAGGCTATGAGGATCTGCACCGTTGGCTGCTGGATTGTCCCAAGATGGGCAACAACGACGACCGTGCCGATATGCTCGGCTGCTGGCTGATGGAGCGCTTTTCCTCTTACCTCAACGGCAAGCCCAACGACCGCGGCGGCATTTATCGCGCGGGAACGGGCAGCGCCATGACCTACATTACCCACGCTGCCAAGGTAGGTGCCACCGCTGACGGCAGAAGAGCGGGCACTCCCTTTGCCTCCAGCTATTCACCCTCCCCCGATGCAAGGCTGCAGGGGCCGCTTTCCAATATTCTCTCCTTTACCAAGTTTGATCTGCGCAAGATCTGCAACGGTGGCCCCTTTACCATCGAGATCCACGATACCGTGTTCCGCAACGACGAGGGAGAAAAAAAGGTAGCGCAGCTCATCAAGAGCTATATTGACCTTGGCGGTCACCAGATCCAGATCAATGCCATCAACCGCGACAGGCTTTTGGATGCGCAAGCGCATCCGGAGAATTATCCCAACCTGATCGTGCGTGTCTGGGGCTGGAGCGGCTACTTCACCGAGCTGGATACCGTCTATCAGAATCACGTGATCAGGCGTATGGAATTTACCGTATGACGCAAAACACCGTTGACCATGGTCAACGGTGTTTTTTTAAAAAATCGTGATACGGTATAGAAAAATCGCGTTTATTTTGAGATGGGCTTGTCAAAAACGGGCAGCACGCGCATGGAAAATGCGGTATGCTCGGCCTGGGCACCTCGCAGCTCTACGGTGTAGTCCATTTCCAGTGTGCCGTTCTCCTCGATGCAGTTTTTGACCGAGCGGGTGTAGATGCAGACCTCAAAGGGCATGATCTGCGTTTGATACACGCAAAGGTGCCGTGCGGCAGGCTCGAACACAAGGGCAGTCTTGACACTGCCGTCCCGCAGCATGGAGATCAGTGCGGGTTCGCTTTTTCTGAAGGAGACCGACGTGACCGAGCCCTCCATGCCGGAAAGCTCGCTTTCCTTGTAGCGGATGCAAACGCGGTCGCCATCGTCGTGATAGCTTGCTTCTACTGTCATCTCCATATGCTCAATGTCCTCCTTGGCAGGCATATCCTGCAAGGGGGTAGGGAGCAGCTTCCCCGCAGGGGTCTCATAAAGAGAGCCCTTTGCCTCAAAGCGATCGGTGACGATCTGAACTCTGACCTTTTTCAGCATGGGATCACCTCGGGCGGCGCCCGGTCTTTTCCAGGAAGAGCGCCAGCTCCAGCACGCGGTCGGTCTGGATCAGGTCAAAGCCCCGATCTGCTACCCAGCCCCAGCCCTTTTCGGGATCGCCCAGCACAGCGGTGTCATCGTTATGGCCGCCTGAGAGCACCCGACGGTAGTTATACACAATAGTGTTACACCAGACCAGCAGATCCTGCAGATGCTGCGCCTCGATGAATTCGGGAGAGGCGAGGGGATCGGTGTCCTTTTCAAAAAGCACCTCGGTGCCTACGTAATTGATCTTGCGCTTCCTGGCAACGGCGATCTCCGTCTCGCTCTTAACGATGGCCATATAGGGCATATCGGCGCAGAATTCCTCTACGATATCCAGGTATTTGTCCTGTACACCGGTCTTGACCAGCACCTGATCGGTCATGCCGTGGGAGCGGATCACGTCAGAAATCTCTTTGGGCCTTTCCCAGAATTTATCCACGTTGATAAAGCACTTGCCCTTGAACTCCTCCAGCACGTCATCCAGCGTTTCGATACCGAATTGGGTGGGTACATTATCGATATTCTGATACCGCAGCTGTTTTACAAAATCCCAATTATGGCGGCGCAGGCTATCGTTGAAGCCGAGAAAGGCGCGCTCCATGCCGGGATGAAACACGATCAGCTTGCCGTCCGCGGTGCGATCCACGTCGATCTCGATCATATCGGCACCCTGCGCCAGCGCGGTCTTGTAGGCGGGAATGGTGTTGCAGGGGATATTGCCACCCCAGATACCTCTGTGGGCAACCAGCAGCAGCCGCTTGCTTGCGGCATCGCGCAGATCAAATTTCATATGCGTCATCCTTTCGGTCTCAGATTGCATTCATTATAGCAGTATTCCGGCAAAAAAGCAAGGAAAAGCGAAAAAAAGCCGGAATTTGCCGGCAGTTCCCATTATCACCTTGACATTTGATATATAAAGAGTTATAATATAAGGTGATGAAAATTTATGAAATGAGAGGTTTTTACTCATGGATTTGAAAAAAATTCTGCATTCGCTTGAAAACTGCCCCTGCGGTAAGCAGCATACCTTTGTAACCGAGCGCGTTGAGATCGAAAGCGGTCTGACGGCTAAGACCGGCAAGATCCTTTGCGAGGAGAACTTCCCCAAGAAGGTACTGGTGGTCTCTGATGATAACGCGATCAAGGCCGCCGATGGCGTGCTGGAGAGCCTCACCGAGGCCGGCTTTGATGTAAAGAAGCTGATCTACTCCAACATGATGTACGCCAAGATCGAGCAGGTTCGCGAGGTCGAGGCGCTGACCGCTGACGTGGATGGTATCATTGCCGTCGGTACCGGCTCTATCAACGATATCTGCCGTGTGGCGTCCTTCCGCACCGGCAAGAAGTTCTGCATCTTTGCTACCGCTCCCTCTATGGACGGCTTTGCTTCGGATACCGCTCCCATTATCGAGAACAACTTCAAGAATTCCTTCTTCGTCGAGCAGCCCTCTGTGATCCTGGCTGATACCAAGATCCTGGCAAAGGCTCCCCTGGAGCTGAAGGCTGCAGGCTTTGGCGATATGGTCGCCAAGTACATCGGTATCGCCGACTGGCGCATTGCCAACCTGCTCATCGATGAGTATTATTGCCCCGCTGTTGCTGATATTACCATGCAGGGTGTACAGAAGGTCGTGGACCTTGCAGACAAGGTCTCCGGCGAGGATGAGGAGGCTGCGGGCTCCATTATGGAGGGCCTGATCCTTTCCGGTCTCGGTATGAAGCTGGCCAAGAGCTCTCGTCCTGCATCCGGTGCCGAGCACGTGGTATCTCACTATCTGGAGTGCTACAAGCTGGCGCGCGGCATCTGGCCCGAGTTCCACGGCAAAAAGGTTGGCGTTGCCACCGTGCTGATCAACCGCATCTATCACAACATTGCCGACCGTGTGACCGATATTGATCCCGTGGTGGAGATCACCGATTGGGATGACGTGAAGGCTGCCTTTGATGAGACCCAGCACGCCGAGCTGATGAAGCTGAACCAGCCCTCTATTATGGATAAGGTGGATCCCGCCCGTCTGAAGGCCATCTGGCCCCAGGTCCGTCAGATCATCAAGGAGGTCCTGCCCACCGATGAGGCTCTGATGAAGATGATGAAGGCTGCAGGTGCCGCCACCGAGCCTGCCGATGTGCACGTTTCTCCCGAGCTGCTG
>SVQY01000021.1 GCA_015065135.1 Oscillospiraceae bacterium
GATCTCGCGTGCATAGCGGCCAGGGTGATAACGGCGGCAACGGCCAGCGAGATCGCCAGCGTGGCGGCGATCACTGCGGTGGAGGTGGGGCGGTCGGTCAGACGACGCAGACAGAACGCGGCCGCTACTGCAACGGTCAAGGGCAGCAGTACCAGCAGGCCCTGCAGCGGATCGCGGCTCAGCAGCGCCGCCGGAGCATAGGCCAGAAGAGGCAGCAGCAGAGGCAGGATGAGCCGGCGCGTGCTGCCGTGCGCCAGCAGAAAGGCGCCGCAGCTACCGCCCACCAGGATCGCCAAAAAGGCGGAGACAAGGGTCATCGGATCCTGCAGGGTAGGGATGTAGGCACTGAGCAGATAGACAGCAAAGGCGGGCAGCGCGTAGTAGAGCAGGCTGCGCAGTCGGTGCAGCAGCAGATAGCAATACACGATGCAGACCACCGGAAACAGGCGTGAGATCAGCCACACATCGGATAATGGCAGCGCCAGGCAGGAAAGGAAGAAGATCGCCGCCACCAGCGCGGTCTGACCCGTTGCAGGGGCGCGGAGGGATCCTTTCCACGCATTTCGCGCGGTATTCGGGTTGAGGGATTGTTCCATGAAATACTCCTTTGGGAAAAATGCTGCGTGCGCAGCAACGCTTCAAAATAAATTCTGATTGCGCGCACAGATATTCTTATCCATTATACTATTTTAATATTATATCATACAATTTGATGATTGTAAACACATTAATTGAAGGAATTGTGAAAATTGACGGCAAAATCATTTTTTTACCTGCAAAATACGGAAAAAACGTCATTTTTTAAAAAAATTGTATTTCCCCCTTGAAAAAAGGCAAAAGTTGTGTTATAATGCATGCGGTATATGAAAAGTGTGGAGCAGGCGAGATAAAGCCTGCTCCTCTTTCTTGCCCACAAAAAATATACCGAAACGGTGTTTTTGATGGGCGCGGAACAAGCCGAAAGGAGAAGCGCAATGGCCGGTGCAAAAAACATTGCAGAGACCGTATGGCAGGGCATCCAGCCCACCGCAGATGAGCTGGGGCTTCTGATCTGGGACGTAGAATTCGTCAAGGAGGGGGCGCGCAGGATCCTGCGTGTGACCATCGATCATGAGGACGGTATCACTATTGAGGATTGCGAACGGATGCATCGCGCCATCGACCCCGTTTTGGACGAGATGGACCCCATCGACACCGCGTACGATCTGGAGGTCAGCTCCCCCGGCATCGAGCGTGAGCTGCGCACGGATGCGCATATTGATGCCTGCATCGGTGAGCAGATCGAGGTGCGTTTTTTTGCCCCGTTCGAGGGTAAAAAGAGCATGGAGGGCATTCTGGCCGGCCGCAATGGCAGCGAGGAGCTTCTGCTGGAGATCGACGGCGCAGTACGCACACTGCCGCGCTCCGCGATCGCAAAAATGCGTACCGTATTCGTTTTTTGAAGCAAAATAAGAACACATAAAGGTTTGTAGGAAAGGATTTAGCCATGGCAACCAAAAGCAGTAAGGAATCGTTTGTAAATGCGCTGGAGCTTCTTGAGAAAGAGAAGGGCATTCCGAAGGAGTATATGATCGAGCGGATCGAGAACGCACTTGTTTCCGCTTATCACAAGGAATACGGCGCAGGCGCCAACGTGCGCATCGAATTCAATCTGGAAAAGGACGACATCCGCGTTTATCAGCAGATGACTGTTGTCGAGACTGTGACCGATCCCGAGCTGGAGATCACGCTGGAGGAGGCAAGATCGCACAATAAGCGCTTCAAGCTGGGCCAGCTGGTCGAGATCCGGGTCAAGCCCGAAAATTTCCGCCGCCTGTCCGCTGCTGCGGCCAAGTCTGTGATCATCCAGAGCATCCGCGAGGGTGAGCGCAAGGTGCAGCAGGATAAGTACGAGAGCCAGCGTGATGAGATCATCACCGCTACCGTGAGCAAGATCGACCCCGTGAACGGCAACGTCGTGCTGGAGACCGATACCGGTCGCGCCGTGCTGCTGCACGACGAGCAGATCCCCGGCGAGGAGTTTTACGTGGGCGATCGCGTCAAGGTGTTTGTGATGGAGGTCAACAAGGAGGCAAGAGGGCCTCTGGTCACTCTTTCCCGTACCCATGCCGGTCTGGTGCGCAGACTGTTCGAGCTGGAGGTTCCCGAGATCGCCGACGGCGTTGTGATGATCAAGGGCGTTTCCCGCGAGGCAGGCGTGCGCAGCAAGGTGGCTGTGTTCTCTCGTGATGCTGACGTCGATCCCGTCGGTGCTTGTATCGGTAACCGCGGTATGCGTATTGCCGGTATCGTTGACGAGCTGCGCGGTGAGAAGATCGATATCATCAACTACAGCGAGGAGCCTGAGCAGTTCATTGCAGCCGCTCTTTCCCCCGCTCGCGTGATCTCCGTGGAGATGACCGGCGACCGCGCTTGCCGCGTGCTGGTGGATCCCGATCAGCTGTCTCTGGCTATTGGCCGTGAGGGTCTGAACGCTCGCCTGGCTGCCAGACTGACCGGCTACAAGATCGACATTAAGGCCGAATAAGCCCCCTAACGGGTAGAGAAAATAAGATGGAACAACGAAAAAAGAAGATCCCCGAGCGCCAGTGCCTCGGCTGCGGTGAGCATCGCCCTAAGGTGGAGCTCCTGCGTGTGGTACGTTCGCCCGAGGGGGTCGTCTCGCTGGATTTTACAGGAAAGAAATCCGGCAGAGGCGCATATATTTGTAAGAAGCTTGCTTGCCTGAAGCTGGCACAACGCAAGCGTAGCCTTGCCAGAAATCTGGAATGTGAGATCCCGGATGAGGTCTATGCCGCGCTGGAGGAGCAGTTTCATGCAGAGCAATGAGGAAAAGGCGATACGTCTGCTGGGCTTTGCCGCAAGAGCAAGGCGGATCACGGTGGGCGTTCCTCTGATCTGCGCCGCCCTGCAAAAGGGGGCTGCAGGCAAAACGCCGCTGCTGGTATTGCTGGCATCCGATGCCTCTGCCAATACCGCAAAGCGGATCGCCGACCGCACCGCTTATTATCACGTGCCCCTGCACGCGCTGACCGCTGACGGTGCGCGACTGGCGCTGGCCGTTGGCAAGCGCGATGGCACGGTGGCGGCCGTTGGCATCACCGATCCCGAGCTGGCAGGGGCAATTGCCGCACAATTTGCATAAGATCACATCTGGTGTGGATGGGAAGTAAACTTACACTTTGAAGCCTTCGGCGCGGACCGCCGGAGCGATACAGGAGGAAACATGGCGTTTAAAATTACACAACTCGCAAAGGATCTCGGCATCAAGAGCAAGGATATCACCGAGCTGATGACTGCCCGTGGAATGGAGTGCAAGACCACGCAGAAAACTCTCACTCCCGAGGAATTCAATGTTGTTTTCGAGCTTTTGACCAGAAGCAAGCAGGTCAGCGGCATCGACGATTATCTTTTTGGTGATACCTATATTCCCACCAAGGCGCCTGCGAAGAAGGCACCCGTGGAGGCAGCACCCGAAAAGAAGGAAGAGGAGGCAGTTGCCGCACCGGCACCTGTCAAGGAGAGTGCACCCAAAACGCCCGAGGTAAAGGCAGAGCCTGCAAAGAAGGCGCCCAAGGAGACCGAAAAGAAGGTCACCGAGGCTGCAGCACCCGTAGAAAAGAAGGAAGAGAAGAAGGCAGAGCCCGAGGTGGAGTCCGCACCGCAGAAGGAAGCTGCCCAGAAGCCTGCAGCAGAGGCAACCTCCGCCCCCGCTGCCGCAACCAAGCCCGCGGAGGCAAAGCCCGCTACTGCGGCAAAGCCTGCTGCCCCCCGCACCTACAACATTCCCCAGAATCTGATGGCTACCATGCAGCGCCCCGCTGCCGGCAGCAACGCGCAGCGTCCTGCCCCCGGTAATCGTCCCGCAGGCGACCGTCCTGCCGGTGACCGCTTCGGCGCGCGCCCCGCTGCTCCCGCTACCGCGCAGAGCGGCAGACCTGCTGACCGCAACGGCGATCGCTTCGGCAATCCCTTCGGTGGCAGCAAGCCGGCCTTTGGCGGCCGCGATCAGCAGCCCCGTATGCAGAATGACCGCAACCGCAACGGTGGCGGCAACAATAGCTTCAACCGCGACAAGGATGAGGGCGGCCGCGCACCCCGCGAGCATTTCCAGGTGCAGGCTATCGTCCGTGGCCAGACCCCTAAGGGCACCGATAACAGCCAGAAGGCGCGTGGCACCCGTGTGGTGGATATGCGCGGCTCCAGCGTTGACCTTTCCAAGTACGACGAGCGTCTGGATACCTTTGTGCCGGATGCCGTGCGCGATGCGCGCGGTGGCAACCAGCGCTTGAAGAAGCAGCAGGTCGGTACCCACGCCATGACCGCCGGTAAGAAGGGGAAGGGCGGCAAGAGCTCCGCACCCGTTACCAAGCAGGCCAACTCTGTGGTGCTGCCCGAGGAGATCACCGTCAGCGAATTCGCATCCCGTATGAAGATCGCCCCTGCGCAGGTGGTCAAGCAGCTGATGATGATGGGTATGATGGTCACCTTGAACCAGACCATCGACTTTGACACCGCATATCTTATTGCTACCGAGCTTGGTGTTGAGGCGACCAAGGAGGTCGTGGTCAGCATTGAGGAGAAGCTCTTTGATGAGGCCGAGGATGCCGAGGAGAACCTTGTCGAGCGCGCACCCGTCGTTTGCGTGATGGGCCACGTTGACCACGGCAAGACCTCGCTGCTGGATGCTATCCGTCACACTCATGTGACTGCGGGTGAGGCAGGCGGCATTACCCAGCACATCGGCGCTTACCGTGTGAAGGCAGGCGGCAGGGATATTACCTTCCTGGATACCCCCGGTCACGAGGCCTTTACCTCGATGCGTGCCCGCGGTGCTCAGTCCACCGATATTGCTATTCTGGTGGTGGCCGCCGATGACGGCATCATGCCTCAGACCGTTGAGGCGATCAATCACGCCAAGGCAGCAGGTATTGATATCATCGTTGCCATCAATAAAATGGATAAGCCCACCGCAAATCCCGACGTGGTCAAGCAGGCGCTGACCAACTATAGCCTGGTGCCCGAGGAGTGGGGCGGTGATGTCATTTGCGTGCCCGTATCCGCGCTGACCGGTATGGGCATCGACGATCTGCTGGAGAATGTCATTCTCGTGGCAGATATGAAGGAGCTGAAGGCCAACCCCGACCGCCGCGCCAAGGGCCTTGTGATCGAGTCCCGTCTGGATAAGGGCTGCGGCCCCGTGGCGACCATTCTGGTACAGAACGGTACGCTGCACACCGGTGACATCATTATTGCCGGCACCGCTGTTGGCCGTGTCCGTAGCATGAAGGATCACACCGGCCGTATCGTCAAGAGCGCAGGCCCCTCTGTGCCCGTTGAGATCATCGGCCTTGCCGAGGTTCCCGAGGCGGGCGACGACTTTGCCGCTGTTGAGGATGAGCGTATGGCAAGAACCCTTGCCGATCAGCGTCGCGACAAGGCGAAGGAGGAGGGCTTCAAGGCCAATGCCCGTGCCAACCTCAACGATCTGTTCGCACAGATCTCCGACGGCGTGAAGGAGCTGAACATCATCGTCAAGGCCGACGTGGTCGGCTCTGCCGAGGCCGTGAAGCAATCTCTGGAGAAGCTCACCAACGAGGAGGTCAAGGTCCGCGTGATCCACGCTGCCGCAGGCGGCATTATCGAGGGCGACGTTATGCTGGCTGCCGCATCCAATGCGATCATCGTCGGCTTCAATGTGCGTCCCGACAAGGCCGCGATCGACTCCGCTGACCGTCAGGGCGTGGATATCCGCACCTACCGCGTCATTTACGAGTGCATCGAGGAGGTCACCGCCGCAATGAAGGGTATGCTGGCGCCCAAGTTCACCGAGGTCGTGCTGGGTCACGCCGAGGTCCGCCAGACCATTCACGTGCCCAACGTTGGATTTATCGCCGGCTCCTACGTGCAGGACGGCAAGATCACCCGTGCTTCTCAGATCCGTGTGGTCCGTGACGGCGTTGTGATCTTTGAGGATAAGATCGGCTCTCTGCGCCGCTTCAAGGATGATGTGAAGGAAGTGGCAGACGGCTATGAATGCGGTATCGCTCTGGATCGCTTCAACGATATCAAGATCGGCGATATTCTGGAAGCCTTCGTGATGGAGGAGATCAAGCAATAATCCGCTTGGATTTGCCTGATTCTCTGTTCCAAGCAAAGGAGGTTTTCCAATGGTTTATGAAAAATCCTGCGGCGCACTGGTGGTGCGCCGCGAGGGAGATCAATATTTTGTGCTGATGATCCGCCATAAGGCGAAGGGCAACCGTTCCTTCCCCAAGGGCCATATGGAGGAAGGGGAGAGCGAATACATCACCGCGCTGCGGGAAGTGATGGAGGAGACCTCCTCCCGTATCGCCATCATCTCGGATTTCCGTGCCACGGTCAACTATAGCCCGTCGCCCGGGGTGATGAAGGAAGTGGTCTATTTTCTGGCCTTTACCACCAACCCCGATATCAAGCCGCGGGAGGGTGAGATCGCCGAGGTGGAATGGATCCCTCTGGAGCGCGCCGAGGAGTGCCTTGCGCACGAAAATGACAAGACGGTATTCCGTGCCGCTATGGAGCGTATGCAGCATATGTCTGTGCATATTAAGTGATGGACGAAAGAGAAGGGAGACCCCCTTTTGCGAAAGGGGGTCTCCCTTCTCTTTGTTTGCCCTTGGCAAACAAATTCATTTCCCTCTACCGAAAACCTTTACACAAAAAACGTGATACGTGTAAGGCTTTTGCGCGCATTTTGTGTGTTATATTGCTATGCAAGTTGGCAAACTTGGGATAAACGTGTCATCTCTAAGCCAGCTTGCCGCAGGCAAGCAGCTCAAGTTTGTCTTGTCGCCCATCGGGGCTCCATTTTGCTGCGCAAAACCGCCAAACCTGGAATAAGCGTGTCATCCTGAGCGGAGGGCGTAGCCCGTAGCCGAACTTTTGGTAGGCGAGGCTTGCCGAGCGGACAAAAGCGCAAGCGCTTTGCGCGCAGCGGGATCTCGTATGGAGTTTGGATAGCTCTTTGAAGCAAGTGTTACTTTCTTTGTGCTGCGTAATGGATGTAACACCTGTCGGGAAAGCTATTGGTCGTCCTTAGTAGATCCCTGCGGTCGCTCCACCTCGCCTTTGGCGAGCTACACTCCCTTGGTTTTGCTCGTTTGCTGACGCTGCACCTCGCAAAACTTCGACTACGGGCTTCGCCCTCCGCTCAGGATGACACACGGAGTCCAAGCTTGGCGGTAACGAGTACGTTTTGATCGATCCGAAAGCTTCGAGTATAGAAGGTGAATTTGTTTTTGCTCCTCTTGTGGGTCACTCTTGACATTTCTTCTGTTTTGGTTATAATGAAATCCAGAGGTGATAGCATGATCGCATTTTTAAAAAACAGAGGCAGGGCGCTCGTTGTGATGCTGTTTACAGCACTTTCTTTTGTGATCTTTCCGCTTTTAACTGCGGTGGCCTGCCGGTTCTTGGGCGAGTGGTTTAACGGTATCGTGGCAGGCATCTTATTGATGGTTTTGGCGCTGGTGTTGCATCGTTTCGGAGATATGTATGCCGTTTGCTATGTGATCAGCTTTTTGCTGAATACAGTCGGTATGGGCTGCTTTGCATCATCTTATTATCTTTATAGCGGAATACCGTCAGCGCTGCCCGACTTGTTGCCCTCTGTGCTGCTGCCTTTGGGTTTGATGCTGATCATTTGCGCGGCTTTGACCGCATTTCCGCAGATCAAGCACGTTTTCGCAGGCGTTGGCGCCATCCTGCTTGTGGGATCGATCGTGACGGCTATTGTGTTCTGGGTCAGGCGGGGCGGTGAATTTTATGCCTTTTCGCTATTTTCGTTGCTTGTGGCAGGCTTTCATCTTTGTGTTTGTATGGCTACGGTGAATGAGCCCGAGCGCTGTCTTTTGCGTGATGTTTCCTTCGGCGGCTTCGGTATGTTTGGCGGAGTGGGCATTGCGGTGTTGATCGCTATTTTTTGTATCGGTGGCGATGGTTGCGATTGCGATTGCTGTGATTGCTATGATTGCTGCGATTGGAATGGCGGTGGCTCCAAAAGGAAAAAGAAAAAGTTGAAATAATTCATCCCGTTAGGGCGCTTTTTTGCTTTAAAAGCTTTTGGGCGTGGATGGTGAATTTGTTTTTGCGGAGGCAAAATGGGAGAGGAAGGAGCCCCCTTTTCTCGAAAAGGGGGCTCCTTCCTCTTTATATCGTCTTTATATCGTTATATCGTCGATCCCATCAATCCTCCACCGCAGCCTTGGCGCTGACGATGGATCTGATGCGAGTGGGGTCAAACTTCGCTACGCGATCATAGGTGTACAGTCCGTTCTTCTCCTGCTCCACGTCATAGAGCTGGGTGTAGCAAAATCCGGTGCAATCGGGATTTTGGAGCAGGGTGGAGACCATCATTTCAAAGCGCGTGAGGAACTCCTGCTCGGTGGTGGGTGCCTGACCGTAGCCCCACGCGTTGGAGCCGTCGCCGTCCACCTCCCAGCGGATGCCGCCGAATTCGGTGACCATGTAGGGCTGACCCTTGTAGGGGAAGTTATCGTCGCCGTACATATGAGGACGGATGCCCTTGGTAAAGAGGGCCTTGAATTTTTCCGCATTCTGGGTGTAGTCATGCACGTCGTACACGTCGGTGACCGAGGCGTGCATGCTGCCGCTGGTGTCAAAGACGGGACGGGTGGGGTCAAACTGCTTGGTGACGTGATAGACGGTCTCGATCACGCGGTTATCCTGAAATTCCTTGCCAAAAAAGTCGTTGGTAGAGGTCTCGTTAAAGGGGCACCAGCAAACGATGGAGGGGTGGTTCACGTCTCGCTTCAGCACCTCCAGCCATTCGGGCAGCATATAGGCCAGCGCCTCGATCTTTCCGATGGAAAGCCCCATGTCGGGGAATTCCCCGAAGGTGAGAAAGCCCAGACGGTCGGCGTGGTAGAGATAACGGGGATCAAAGACCTTTTCGTGCAGACGCGCCCCGTTAAAGCCCATATCCATAGCCAGATGAATGTCCTTTTCCAGCGCCGCATCATCGGGGGCGGCGTAGATGCCCTCCCGATAAAAGCCCTGATCCAGTACGGTGCGCAGGAAAAGGGGCTTGCCGTTCAGCGTGAAGACGTTGTTTGCAAAGCCCACCTCGCGAATGCCGAAATAGGTCATAACGGTATCGGAAATCGCGCTATTTTTGCGAAGTGTCAGCCGGCAGTCGTACAGATTGCCCTCGCCGGCACCCCAGAGCTTGGGATCGTCAATGTGAAAGCTCTTTTGCAGGTCAAAGGCGGTCACGGTCTCGCTGAGCTGTGCCACCGGCTCGCCTGCAAAGGATACGTCAAGGTCAACGGTATAGCCCACGGCGCTTTTGTTGAAGCTGAGGGCGGCAAGAACGTCGCCGCTCTTTTTGGTGGTGAAACGCACGCTGTCAAGATAGACCTCGCCGCACGCCTCCAGCCAGACCGACTGCCAGATACCGCTGGTTCTGGTGTAGAGGGCAGAGAAGGAATTGTAAAGCGCGCATTGCTTGCCCGAGGGCTGCTTGGGGTCGCGGCAGTCATCAAAAACGCATACCGTGATGCGATTTTCGGGCAAAATGTGGTCGGTTATGTCAAAGCAGAAGGAGGAATAGCCGCCGAAATGCTCCCCGATCTCGGTGCCGTTCACATAGACCTTGGCGTGATAGTCCACCGCTCCAAAGCGCAGCAGAACGCGCCGCCCCACAAAGCTCTCGGGCAGGGTGAAGCTCTTGGCATACCACAGGCAGTGATGGAAGTCCTTGTCGCCGATGCCGGAAAGAGGTGCTTCAGGGGGGAAGGGTACGCGAATGGTGTTTTTCAGCGCGTCTGCCTTGGAAAAATCGCGGCGCCAATAGGCAGCAGCATCGTCAAAGCGGAACTCCCATTCGCCGTCCAGCAGCAGGGTATCGGGTCTTGCAAATTGCGGATTGGGGTAATGGATCATGTGGTCGTCCTCCTTCGCAGGTGTTACCCTCATTATAGCATATGTGTGTGGAATGTAAAGCCGATTTTGGATAAAAAAGTTTTGATTTCGGGGAAATTGTGCTCCGCATTTCATCGAAACCCCCATAACGGTACGGGAAATCCTGTCCTTTGCGCGAAAGCTTTTGGGCGTGGATGGTGAATTTGTTTTTGCGGATGCAAAAACAAAGAGGAAGGAGCCCCCTTTCGCAAAAGGGAGCTTCTTCCTCTTTCTATTCGATTTTCATCAATCGAAATAGCCTTCCTTGTGCAGCAGCTCTGCGATCAGAACGGCGCCGCCTGCGGCACCGCGCAGGGTGTTGTGGGAAAGGCCGACGAACTTCCAGTCATATACGCTGTCCTCGCGCAGTCTGCCTGCGGTCACGCCCATGCCGCCATAAATGTCGCGGTCAAGACGCGCCTGAGGACGGTTATCCTCCTCAAAGTAGGTGATGAACTGCTCGGGGGCGTTGGGGAGCTTCAGCGCCTGAGGCTTGCCGGCAAACTCCTTCCAGGCCTTCAGGATCTGCTCCTTGGTGGGGTTCTTACGGAACTTTACGAACACAGCAGCGGTGTGGCCGTTGGTCACAGGCACGCGGATGCACTGGGTGGTGATGGTAATGCCTTCAGCCTTGACGATCTGGCCGTCGACCACCTTGCCCCAAACACGCAGGGGCTCCTGCTCGCTCTTTTCCTCCTCGCCGCCGATATAGGGGATCACGTTGTCGATCATCTCGGGCCATTCCTTAAAGGTCTTGCCTGCACCGGAGATAGCCTGATAGGTGGTAGCTACGACCTCGTAGGGCTCAAACTCCAGCAGAGCGGTCAGCATAGGCACGTAGGACTGGATCGAGCAGTTGGGCTTGACGGCGATAAAGCCGCGCTTGGTGCCCAGACGCTCGCGCTGTGCCTTGATGACCTCAAGGTGTGCATCGTTGATCTCCGGGATCACCATGGGCACGTCGGGGGTCCAGCGGTGAGCGGAGTTGTTGGAGACCACCGGGATCTCTGCCTTGGCGTAAGCCTCCTCCAGCGCGCGGATGTCCTCCTTCTTCATATCCACTGCGCAGAATACCATGCTGCACAGCTGCTTCATCTCGTCGATGTTGGCGGCGTCGATCACCTTCATATCGGCGAACTTTTCGGGCATGGGAATATCCAGCTTCCAGCGGTCACCCACGGCTTCTTTATAGGTTTTACCGGCAGAGCGGGCGGAAGCCGCCAGTGCCTTGACTTCAAAATAAGGATGCTCGGCAAGCAGGGTCAGAAAGCGCTGGCCGACCATGCCGGTGGCGCCGATCACGCCTACAGGTCTCTTTTCCATAGTAAATCTCCTTCAATGGATAAATATGATTTGATATTATATCATAGTTTAAGGGCTTTGTCAATCTGACAGTTCTGTAAAAAACGGGACAAGATGGACAAAATGTGCGGTTTTTTGCGAAAAAATTTGACAAATGCGGGATTTTTCTTATTTGTCGGCGTTCAACTGACGGTACAGCTCGTTTTTGGGGACGCCGCGCTCCTTGGCGGCGGCCTTGATGGCATCCATTCTGGAAAGCCCCGTATTTTCATAATATGTCACGTGGTCGGCAGGGGAGAGTGCCAGCCGTTCGGCGGTCTCGGCGCTGCGGGGTGCTGTTTCGCTACCCCCCTCAATGATCAGCACGTACTCGCCGCGGGGCTCCTCGCTTTCATAGCGCTCGGCCGCACCGCCGAGGGTGGTGCGAAGGATCTCCTCGTTGCGCTTGGTCAGCTCACGGCAAAGGGCGATGCGGCGGGTGCCTCCAAGCACCTTGATCAGATCCGCCAGAGTGGAGCGGAGCTTGTGGGGTGCCTCGTAGAGGATCATGGTGGCGGTGTTGTAGGTCAGCTGCTCCAGCCGCTCGCGACGGGGCTTTTTGTCTACGGGCAAAAAGCCTTCAAAGCAAAAGCGCGCGGTGGGAAGGCCCGATAGGGTCAGCGCGGTGATGGCTGCACAGCAGCCGGGCACGGCGGTCACGGTCACCCCCTGTTCGGCACAAAGACGGACCAGGTCCTCGCCGGGATCGCTGATAGCCGGGGTGCCGGCATCGCTGCAAAGAGCGCAGGCCTCACCTGCAAGCAGGCGCTCCACGATCTTGGGGCCGCGCTCCCGCTTGTTGTGCTCATAGTAGGAGACCATTGGCCTCGAAATGCCGAGGCAAGCGAGCAGCTTGCCGGTGTTACGGGTGTCCTCCGCAGCAATGAAATCCACCTCGGAAAGCACCTTAATGGCGCGCTCGGAGAGATCGGAAAGGTTGCCGATGGGGGTGGAGATCAGATACAGCGTGCCGCCAACAATGGCGTTCTTTTCCTCGGAGGCGTTTTTATGGCTCATATGAGCTCCTTTCCGCACCGTTCACGGGGACGGTGCATAAGATGGTGATAGCAAAGAGAAGGGGGTAGAGAGGTTGGCGATCAAGATCTATCTGGACCAAGGACATAATCCGTTCAATCCCAATGCAGGAGCAGAGGGAAACGGCCTGCGAGAGCAGGATATCGTGTTCCGTATCGGTGTGGAGACGGCCGCGCTGCTCAACAGCGACCCTGCCTTTGAGGCAAGGCTTTCCCGTCCGACGGCTACCACGCAGCTGGGCAGCTCCAATGCCTCCAGCCTGGCGGCACGGGTGCAGGATGCTAACGCGTGGGGCGCAGATTATTTCATCAGCCTGCATACCAACGCTTATGATCAGGCATCGGCCACCGGCAGCGAGGCTTTTGTTTTCAGTCAGCCGAGCACGGCGGCATCGCTTGCTGCTGATATTCTGGCGGCGCTGCAGGAGGAAACAGGACTGTTTGATCGCGGCGTATTCACGCGACCATCGCTTTATGTGCTGCGTCGCACGGCTATGCCGGCGACCTTGCTGGAGCTTGGGTTTATTACCAATCCGCGGGATGCGCGGCTGATGAATGAGCAGCCGGAGCTGTTCGCGCGCGGCATTTATGAGGGGATCAAGAGATATACTGGGGCTTGAGCTTAGTCAAACCGACCTGTATCGTAGATCCTTTGCGCGCGCTCAGATAGGTTTTTTTCTACCCCGTTGGGGGACTTATCGTGCATAAACAGAGGTGGGAGGATGTGCATGCCCTCGCTTCCGCCAAGCATCGCCTCGGTCAGCACCACGGCGGGCTCCTTGTCGGCGGAGTCGTGGACAAAGACCATGCGCTTGGGGGCAAATTTGTTAGCGCGCAGGGCGGCCATCAAGGATTCCAGGCGGTCGGGGCGCCAAACGGTATAAAGCTTACCGCCGTATTTCAGGCATTTGGCGGCAGCGGTGCAAAAATCGTTGATCGTTCCCAGGATCTCATGCCTGGCGATCTGCTTTTCGTCATAGGGGGATACCGCGCCGTCCCCTGCGCGCATATAGGGGGGATTGGACACGATCACGTCAAGCTCGCCTCCGAAATCGGTGGGAGCCAGGGTGCGCACGTCACGAAAAAGCACCGAAACGGTATGAGAAAAGCCGTTAAGCTCCACGTTTCGCGCAGCAATATCGGCAAAGGTCTCCTGCGCCTCAACGGCGGTGATGTGAGCAAAGGTCTGCCGCGCTGCCAGCAGCAGCGCGATCACACCCGTGCCGCTGCCGAAGTCGGCGGCGCGGGCTTTGGGCTGCGGACGGCAAAAGGCGGAAAGCAGAAAGGCATCGGTGCTGAAGGTTAGCCCGTTTTTGCGTTGGATCAGGCGAATGTTCTCATTGACCACGTCCACTCGCTCCTCGGGGGAAAGCATCATATCCTGCATAACGGCCTCCTTTTATCGTGCTTTATCCATTTTACCATATTTTTTCAAATATTACAATGCCTGCAAAAAAGAAACGCAAAACGGCGCGCCGTTTTGCGTTTCTTTTTCTTGCGGTATGTTTGCTGTGCGAATTACTCAGCCTGGGGAGCACCAACAGGGCACTCGCCGGCGCAAGCACCGCACTCGATGCAGGTCTCAGCGTTGATAACGAACTTGCCGTCACCCTCGGAGATGGCCTCAACGGGGCAAGCTGCTACGCAAGCGCCGCAGGATACGCAATCATCGGAAATCTTGTAAGCCATGGTTCAAACCTCCATTAAGATTTTTATTTTGCTACATGGAGCATAAGCTCATTGTAGCACATTTTCAGCAAAAAGGAAAGCCCTTTTGCAAAAAAAGTCGAAAATTAAATTTGGGGCATCTGGCAGATCATGCCTCAGGCGCCTCCTCGGGGGTGGGAGCGGCGACCGCTTCGGCGGCTTTTTCGCACCCGTTGGCGGCCTTTTTGCAGCCCTCGCAGGGCTTGCCGGGGTGCAAGACGGTTACCGTATCACGGTGATAGACCTTGGGCGCCTCCTCGGGAGTGGCGTTCAATCTGACCTTTACCGTGCCGGCAAGCGGCGTGGCCTCCACCACAACACCCTCACCGTCGGGGGTGAGCACGGGGGTGTCCTTTTTGGGAGTCAGCTTGGTCTCTGCGGCATAGGTCTCGTGCTCGTAGCGCAGGCAGCACATCAGTCTGCCGCAGCAGCCCGAGATCTTGGAGGTGTTGATCGAAAGGCCCTGCTCCTTGGCCATTTTGATCGAGACCTGGCCGAAATCGGAAAGGAAGGTGGAGCAGCAGAAGGGTCTGCCGCACATACCCAGACCGCCGATCAGACGGGATTCATCGCGGATGCCGATCTGGCGCAGCTCGATACGGGTGTGGAAAACACCGGCAAGGTCGCGGACCAGCTCGCGGAAGTCTACGCGGCCCTCCGAGGTGAAATAGAAGAGCAGCTTGGAATTATCAAAGGCGTACTGCGCATCCACCAGACGCATATCCAGCTTGTGATGTGCGATCTTTTCGGCGCAGATCTTCAGTGCTTCCTTTTCTTTGGCCCGGTTCTCCTGCTCGTGGGCCTTGTCCTCAGCAGTGGCAAGGCGCAGCACCGAACGCAGGGGTTGGATCACGTCCTTTTCGGCAATGCGGCGCTTCAGCATCACGATCTCGCCGATCTCGGCGCCTCTGGCGGTGTCCACCAGTACCTCCGCGCCGATGCGGTAGGTGTCGTTGCCGGGGGCAAAGAAATAGATCTTGCCTGCGTGGCGGAAACGCACGCCTACGACCTCGACGGCCTTGCCGTCGGGGATCGGAAAGCCGCAGGGAATATCCTCCAGCAGATAGTCGGCGGTGGTGATGTCAACGGCAAATTCCTCGCTGTCCTCCACGCGCTCCTCCTGCTTTTTGGCAGCAAAGGGAGAGAAGGTGCCGGTCAGACGGGGCGTGCCGAATTCCTCATCAAGGGTGTTTTGCAGATCGGCGCCGATCTCCGGCTCCTTGGGGGTGGCGCGCTCGTTCCTTTGCGGACGGTCGCGGCGCTGATCGTTGTTGCGATCACCGCGGCTGTGGCGACGGTCGGAACCGTTATTTTTCGTACCGTTATCGGGCTTTTCTGTTGCAACGGGCGTGTTTTGCTTGTTTTCGCGGGGCTGCTGACCGTTGCCCTGGGGGCGGCGGTTGCGGTTGCGACCGTGGCGGTTGTGATTGCGGCCGTTGCCCTGGCCGTTGTTGCGGCTTTCACCGCCCTCGTTGCTTTGGGGAGCACGGGGGGCAGGCGCTGCCGCAGGGGTGGCTGCAGGGGTGCCGGGCTGCGCGGGGGGATTAAAATTCCCGGGGCGCACCGAGATGCGCTGACCGCCTTCTGCGCGGTCACCGTTCTGGCGGTTCTGATGACCGCGGAAATGCTTGTGCTTGTGCCCACCCTGACGGGGGGCGCCGTTCTTGTTTTCTTCCATGGTAACTCCGTTTCTTTACTGGTTTGCCGTCAGCCGACCGAGCAGCTCGAACAACAGCAACCGTACGTTTCCGTTTGCCGCAAGAGAAGCCAATGTGGCGTTTACGGCATCAATGGTGGCAAGCAGGCGCCGCGCGCTGAACCGCGCGCAAAGCTCGTTTGCCGTAGCCTCGTCTGTGAAGAAGAGCAATGCGACCCGTTCGCTGTAGCACAGTGCCAGCAGGTCGCGCAGAGCGATCTGCAAAAGCAGCAGCTTTTCGGTGACCTCGTCTCGCTTTTTGCCAAGCGCCAGGAGAGCGGCGAGCAGGGCATCCGGCGTGCCGTGATCTGCCAGAAGGTGGCAAATTTCAAGCACGTCTGCACGATTTTGCAGCAACGGTGCGCGTTTTTCTGCATCCAGGAGCGCAATGGCGCTGCCGATGCGGCCGTTTGCCATGCGCAGCACGGCGGCAAATTCCTCGGGTGCGCTGCGGCGCAGCTCCTCCGCACTCCGGCGCTGCGCGCCGTCGCGATCGGGGGAGAGCAGATAGCGCTCGATCTCGTCTTCCCCGACTGGCTGCATACGCAGGATCGGCGCGCGGGAGCGAATGGTCTCCAGCAGGGCGCCGGCATCCTCGGCCAGCAGGAAGAAAAGAACGAAGGCGGGCGGCTCCTCCAGGGTCAGCAGAAAGGCATTCTGCGCTTGCTCTGTCATGGTATGCGCATCGCTGATCAAATAGACCTTAAAGGCAAGGTCATTGGGCACGGTGATCACATCGGAGCGCAGGGCGCGCACCGTATCCACACCCATGGTGGCCTTGTCCGGCTCTCGCGTGATGCGGATCACATCGGGCGAGTTGCCCGCGGCGATCTTGCGACAGCTGGGGCAGCTGCGGCAGGGGAGCGGATGCTCGCCGCTTTCGCGGTTCTCGCAGGCGAGCGACATTGCGATCTCCATTGCCAGCGTTTCCTTGCCGCTGCCGTCGGGTCCCTCCAGAATATAGGCGTGGGAGAGCTGACCTGCCGCGAGATCGGCGCCAAGGCGTTGCCGCAGGGCGGCGTTGCCTGCCACGGCCGAAAGATATTCGCGCATCGCTCTCACCTCGCTTGCTCTGTGCATACTACTTCAACATAATATTATAACAGAAGTATGTCAAAAAGTCAATGGGATTTGCAGGAGGAAAAATTGTGGCGAAAAGGTTTGACATCATGTAAAAAATTAGATATAATAAAAGTGCAAGGGGGGTGAATCCGATGGCTCTATGAAATTAGAAAAACACAATTGACAAAGGCAAGCGCTACTATTCTATTTCAAAATAGAGCGAACTGATACCACAACAATTTGAATAATTAGGTGTTTGGAAAGGAGAAGTTATGACTACATTTAAGCGTATTGCGTGTGTAATTTTTACTATAACATTATGCCTTTGCTATTTTCAGACGGCTATCCATGGAGTTATATATAAACAACCGAATGAAGAACTGATAAATGCTTTGCAAAGTGCAGAATTGGTAAAGGATGATTTAGGGCTTGCGGATGTAAATTTTGAAAATTTAAAGGCCCTAAACCCTATTACAGTATATGACTATACAAAAGATGGATTTGTCTAACGTGGGGTGGTGTCTGTAGGATATCAATCGCCTTCTTTAGTGCGTTCTGATGCTCCTGTTCTATACATATGTCCGGTGCCAGTTGTTCCACAAGTGTATTCCGAGCTTTGTTGGGCGGCTTGTATTGCAAGTATTCGCAATTATAAGCAGGGAACAAATTTAACGGCAGAAGAAGTTGCTCGAGCTTATTACGGAGATGAAAACTTTAATCGTCCTTTAGGCGGAAACGCAATAGCAAATTTACTGAACACAAGTGGTTTCTCTGCACATATAGAGGAGTTGCGCCGAGCGATCCAACCATTCTGCGAAATATGCAACTTGATTATCCAATAATGGGCGCTTTTTCGGGACATCTCTGTGTGATATATTTGTGCCACATATTTAGCGGATACATTTATGTGATGAATCCTATGGGGCTTGAACGAGCGGACGGAAGCTTTGTGTACACATATCAAGTTATGTATGACGAGACTCAGCACACCTATGTTTATTACAAAGGAGGATATCCACGAATGATTGATACGGGAATTTGTGTATATTGGGAAAGGTTGTTCGGGTGATCGTAATGAATAAAAAGAAAAAAGTCATTATAATTTCGTGCTTGATTTTCGTGCTGGCGATCCTTGTAACGGTAGTGCTGATCGTGCAGCATAATGTCCGTGCTCGCCATCCTTTTTGCAACGTGGAATTTGTTGACGGTGGTGTGGGCGTGTTTGATTCGGTGCCTTTGCGCCCTCTGACATCTGCTGAATTTGAGCGTGTGAATGAGTTCTTGCAGAGCCTTGAGCTACGGCTAGCGAATGCCGAGGAGGACTATTATGGCGGCCTTTTTCCTTGTGTTCAGCTGCGGGATGCGGATGGCGTGGAATATCTTATCTACTGTAATGATATACGTGGCGACGGCGTATACCTCTTATATTGCACGCAATATATAAGGGATGGCGATAAGATCGTCAATACCGAACGCGACAAATATTATATTGACGGTGCGGATATGCAGGTGTTTATTGCGATGTGTCGTGAGATGCTGGACGAGGAATGATGATGCTCGAAAGGAAATGCCAATACCCATAAAAGGATAAAGGAAAAGCGAGGTGCTTTTGATGGATCGGTTGCAATGGTTCAAGCGGGCGGGCTACGGCCTGTTCGTGCATTTTGGACTCTATGCAATGCTTGGCGGCGTGTATAAGGGAACGCCCTCGCCGCGCAATGCGGAGTGGATCATGCGACATCTGCGGATCCCGGTGGCAGAATATAAAAAATTGGCGGAGACCTTTGACCCTGCGTTGCTGGATCCCGACGATATCGTGCGTCGCGCCAAGGCGTGGGGGATGCAATACGTGGTGGTGACCGCCAAGCATCACGACGGCTTTGCCCTGTATGATAGCAGGGTGTCGGACTATAACGTGATGCACACTCCCTACGGCAAGGATATCATCAAGGCCTTTGCCGATGCTTGTGCGAGGGAAGGGATGCCCTTTGGCATCTACTACTCGCAAATGCAGGATTGGGAGCATCCCGACGGCAACGGAAACACCTGGGATTTTGACCCCACAGAGCAGGATTTTTCAAGATATTTCTATGGCAAGTGTCTGCCGCAGGTAAAGGAGCTGCTGACCGGCTACGGCGACCTTTGCCTTTTGTGGTTCGATACCCCCTACGATATGCCAAAGCCTCTTTGCGAGGAGCTGGCGGCAACGGTCAAGGCGCTGCAGCCCGATTGCCTCATCAACGGGCGGATCGGCTACGGCCTTGGAGACTACCGCCAGATGGCGGATAATTCCATCCCCCGCAACGTCTATGACGGCGCCTTTGAGGTGCCCATGACCCTCAACCGCTCCTGGGGCTACAGTACCCTTGATACAGGCTGGGCGACCCCCGGCGACGTGATCCGCAATCTGGTGCAGATCCGCGGCCGCGGCGGCAACCTTTTGCTCAATATCGGCCCGGACGGGTGCGGAAATGTGCCCAAGGCCTCCACCGACGTGCTGGATGCGGTGGGCGCGTGGCTGGAGAAAAATGGGGAGAGCATCTTTGATACCGATCCCTTCCCGGATTTCCCCTATATCAACCGCTGGGGAGACGTGACCTACCGCAAGGAGAGCAATACCCTGTATCTGCATATTCTGAAATATCCCGCCATCCATCCGCGCATCTCGCTGCTGGCGCTGGCCAGTAAGGTAAAGGAGGTGCGGCTGCTGCAGGGGGGCACGCCCCTTGCCTTTGCGCAGGCCTATGACCTTGCAAGAGAGGAGCATCGGTTGTCGGTAACGGTGCCACAGGAAGAACCCGATGCGGTGGATACGGTGGTCGCCGTCGCGCTGGCGGATGCCCCCCGCGTGCAGGAGCTGTAAGCAAATTTTCGCACCGTTCATCGTTTTTTTTAAAAATGCGCCCCATAGGCGCAGGAACATCATTCACAACGAGAAGGAAATCGCAACAATGAAAAAAGGATCGTTTTCTATACTGAAGCGCACGCTTTGCGTGCTGCTCTGTCTCGTCACGCTGTGCTGCTTCGGCTGCACGGATCAGGAGACCGCCCTGCGGTTGGAGCAGCAGGCGGCGGTGGATCTGAACGACGAGGAGGCGATGCTCCCGCTGGCGGACCATCGCGTGCTGCTGACCTCCGATATGCACTATACCTATCTGCAGACCTGGTACGGTGTGACGGCAGAGGCGCGGCTGCAGGCTTGGGTGGATGCCATTTTGTACGAGCATTCTCTGCGCCCCTTTGACCTGATCGTGATCGGGGGAGATACCTCTCTGGATCATTGGGAGCACAATGGCGGCGGTTCCTATCTGAAGGATGGCGTGACCACTACCAAGGCGTTTATGGAGAAATACGTATCTCAGCTGCCCGCTGACGTGCCCGTATTTGTGCTGGCAGGTAATCACGAGCAGTTCGGCAACGCAAAATGGCGGGAGATCACCGGTAATGACAGGCAGGGCTCGATGGTGATCGGCAAGGATCTGTATCTGTTTGTGGACTCCTTTGCCAATGAGCTGGATCCCGACTATCACCACGACGGTGCTTCCACGGCACCCGATGCGGCATTCATCCGCTCGGAGATGGAGAAGCATCCCGACTGCAACGTGTATCTGATCTCTCATTATTTTGACACCAAAAAGGGAGGCACGGAGTTTGCGGAGATCGTCAAGGATCCTCGCGTGATCGCACTGTTCCAGGGGCATACCCATCGGTGCAACGTGGATAGGCTGGGAGCCGCATACGGCAACAAGAAGCTGTTGCACACCGGTAATTTCTCCTATACCGCCCATCGGGCATCGGTCAAGGAGATGCGCGAGAGCTTTTGGGGCTTTCGGGATATCGTAACGGTGGGGAGCAGATCGGTCTCTCGCTATATCGTTGCCGAAAGCCGTGCGACTGTAGAGGGCACGACCCTGCTGGTGCCGCGCCAGCTACGGCACGTCGAGATCTTTGCGGACTGACCGGTTTCCCTGCAAAAACATAAAAAATCCGATACCGTTCGCTTATTTTTCATACCTTCCCCCCCTTTTTTGAAAAGGTTTGGGGAGAGATAGTGAATTGCTTTTCGCTTGGCGAAAAGCAAGAGAAAGAGGACCCCTTTCCTCAAAAGGGGTCCTCTTTCTCCTTCTTATCGTTCCATCAAAAACCGATCGATCATCTTTGCACACGGCCGGAGCCGTCGCCGCCGGCAAGTGCCTTGACCTCGGCAACGCTGACCTCGTTCATATCGCCCTCGATAGAGTGCTTGAGCGCGGAGGCTGCCACGGCAAACTCGATGGCTGCCTGGTTGTCATAGCCGTTCGCCACGGCGTAGATGAGACCTGCGCCGAAGCTGTCGCCGCCGCCCACGCGGTCCACGATGTGTACGGCGTAGTTCTTGGAGAAATAGTAGTCTCCATCCTTGTAGAGCATGGCTGCCCAGTTGTTGTCGCTGGCCGAGATGGAGCCGCGCAGGGTAATGGCGACGGTGGGAATGTCAAAGCGGTCGGAAAGCTGCTTGGCCACGTCCTTGTAGCCCTCGTGAGAGAGCTTGCCGCCGGTGATATCGGTGTTGGCCGCCTTGATGCCGAAGACCTTTTCACAGTCCTCCTCGTTGGCAATGGCCACGTCCACAAAGGGCATCAGCTCTCCCATGACCTTGCCTGCCTTCTCGGTGGTCCAGAGGTTCTTGCGGAAGTTCAGGTCGCAGGAAACGGTCAGACCCATCTCCTTGGCGGCCTTGACGGCGGCAAGAGAGATCTCGGCACAGCTGTCGGACAGGGCAGGGGTAATGCCGGTGAAGTGGAACCAGGTGGCACCCTCAAAGATCTTCTTCCAGTCAAAATCCGCTACCGTGGCGGCGGAGATGGAGGAATATTTGCGGTCGTAGATGACCTTGCTGGGGCGCTGGGAGGCACCCTTCTCACAGTAGTAAAGGCCAAGGCGCTCACCGCCCCAAACGATGTCGGCGGTGTCTACGCCGTGGGCACGGAGGGTGCGCAGAGCGCTTTTGCCGATGTCATTGTCGGGGAGCTTGGTCACGTAGGAGGCGTCCAGGCCGAAGTTGGCCAGAGAGGCGGCCACATTGGCCTCGCCACCGCCATAGATGACCTCAAAGCAATCGGCTTGCACAAAGCGCTTGTAGCCGACGGGGGAAAGCCTTCCCATGATCTCACCAAAGCATACAAATTTCATACTAATTTCTCCTTTTTGCCCCATGGGGGCGTTGCTGCCCTTATTATAACAAATGAAATGTGAGATTGCAAGCATCTGACTGCGAAAAAGTAGGATTTGACAAAGGAGATGAACTTTTTGCCAAAAAAGAGGGGTGAAATATTGCAAAGAGGAGCGCTTGATTTCGGATTTTTTGCAAAAGGGGGCGCAATTTGGTAAAAAAGTATTAAAATTGTTTCATTTTGTCAAAAAAATCATAGGAAAAGCAGTTGCAAAAACACAACAAATAAGTTATAATAGATATAATGACTTATTATACATAAAATAAGAGGTTCAAAGGAAAGGAGATCATTTATGTCCGGTCGTGAAACGCTGGCCCCGTATCTGTTCCATCAGGGGACCAATTATCACAGCTATGACTACCTCGGGGTGCACCGTGAGGGGGAGGCATTCGTCTTCCGTGTCTGGGCTCCCCACGCACATGCCGTTTTTGTGGTGGGCGACTTCAATGATTGGGGCGAGAGCGATCCGCTGCAGCGGATCAACGATGCCGGCATCTTTGAGGGCTATATCTCCGCCGATCGCTTTGGCGAGGGGACCGTTTATAAATACAAGCTGCACACCCCGAACGGGGAGCGCTACAAGGCCGACCCTTACGCCTTCCACGCGCAGCAGCCTCCCGCGACCGCCTCGGTCTATGCGGATATTGAGGGCTACGAGTGGCGGGACAGCGGCTGGATGGCAGACCGCGCAAGGCGCATGACGCCGGAGCGGTATTATCATCAGCCGATGAATGTGTACGAGCTGCACCTCGGCTCCTTCAAGCGGCACGAGGACGACAGCTATTACACCTACGAGGAGATGGCGCGCGAGCTGCCCTCCTATGTCAAGGCGATGGGTTACACCCACGTGGAGCTGATGCCGGTGATGGAGCATCCCTTTGATGGCTCCTGGGGCTATCAGGTCACGGGCTATTACGCCCCCACCGCCAGATTTGGCAAGCCAAAGGACTTTATGGCGCTGGTGGATGCCTTTCACGAGGCGGGCATCGGCGTGATACTGGACTGGGTGCCGGCACACTTTCCCAAGGATGCTCACGGGCTTTACGAGTTTGACGGGCAGCCTCTTTACGAGTATCAGGGCAGGGATCGTATGGAGCACCGCGGCTGGGGCACCAGATGCTTTGACGTGGGGCGTGAGGAGATCCAGTCCTTCCTCATCTCCAATGCCACCTTTTGGGTGGAGAAATATCACGCCGACGGCCTGCGCGTGGACGCGGTGGCGTCGATGCTCTATCTGGACTATGACCGCGAGCCGGGCGAGTGGGTGCCCAACGTCTATGGCAACAACCGCAATCTGGAGGCCATTGCCTTCTTCCAAAAGCTGAACAGCCATATGCGGGGCGCGCACCCCGATGTGCTGATGATCGCGGAGGAGTCCACCGCCTATGGCAACCTGACCACCTTTGAGAACGGTGGCCTCGGCTTCTCGCTCAAATGGAATATGGGCTGGATGAACGACACGCTGGATTATAAGAAGGAGGATTACTACCTCCGTCGCTTCCAGCACACCAAGACCACCTTCTCGCTGACCTACTCCTTTGGCGAGAAATACGTGCTGCCCATCTCTCACGATGAGGTCGTGCACGGCAAGCTGTCGCTGTTGGATCGCTCTCCCGGTGATTACTGGCGCAAATTTGCGGATACAAGGGCTGTGATGGCCTATATGATGACCCACCCGGGCAAGAAGCTGCTCTTTATGGGCAGCGAATACGGCCCCTTCCGGGAGTGGGCCTTCGAGGAGGAGCTGGAATGGTTTATGCTGGACTATCCCGCTCACACGCAGATGCAGCAGTATACCGCCGCACTCAATCACCTGTACCTGAAGCACTCGCCGCTCTACGATCTGGACGACGGCTGGGCGGGCTTCCAATGGATCGATGCGGATAACAGCGAGCAGAGCATCCTTTCCTACCGCCGTATCGACAGTCGGGGAAGGGAGCTGGTGGTGCTGATCAACTTCACCCCCGCCACTTATGAGGGCTTCCGGCAGGGATTGCCCTATCACGGCATCTGGGAGGAGATCTTCAACTCGGATGATACGGCCTACGGCGGCTCCGGTGTGCGGAACGCAGGGCCGATCAAAACGGCGCGGCAGCCGTTGCACGGACAGCCAGCCTCGGCGGTGCTGCGGATCCCGCCGCTTGGCGCGGTGATCCTGAAATGCCGCCGCAAATACAAAAGCAAGAACTGACAACGTAACGCGCAATATCCACAGCAACCCCTTTGACAATGAATCTATTATTACATGACCGAATGGGAGGATATATTTATGTTCAAGAAGAAAGAATGCGTGGCAATGCTTCTGGCCGGTGGTCAGGGCAGCCGTCTTTACGTGCTCACTCACAAGACCGCAAAGCCCGCTGTGAATTTTGGTGGAAAGTATCGCATCATCGATTTTCCGCTTTCCAACTGTGCCAATTCCGGCATTGACACCGTGGGCGTGCTGACTCAGTATCAGCCTCTCGCCCTCAATGAATACATCGGCACCGGCCTGCCCTGGGATCTGGACCGCAACTACGGCGGCGTCAAGATCCTGCCCCCCTACCAGGGCAAGAAGGGCGCCGACTGGTACAAGGGCACCGCAAACGCCATTTACCAGAACCTGCAGTTTATTGAGCGCTACGATCCCGACTACGTGCTGGTGCTGTCGGGCGACCATATCTACCGCATGGATTATGCCGCTATGCTGGCTGCGCACAAGGCCAGCGGTGCTGCCTGCACCATCGCCGTTATCGACGTGCCGATCGAGGAGGCCAGTCGCTTCGGCATCCTGACCACCGATGAGACGGGTAAGATCATCCGCTTCACCGAGAAGCCCAAGAAGCCGGAGAGCACCAAGGCCTCTATGGGCATCTACATCTTCAGCCGTCACGAGCTTGCCAAGTACCTGATCGCCGATGCGGAGGACCCCAAGTCCGCCAACGACTTCGGCAAGAATATCATTCCCGCCATGCTGGCAGCGGGCGAAAAGATGATGGCCTACACCTTCAAGGGCTACTGGAAGGATGTGGGCACCATCGACTCTCTCTGGGAGGCCAATATGGACCTGCTCGGCGAGAAGCCCGTGCTCAATCTGGACGACAAGAGCTGGCGTATCCTTTCCCGTCACGAGAACGCACCGCCCCAGATCATCGGTGAGAACGGTGTGGTCGAGAATTCCTCCATCACCGAGGGCTGTGCCATTTACGGCACCGTCAGAAACAGCGTGCTGGGCGAGAACGTGCAGATCATGGAGGGCGCTACCGTTGTGGACTCTGTGATCATGGGCGACTGCATCATCCACAAGGATGCCGTGGTCGAATATTCGATCATCGATCGCGACGTTGAGATCGGTGAGGGTGCCCGTGTGGGTAAGGCAAAGGATATGGCAAAGGGCATCGCCGTTCTCGGTGAGGGTATGCGCGTTGCCGCCAATGCCGTGGTCGCCGACGGCGCCATTCTGCCGGAATAAGAAGGAGGATTAGATATGAGAGCAGCAGGACTTATTTTTTCTAACATTCACGATGCATCTATCCCCGAGCTGACCTCCCGCCGTACGATGGCCAGCATCCCCTTTGGCGGCCGTTACCGCCTCATTGACTTCGCCCTTTCCAACATGGTGAATTCGGGCATCACCAAGGTGGGCGTGATCACCCACTACAACTACCAGTCTCTGCTTGACCACATCGGCAACGGTAAGGACTGGGATCTGGCTCGCCGCAACGGCGGCATCAAGATCCTGCCCCCCTTCATCACCGCCTATGACAACGCTGTGGCAAGCAAGGTCTATTCCACCCGTCTGGAGGCGCTGATGGGCGTGATGAACTTCATCAACCATTGCGAGGAGGAGGTGCTGGTGCTTTCCGACTGCGACGTGATCTGCAACGTGGATCTTTCCGCCGCGATCGATGCGCACGAGAAGCGGGATGCCGATATCACCCTGATCTCGGCCAAGGTGAATACCGCCGCCCAGGATCTGGACCGTAAGGCCCAGGTGCTCTCCTACGATGCGGAGGGCAAGCTTACCGATCTTGCCGTGTATGAGGATCAGCAGGGCGATGTGGAGATCTGCTCGGATATTATGATCGTGCGCCGCTCCTACCTGCAGCGCATGCTCAACGAGGCAATGGCCCGTGGCTATACCAGCTTCTACAAGGATATCGTTTACCGCAACCTTGGCAAGGATCGCTTTTTCGTGGTGCATTACGACGGCTTTTTTGCCCGTGTCAATTCCATTGAGAGCTATTTCCGCTGCTCGATGCGATTGCTGGATCGCGATTCCCGCGTGAATCTGTTCTACCGCCGCAATCAGCCTATCTATACCAAGGTCCGCAACTCGGCGCCTACCCGTTACCTGCCCACCGCCAAGGTCAAGAATTCGCTGATCGCGGACGGCTGCGTGATCGAGGGCACCGTTGAGAATTCTGTTCTGTTCCGCGGCGTGCGCGTGGGTAAGGGAACCGTGATCAGAAATTCTGTTCTGATGCAGGATACCTACACCGGCGAGAATGTCAAGCTCGGCTGCGTGATCACCGACAAGGACGTGGTGATCAAGGATAATCGCGAGCTGTGCGGACATGAGAGCTTGCCCTTCTACATCGGTAAGGGAATGACGGTTTGATCCGTCGAAAATTCGCGCAATACTGCGTTGCTCCTCGCAGACGAACTCGACGATGGCCAACATCGCCATCGTCCATCTGCTCCGGTGCGCCTTGTCTTGCACAAATTTTCATTGGATCAGCGATATAGATCCTGCGGATCTGCGCGAGAAGAGAAAAATCCGATTCACTCTGCCGTTATATCGTAGGGGAGGGGGCCCCTCCCGTGTATAAAACTGCCCGTTCGGGCATGAAAGGAAAAAATATGAAAAAGATCCTTTTTGTAGGTGCCGAGTCGATGCCCTTTGCCGCCACCGGCGGACTGGGTGACGTGATGGGCTCGCTGCCCGCCGCGCTTGCCGCTACCGGCGAGGCCGACGTGCGCGTGATCATGCCCCTTTACGGGCAGGTCTCTGCCGAGTGGCGCGCACAGATGAAGACCGAGGCGGTCTTTACCGTGCATCTGGCCTGGCGCAAGCTCTACTGCGGTGTCAAATCGCTGCAAAAGGACGGCGTAACCTACTACTTTATTGATAATGAATATTACTTTAAGCGGAGCAGCCTTTACGGCGAATACGATGACGGCGAGCGCTTTGCTTATTTCTGCATGGCCGCGATGGAAGCCATCGGTCAGATCGGCTTCTATCCCGATGTGCTGCACGCACATGACTGGCAGGCGGCGCTCTGCCCGGTCTATCTGGACTGCATCTACCGCAGCCGCCCGGGCTACGAGAGCATCAAGACCGTCTTTACCATCCACAACATCGAGTATCAGGGGAAGTATTCCTTCGCCATTCTGGGTGATGTTTTCTCTCTCGGAGAGGGAGAGCGCAGCCGTATGGACTGGGGCGGCTGCATCAATCTGATGAAGGCTGCCATCATCACCGCCAACAAGGTCAGTACGGTCAGCCCCCGGTATGCAGAGGAGATCTGCACCCCCGAGTACGCTCACGGTCTGGATCCTATCCTTTGCGAGAACCGCGACAAGCTCTGCGGCATCCTGAACGGCATCGATTATGTGTATTACGATCCCTCCAAGGATAAGGCGCTGCCCGCCACCTTCAGCTGGCGCAGCAAGGGCAAGAAGGCAGGGAACAAGTGCGCGCTGCAGGAGGAGGTCGGTCTCCCCGTGCGTGAGGACGTGCCGATGCTTTCGGTCATCTCGCGTCTGGTAGCCCACAAGGGCCTGGATATCATTACCGGCATGATCGAGAGACTGCTTTGCGAGCGCGACGTGCAGCTGGTGATCCTCGGCAAGGGCGACGGGCGCTTTGAACAGTTCTTTGAGGCGTTGGAGAAGCAGTACCCCGAAAAGGTACGCACCCTGCTCAGATACGATCGCGATCTTGCCAAGCGCATCTACGCGGCCACCGATATCTTCCTGATGCCCTCCAAGAGCGAGCCCTGCGGTCTCTCGCAGATGATCGCCTCCCGTTACGGCGCTATTCCCGTGGTGCGCGAGACCGGCGGTCTCTTTGACTCGATCAAGCCCTATTATGAGGAAAAGGGCGTTCTGCACGGTAACGGCTTTACCTTTGCAGACTATAGCGCAGACGTGCTGTTTGAGCGCGCTGCGGCTGCGGTGGATCTTTGGAACGATAAGGATCGCCGCGATAAGCTGATTTCGAAAATCATGCGTACCGACTTCTCCTGGGGGCAGTCGGCGCAAGGATATATGCAGATGTATTACGATCTTTGATCTGCTCTAAAAATAAAGATTCGCAATTAAACCACATCGGAGGAAAACCAATGAACTACAATCCCAGCGCACAAGAGGTGCGCGCAGGCATCGAAGAAAAGCTTTCCCGTCATTTTGGCTGCACCCCGGCCGAGGCATCCCGCGACCAGATGTATAAAGCGGCTGCTATGACCGTCAAGGAGATCCTGACCGAAAAGCGCGGTCAGTTCAAGAAGAAGGTCAATCGCACCGGCTCCAAGCGCATCTACTATATGTGCATGGAGTTTTTGCTTGGCAGATCGCTCAAGACCAATCTTTGCAATCTCGGTCTGCAGGAGGCTTACCGCAAGGCACTGTCCGACATGGGCTATGAGCTGGACGATCTGTACGAGTGCGAGCCCGACGCAGGTCTCGGCAACGGCGGTCTCGGCCGTCTCGCCGCTTGCTTTATGGACTCTCTCTCCTCGCTGGATTATCCCGCTACCGGCTTCTCTATCTGCTACGATTACGGTCTGTTCAAGCAGATGATCGTGGACGGTATGCAGGTCGAGCTGCCCGACGTATGGCTGCCCGGCGGCGAGGTCTGGCTGGTGCCCCGTACCGACCGTATCTACAAGGTGCGCTTTGGCGGTAAGGTCAAGGAGGAATGGCGCGCGGATCACATGGAGGTGATCTATGAGGGCTGCGAGGAAATGGAAGCCGTGCCCTACGATATGATGATCTCCGGTGCCGACAGCGATGCCGTTTCCCAGCTTCGTCTGTGGCGCGCCCGCAGCACCCAGAACTTCAATATGGGTCTCTTTAGCCAGGGTCAGTACACCCGCGCGCTGGAGGAGAGCAACAATGCTGAGATCCTGACCAAGGTGCTGTATCCCTCTGACAATCATATGGAGGGTAAGATCCTGCGCCTGTCGCAGCAGTATTTCCTGGTTTCCGCCTCCTGTCAGAGCATCATCCGTGACCATATGGCGGTTTACGGCAATCTGGATAACCTGCCCGAGAAGGTGGCTGTCCATATCAATGATACCCACCCCGCTATGTGCGTGCCCGAGCTGATGCGTATCCTGATCGACGATTATCACTTTACCTGGGATAAGGCCTGGCACATCGTTTGCCGCACCGTATCCTATACCAACCACACCGTTATGCCCGAGGCGTTGGAGACCTGGAGCGAGGATATCTTCGCCCTCCGCCTGCCCCGTATCTATCAGATCCTGAAGGAGATCAACGAGCGCTTCTGCCGCGAGGCCTGGAAGTTCTATCCCGGCAACTGGGAGAAGATCTCCTCTATGAGCGTGATCGCCTACGGTCGCATCCGTATGGCAAACCTCTCCGTCATCGCCTCTCACACCATCAACGGTGTTTCCAAGCTGCACTCCGACATTCTGAAGGAGACCGTATTCAAGGATTTCCAGAGAATGTACCCCGAGCGCTTTGACAACGTGACAAACGGCATCGCACACCGCCGCTGGCTGGTCTATTCCAACCCTGAGCTGGCAAAGCTGCTGGATGACTGCATCGGCCCCGACTACCGCAAGGAGCCCGAGCGCCTGGCCGACTTCAAGAAGTTCGCGAATGATGCCGCCGTGCTGGAGAAGCTGGCCGCCATCAAGCTGCACAACAAGGAGCGCTTTGCCGCGCACCTGTACAAAAAGACCGGCAAGCAGCTGGATACCGCATCCCTGTTTGACGTGCAGATCAAGAGATTGCACGAGTACAAGCGCCAGCTGCTCAACGCCCTGCACGTGATCGGTCTGTACCTTGACCTCAAGGAGAATCCCGATCTGGAAATGCAGCCGCAGACCTTTATCTTCGGCGCCAAGGCGGCTCCCGGCTACGATATGGCCAAGCGCATCATCAAGCTGCTTTGCATGATCGGTAAGGATATCGAGTCCCGTCCCCGTATTGCCGAGAAGCTGCGTCTTGTATTCCTGGAGGACTACAACGTCAGCACCGCAGAGATCCTCATTCCCGCAGCCGAGATCAGCGAGCAGATCTCGATGGCAGGTAAGGAGGCCAGCGGCACCGGCTGTATGAAGCTGATGATCAACGGTGCCCTGACCATCGGTACCCTTGACGGTGCCAACGTGGAGATGCAGGCTGCCACCGGTCCCGAGAATATGTTCATCTTCGGCCTCACGGCAAGCGAGGTACAGGATCTGTGGGCCAAGGGCTACAACTCCGCCCTCTACTACACCTCCAATGAGCGTCTGGCGCGCATCGTGAACTATCTGCACACCGGCTTTGCAGGGGAGAGCTTCGGCGATATCGCTCAGTATCTGCTCTCTGCACCCGGCGTGGCAGATCCCTATATGTGCCTTGCCGACTTTGAGTCCTATCGTCAGGCACATCAGGAGGCACTGCGTGCCTATAGCGATCCCGCGGTCTGGAACCGTATGTCGCTGCACAACATTGCCGCTGCCGGCCACTTTGCCGCCGACCGCAGCATCAAGGAATACGCGGATCGCATCTGGAAGCTGCGCCGCCTGACCGGAGTGAAATAATGCTACCGAAAAAGCCCTTACGGTGCGCCCTGCCTACTGTTCAGAAGACGGTGAACGGCAAGGACGTATCCGCCCTTGGTGCTTTTGCGGCCACCGATACCCTGACCCTTACAGTGCGCGCACCGCGCGCACTGGGGGCGGCAGGGGTGGTGTTGCGCATTGCCCCCGACGGCCTTTCGCAAGAGGGGGAGGAGCGGGATCTGCCGCTTTCCTTTATTGCGACCGCAAACGGCACCGATACCTATCGTCTGACCTTGCCGCTCTCCGACCTTGGCATTGGGGAGACCGGCGGACTTTTTTATTATGAATATCTTTTCCTGCGCGGCGCGGACACGCTCTTTACCTGTACGGCGGACAACGTGACCTTTACACTGGAGAGCCGGAGCTGCGGCAGGTTTCGCCTGCTTGTGACCGAGCCCTCGCAGCGCACGCCTGCCTGGTTTCGCGGCAGAACGATGTACCATATTTTTGTGGATCGCTTTGCCCCCGGCAAGGGGGAGCGCCGCCCCGATGCGGTCTATCACGAGCGGTGGAACGAGGAGATCGAGCAGTTTGGCGCCTATCCCGGTGCGCCGGTGAAAAACAACGAGTTTTTTGGCGGTACGCTCTGGGGCATCATCGACAAGCTGGACTATCTGCAGTCTCTTGGCATTGGCGTGCTGTATCTGAGCCCCATCTTCAAGGCGGCCTCCAATCACAAGTACGACACCGGTGACTATGAGACCGTAGAGCCGCAGTTCGGCGGTGAGGAGGCGCTGCGAGCGCTGCTTGCCGCGTGCAAGGAGCGGGACATGGGTGTTATTCTGGACGGTGTGTTCAATCACACCGGCAGCGATAGCCGCTATTTCAATATGGAGGGCAGCTATGAAACCGTAGGTGCCTATCAGTCCCGGAAATCTCCTTATGCCAACTGGTTTTATTTCAAAAAATTCCCGGATAAATACGAATGCTGGTGGGATATCAAGATCCTGCCCAAGCTGAAGCTGGCCAATCCCGAGACCCACAATTACTTTGTGGGCGAGGGCGGTATTATTGAACGGTACACCCGTATGGGGGTCGCCGGTTGGCGGCTGGACGTGGTGGACGAGGTGCCGGATCCCTTTTTGGATGAGCTCTGCGCGCGTGTTGCCGCCGAGACAGACGGAGAGGGCGTTGTGATCGGCGAGGTCTGGGAAAACGCGGCCGATAAGATCGCCTACGGCAAGCGCCGCCGCTATTTCCGCGGCAGACAGCTGCACGGCGTGATGAATTATCCGATGCGCAACGGCGTGATCTCCTTTGTTCGCGAGGGGGATGCCGCCGCACTTTGTCGCGCGCTCCGTGAGATCTGGGGCTCTTATCCCCCCTCGGTCTCGCATTCGCTGATGAACCTGCTCTCCACCCATGATACCGAGCGTATCCTCACCGTGCTTGGCGGCGCGCCCGACGACGGTAGCCGCAGCAATGCAGAGCTGCGCGTGGCAAGGCTGACGCCCACAGAGCGGCAGCTGGCGGTCAAGCGGCTGAAGATGGCCTCCGCGATACAGTTTACCGTTTTTGGCGTGCCCTCGGTCTTTTACGGCGACGAGGCGGGGCTGGAAGGGTATCACGATCCCTTCTGCCGCCGGCCCTATCCGTGGGGGCAG
The DNA here is from genome assembly GCA_015065135.1 of Oscillospiraceae bacterium. Lineage (GTDB taxonomy): Bacteria > Bacillota > Clostridia > Oscillospirales > CAG-272 > Firm-07. The sequence continues at coordinate 32,401 of SVQY01000021.1, forward strand.
GAGGATCAGACCCTTCTGGCACATTATCGCAAGCTGGGGCAGATCCGCGCCGGGAACCCGGTACTGGCCGATGGAGATTTTGCCATTTTACGCGAGGAGGCAAACGCCGTTGTGTATGAGCGTAAGGGCGAAAAGGGCCATCTGATCGTTGCCGCCAATCGCGGCGAAACAACGCTTGCCGTGACGCTGCCGGGTAATGCCACAGAGCTGCTTTCGGGCAGAAGATGTAACAAACGGGTCACCGTTTTACCGGATGACGTGAAGATTTGGAGGATCGTTTGATGTTCAAGTTTTTTAAAAAGTGGACGCAAAGTAAAAATCCAAGCAGCAAGCGCTATCGCTACGAGATGGCAGAGCGCATCTGCGGTCATCACGTGAAATACGTGACCGAGCGCATCAATAATGTGGACGAGGTCATCGGTCGCTCGGGCAGCCTGAACATCCGAGATGACGAGCTGCTGGTCTACGCCTCCTTTGACGTGCTGATGCGCTGCAAGATCGCGGATATGGAGGCCTCCGAGCTGCTCTCCAAGGACGGCGTGGTCATCACAGCACCCGACCTGGAGCACGGCGGAAAAATGCGTACCGTTATCGTTTATTACGTATACCATACGAAAAATTTGTAAAGACTGTTCAAAAAGTCAAGGGCTCGAAGCCCTTGGCTTTTTTTATTTTTGCAACAGATGCGACATTTGGTAGGGGAAGGGAGATGAAAAATAGCGAAAAATATGAAAATGGATTCATAAAAAAGAGTTTCGGAGAAGTTTGACGTATATTATGTATAAGTGAAGCGAAAGGCGGTATAGGAAATGGAATTTGCGGTAGTTCTGTTGGCGTTGGCTCTTTTTGTACTGCTTGTGTGGGTTGTTGCAAAACTGTCGGCAAGGAAAAGCTCAAGTGAATTCACTCGAGAATTTACCAAGCAGCCCCACACAACGCAATTGCCTCAAAAGCAAAGCGAGAACGTAAAACAAAAGAAAGAAGATGAAATTCCCGTTGACGTTGCGGAAGAAGCGGAAGAAAAAGAAGATGAGATTTTCGTCGACAACATTGAAGAAGCGGAAAAAGAATTTGAAGAATATCCGCTTGTTGGCTTGCGCGTGATTAAAATTCCAATTCTGTATACCGGAGATTTTTCCGTTGGAAATATTGTGGCACAGAATGGGAAGTATTTGACGATTTTATTTGGAGTAAAAGAGGGAAAATGGGAGTATCCGGCTCTTTTCCTGAAAGAATATATTCGCTTTGGAGACCCTGAACTTCAAAAAGCCTTTGAAAGTGGGAACTTGACATTCACGGATAATAGCGTCAAGTTGCCCAAGCCGTTGAACGATTTTTCTGTTGTGCAACCACGAGAGAATACAGATAATGCTCCTGCGGTCGAGCCTGCTGTGCCTGCGCCAGCATCCAATATTCCGGAATCACCCACCTCGCAACTGACACTTGACGAGGCTTTGCGTAAAATAGCCCAAGCGCAACCACCGTTTTGGGTAACGCATTCCTCTGCGGGAGATATGGTCGGAACAAGAAAGTTGACAAAAGGTTTACATTATGGCAGAAAAGGACAAGATATTTATCTGCAAGGATGTCGTGTGTTTGATTGGAACAGAAGCCTTAAGAGCAAGTTTGCTATGATGCAGATTATGTACGCTTACCATGGAGCGCGGGATAAGAAAAGTGTATGGATGCTTCCAAACCATGCAGGCGTGAAGCCGATCAAAGCTAAGGCTACCGCTCAGTGGTGGAACACTTTTGCGGATGAGTTGGTTTTCGAGGAGTGGAAGGAGCCTACTAGCGATTTTTATTACGACTTTTCGAAACGTATCACTTTTGCAAAAACCAAAAGCAATGGCTATGCGTTTATTGGTGTGTATAACCCGGAGCAACTGTTAAAAGGACTTGATTGTGATGGTGTAATGCATTACATCAAGGTGTATCGGCGCATACAGAGGGAATATGTGGGATAACTAAATTGCATTATACAAATTAAGAACGCCTTCCCAAAGCGCGCTTGGGGAAGGCGTTCTTGTTTTATTGACATAATATATTATTGCTGTACCTAGAGATGATCATTTTCTCACCGCGCCATCGCCGCTGACCATATATTTGACGGTGGTCAGCGCCTCCAGACCCATAGGGCCTCTGGCGTGGAGCTTTTGGGTGGAGATGCCGATCTCGGCACCAAGTCCGAACTCGCCGCCGTCGGTAAAGCGGGTAGAGGCGTTGCGGTAGACCGCAGCGGCATCTACCATGCCGCAGAAGTAGTCGGCAGCCGTATCGTCGGCGGTAATGATGCATTCGCTGTGCTTGGTGGTGTAGCGTGCAATGTGTGCCACCGCCTCCTCCACACCGTCTACCACCTTGACGGCCATAATATAGTCGTTGTACTCGGTAGCAAAATCCTCCTCGGTGGCGGGGAGCATTTGGGACAGCAGGGCGCAGGCGGTCTCGTCGCCGCGCAGCTCCAGCTGCCATTCTCTGGTGGCTTCATAGAAGCGAGGCAGGAATGCAGCGGCAATGTCGCGGTGCAAAAGCAGGGTCTCGGCGGCATTGCACACAGAGGGGCGTTGGCATTTGGCGTTGACGGTCACGGCAAGGGCCATGTCAAGGTCTGCCGCCTTGTCGATATACACGTGGCAGTTGCCGGCACCTGTCTCGATCACGGGCACCTTGGCGTTGTCCACGCAGCTGCGGATCAGACCCTTGCCGCCGCGGGGGATCAGCACGTCCACAAGGCCGCGCATCTGCATCAGGGCGTTGGCGCTTTCTCTGTCGGTGATCTCCACAAGGCCGATGGCATCGGGGGAAAGTCCTACCGAGATCAGCGCCCCCTTCAGGGCGGAAACGATGGCGCGGTTGCTCTCTATTGCCTCCTTGCCGCCGCGCAGGATCACTGTGTTGCCGGATTTCAGGCAAAGGGCAGCCGCATCGGCGGTCACGTTGGGGCGCGCCTCATAGATGATGGCGACCACGCCCAGGGGCACGGCCTTTTTGGTCACACGGATGCCGGAGGGGCGCTCGAAATGCTCTGCGCGGCAAAGGGGATCGGGCAGCAGGGTGACGGCGCGGATGGCCTCCGCAATGGCGGTGATACGCGCCTCGGTCAGCCGCAGGCGGTCGTGCATCACGCGTGGCACGCCGTTTTTCTCTGCATTCCGCAGATCCAACTCGTTGGCGGCCAGAATGCGGTCACGATCGGCGCAAAGGGCATCTGCCATAGCCAGCAGCGCGCGGTTACGGGTGTCGCTATCGGTCAGCGCCAGCGCGGGGGCAGCGGCGCTTGCCGCCAGGCAAAGGCTTCTGACCTGCTCAAAAATTTCGCTCATGATTGTCTTCCTTTTATATTATTATTTATTCCTGCAGTAAAGCACTTTCGATCTCCACCACATACATGCGGTGGTAGTCCTTCTCCTTGTAAAAATCCAGTATGCTGCGGTCCACAAAGCAGCTCTCCTCCAGATCCTGCGCATAAAGCTTGCGGCAGAGCAGGGAGAGCCTCGCCTCCTTGATATAGGGGGTGCTGCCGTCAAGGACGGGAGTCAGGCCGGCGGCGGCAAATTTGTCGATATCCCGACCGCTCTTGCTGCCGCAAAGGCGCAGGGCGGGACGGTGTGCCTCGGTGAAAAAGGAGAGGGACAGGCGGTCGCTTTGCTCGGTCAGCTCATAGGTGTAGCGCTGCGGACGGATGAAGCAAAAGGCCACGGGCTTGTTCCAGAGCACGCCCATACCGCCCCAGCTGGCGGTCATGGTGTTTACAGCTTCCTTGCCGCTTGCATCCTTACCTGCGGCGGTGATGAGCATCCAGTCCTTGCCGATCAGACGGAAAACGTTTTCCAGCTCCTCCGGCGTAAGCTTTTTGTATGCCATAGCTGCCTCCTTAGATCCAAATAGACGTTGGCTTTATTATAGCATATTCCGGATGTCATTTCAAGTCGCCTTTCGCAGTGTGATCGGCGGATTTTCGGAAAATATTTTCTGTTTGTGAACATTTTCTTGCAAGCGGCAGCATAGAAGGCCCAAAAAAGGCAGAAAAAGTGCCTTGAAATGTGAATTCTTTTTGAGAATTCGTGAATATTGCTTAAAGTGAGTTGACAATAGCCTCCCCTTTTGTTAAAATATAGATGCTGATCGGCAATGCCGGTCGTGCCTGCGATGGAGAGTGAATACGGTTGTCTGTGCCCGGTTGAGGAGGGTGAGAGAGAGCCGTTTTTGCTTTTGATCGCAGCTCCGTTCCCCCAAAAATCTATTAAAGGAGGAAGTTCCCATAGAGGAACAGACAAGAACATGAAGAAATTTGCCAGACTGCTTGCGCTTCTTCTTGCTTGCCTGATGCTCACGATGCTCATCGTCGCTTGCGACGAGACCGAGGACGGCCCTCAGGGCTCTGAGCAGGTAGAGGACG
>SVQY01000022.1 GCA_015065135.1 Oscillospiraceae bacterium
CCGCTCCTGCGGCTCACGAAGCATCGGAACTGCCGGCAGCGGAGCCTTGGCGGATCGTTGGAGAGGTCTTTCACGCGTATATCGTGGTGGAATGTGGGGAAAAGATGCTTTTGATCGATAAGCACGCCGCCCACGAGCGTGTACTATTTGAAAAGCTGCGCGCCAATATGAAAAATCGTACAGAGGCCACGCAGATCCTGCTCATTCCAATGCCTCTGTCGCTGTCTGTGGGCGATGTGGAAACACTTGTCGCCTACCGCGAGGAGGTGGAGGCCGTCGGCTTTGCCTATACGGCAAAGGGCAATACTGTCTCGGTCAATGAGATCCCCGAAGGGCTATCGCCTGCGGCCGCAAGCGAGCTGCTGGTAACGCTGGCAGGGCGATTGCAGGATGGCACCGGCAATGCGGCGCTTTCTCGCGAGATCCTATTTGAAAAGGCGCTGTATCAAAGCGCCTGCAAGGCAGCGATCAAGGCAGGCAGGGAATATCCTCCCGAATATACCGAGTGGCTCTGTGAGCAGCTGCAAAGGATCCCGGATATCACCGTTTGCCCTCACGGCAGGCCGGTGGCAATGGAGCTGACGCACGCCTATATCGATCGCCAATTCAAGCGTTCTTGATTTTCTCAATAAGCTTCGCAACGCGTTGTTGCTCGTTTCTTGAACAGATCCGAGATGTATGAAACAATTCAAAATCAATCACGAACAATGATACAATAATGGGTCGCACTGTATTTGCGGCTCCGAAAGGATAAACATGTCTAAATTCACGGTTTTAATGAAGGATGGCCGCGCGCGCCGCGGCGTACTGCACACCGTTCACGGTGATGTGCAGACCCCCGTTTTTATGAACGTGGGCACCTGCGCCGCCATCAAGGGCGGTGTTTCTACCGTTGAGCTGGAGCAGATCGACTGTCAGGTCGAGCTCTCCAATACCTATCACCTGCACATCCGCCCCGGTGACGGTCTGATCCGTGATATGGGCGGCCTGCACAAATTTATGAATTGGAAGCGCCCTATTCTCACCGATAGCGGCGGATTTCAGGTATTCTCCCTGTCCTCGCTGCGTAAAATAACCGAGGAGGGCGTTAAATTTGCCTCTCATGTGGATGGCAAGCGGATCTTTATGGGCCCGGAGGAGAGTATGCAGATCCAGTCTAATCTGGCCTCCACCATTGCAATGGCCTTTGACGAGTGCATTGAAAATCCTGCCCCTTACGATTACGTAAAGGCCTCCTGCGATCGTACCTACCGTTGGTTGGTGCGCTGCAAGAACGAGATGGCACGTCTCAACAGCCTGCCCGATACCATCAATAAGGAGCAGATGCTGTTTGGCATCAATCAGGGCGGCACCTACGAGGATCTGCGCATTGAGCATATGAAGCGGATCGCCGAGCTGGATCTGGATGGTTATGCTATTGGCGGTCTGGCGGTAGGGGAGGCCACCGAGGAGATGTATCGCATTATTGATGCGGTCGAGCCGCATATGCCTGCTGAAAAGCCCCGTTACCTGATGGGTGTGGGCACTCCCTGCAACATTCTGGAGGCAGTACATATGGGCGTGGATTTCTTTGACTGCGTGATGCCCAGTCGTAACGCGCGCCACGGCAGCCTCTTTACCTGGCACGGCAAGATCACGCTGATGAACGAGAAGTATGCCCGTGACGATCGCCCGATCGATCAGGGGTGCGAGTGCCCCACCTGTCAGCACTATACCCGTTCTTATCTGCGCCACCTGCTCAAGGCCAAGGAGAGCCTTGGTATGCGCCTGGCGGTTACGCACAACCTCTACTTCTACAACAATCTGACCCGTAAGATCAGAGAGGCTCTGGAGGGCGGTTACTTTGAAAGCTTCTATCAGAAGTATCGCACCATTCTCGGCGAGCGACACCCTGATTGATGCTTTGAAAGCGAAAAATGAGAAAAATATGTTCTTTTCTTTGTGAAATAAGAACTCTTTCCTTTGAGGGGTAATATATGATCAAAAAACAGTTACTGGAAGAATTACTTGGCATCGCAGTGTCCACCGGCGCTGATTTTGCCGAGGTGTTCGCAGAGCAGGAGCGCTCTAATCAGATCCGCCTGCTCGATCGCAGGATCGAGTCCGTGCGTGATTTTCTGCTTTCCGGCGTGGGCATCCGTGCTTTTGTGGGTACGAAGACCTATTATGCCTCCACCTCGGATACCACCAGAGAAGGACTGCTGAAATGCGCCGCCGCTGTGGCGGGTGCTATCGGCGATGCCACCGTGGCAGGCAAAGTCACGGGATTGGTGAACGAGCCGGTGCAGAGCCAGCGCGTGAAGCATCTGCCCGATGATGTGCCCACCGCTCGCAAAGCGGAGATCCTGCGTGAGGCAAGCGATGCCGCCGTGCAGCTGGATGAAAAGATCTCTCAGGTGCAGGGCACCTATATGGATGTGGATCGCCGTTTTCTTGTGGCCAACACCGAGGGGCTCTATCGTGAGGATCGCAAGATCCGCACGCGACTTGCTATCAATGCGGTGGCATCCAACGGCGGTGAGAACCAGTCCGGCTTCTACGGCCCCGGCGGCGGTGTCGGCATTGAGTTTTTTGAGAAGGTCTCACCTCGCGAGGCCGGCGAACGCGCCGCAAGACAGGCGCTGACCAATCTTTCTGCCGTCTATTGTCCGGCAGGCGTGATGACGGTCGCTATAGAGAACGGCTTTGGCGGCGTGATCTTTCACGAGGCCTGCGGGCACTCGCTGGAGGCCACCTCGGTGGGCATCGGCGCCTCTCAGATGGCCGGCAAGCTGGGGCAGCAGATCGCAAATCCCAAGGTGACGGCCATTGATGACGGCACCATTGACGGGGGCTGGGGCTCCTTTGCTATTGATGACGAGGGCAATCCTGCGCAGCGCAATGTGCTGATCGAGAAGGGCGTTCTGAAAAATTATATGGTGGATCGTCTCGGTTCTCGCCGTATGGGAATGCCTATGACCGGCAATAGCCGCCGTGAGAACTACACCTATGAGCCCACCTCCCGCATGACCAATACCTTCATTGACAACGGTCCCGATAAGAACGAGGATATCATTGCCTCCATCGAATACGGCCTTTATGCCAAAGCGATGGGCGGCGGCTCGGTGAATCCTCTCACCGGTGAATTCAATTTCTCGGTCAAGGAGGGGTATCTTGTCCGCAACGGCAAGATCTGTGAGCCTGTGCGTGGCGCTTCGCTGATCGGCACGGGTGCCCAGATCCTGCAGGATATTGATATGGTAGGGCAAAATCTTGCCACGGGGCAGGGCGTATGCGGCTCCTCCAGCGGCAGTGTACCCACTGATGTGGGTCAGCCCCTCATTCGTGTCAGCAAGATCACGGTAGGAGGTCGCTCATGAATTTCAACGAGATCAAGGAGCTCCTGTTTGGCGAAGCCGAAAAGGCGGGGCTCACAGAATACGATGTTTATTTCCGGATGGCAAGCGACGTGGGCGCTGAGGCGCTGAACAGAGAGCTCAGCTCCTGCAGCTTCGGTACCAAGGGCGGCGTTTCCTTCCGCTGTACCGTAAACGGGCGACTTGGCACCGCGGCCTCGCAATGTTTGGAAAAGGAGGCCGTCAAGGCGCTGGTATCCCGCGCCGTTGCCAATGCGGCGATCATTGATGCCGACGAGGAGCCGATCTTTTTTGCGGGCTCCGGCGAGGGCGCATATCGCGCCGTTACGGCAAAGACTGCCGTGCTGCCCGATGCGGCTGAGCTGCGGCACGCGGTGCTCACATTGCAGGAGCAGCTTTACAGCGAAAGCGAGCTGATGACCGACGGCACCTCTACCGCAGCCGGTGCTGCCACCACTGAGGTATGCCTGGCGAACTCCAAGGGACTTTGCCTGACACACAAGGCAGGCATGTGCTACACCTATGCAGAGGCGATCGTCAATGACGGTAAGGAGCCCTCCTTTGGTACTGCGATGGCACCTACGCTTTCAACCGATGTGGGACTCTCCCAAAAAGCGACAGCTGAGGCACTGGCGCGCCTTGGTGCCGGTGCGGTCAAGACCGGCAGCTACGATGTGATCTTTTCGGCAAGACAGGTGCGCTCGTTGCTTTCTGCCTTTGCAGGCATTTTCAGCGGCAAGAACGCCTTGCTGGGCCTTTCCTTGCTTGCCGGCAAAGAGGGGGAGAAGGTCGCTGCCGATTGCCTGACTCTTGTGGATGACCCCTTCTATACGGAAAACACGATGCAAATGCCCTTTGATGGGGAGGGTGTGGCAACAAAAGAAAAGAATTTGATCGAAAACGGTGTATTGAAAACGCTGCTCTACGATCTGACCTATGCCAAAAAGGCAGGGAAGGAGCCGACCGGTAACGCGGCAAGAGGCATTGCCGATCCGGTTTCGATCAGCCCCTACTGCTTGCGTATCGCTCCCGGCGAATACACCGAGGAGGCGCTGCTGCAAAAGCTTGGAAACGGCATCTATATCAATGAGCTGAAGGGCCTGCACGCAGGTGCCGATGCCGTTACCGGCGATTTTTCTATCGAGAGTGCAGGCTTTTTGGTGGAGAACGGCAAATGCACGCGCCCCGTGCACAGCTTTACCGTGGCGGGCAATTTCTTCGAGCTGCTGAAGGCCGTTGACGGCGTGGCGAGCAACGTGGAAATGAGCCTTCCTGCTGCTTCCTGCACCGCCGCTCCCGACCTGCTGGTGCGCGGACTTTCGGTGGCGGGCGAATAAATTTTGCTTCCCCCCTTGATTATCTTATTAATTTGTTATATAATAAACTGTCAATAATGTATAAAAAGGACGATAGATATGCAAACAATCAAGAAAATGATCGCTGAAAAGCTCTCGGAGGGTATTGCTGCGCTTGGCGCACCGGCCACCCTTCCCGCAGAGGAGCTGATCGGTATGCTGGAATATCCCCCCGATGAGGGGATGGGCGACCTGGCGCTGCCTTGCTTCAAGCTTTCCCGTACCCTGCGCCGTGCGCCGGTGCAGATCGCAGCCGCGCTTTGTGAATGCCTGCAGGGCCTTGATCCCGTGGAAAAGGCAGAGGCTGTGAACGGTTATCTGAATATCACCATCTCGGGGCAGTATCTGCTGCAGCATGTTCTTTCCGAGGTAAAGGCAAAGGGTGATCGCTACGGTGGCAGCGATGTGGGCAAGGGCAAGCGCGTGGTGCTGGACTATTCCTCCCCCAACGTGGCAAAGCCCTTCCACATCGGTCACCTCGGTACTACCGTGATCGGTCACTCTCTTAAGAAGCTGCACGAGTTTGTGGGCTACGACTGTGTGGGTATCAACTATCTTGGCGACTGGGGCACCCAGTTCGGCAAGCTGATCGTTGCCTATAAAAAGTGGGGCAACAGAGAAATGATCGAGCAGGGCGGCATCGATAAGCTGGTCGAGCTTTACGTCAAGATCAACAATGCCATTTCCGGCAACGAGGAAAAGGGTATTCCCGCTGATCCTGCTCTTGGAGATGCCGCTCGCGCAGAATTCCACAAGCTGGAGCTTGGTGACGAGGAAAACCTGTCACTCTGGCGCTGGTTCATTGAGATCAGCCTTGCCGAGTACGAAAAGACCTACAAGCAGCTTGGCATCACCTTTGACAGCTACAAGGGCGAGAGCTTCTATACCGATAAAATGCCCGCGCAGGTGCAAAAGCTTCGCGATATGGGCTTACTTAAGATCGACGACGGCGCTTCCATCGTAGATCTGGAGGCTTATAATATGCCTCCTTGCCTGATCCTCAAGCGAGACGGCTCCACGCTGTATCCCACAAGAGATATCGCTGCCGCCGTTTACCGCAAGAACGAATATAACTTCGATAAGGCGATCTACGTCACCTCCAACGGCCAGAGCCTGCACTTTGCCCAGTGGTTCAAGGTGGTGGAGATGATGGGCTACGAGTGGTTTGATCAGCTGATCCACGTGCCCTACGGCACCGTCAGCATCAACGGCGCCAAGCTGGCGACCCGCACCGGTAACGTGGTGCTTTTGAAGGATCTCTTCAAGGCAGCCATCGAGGAGGTCAGCCATATCATGGAGGAAAAGAACCCCGACCTGGAAAACAAGGCGGAGGTCGCGGAGGCCGTTGGTGTTGGCGCCATCGTCTTCTATTATCTCTCCAACAGCCGCATCAAGGATATCAACTTCGTGATGGAGGATGCCCTCAACTTTGACGGAAACACCGGCCCCTATGCGCAGTATACCTACGCCAGGACCTGTGCCGTGCTGCGCAAGGCAGGAGAGCAGGCGTGCGATCGGCTGACCGTTACCGCCCCCGAGGAGGTCGCACTCCTCAAGGTGCTTTCCCGTTTCCCTGAGAAGGTGGAAAATGCCATTGCCGATTACGAGCCTTCCGTCATTACCCGTTATATTCTGGATGTGGCGGCGGCCTTCAATCGCTTCTATCACAACTGTAAGATCCTTTCCGCCGAGGATGCCGCCGTGCGCGCTACTCGCGTGGAGATCGTCCGTGCCGTCAATCAGGTGCTGGCCAATGCCTTCCCGTTGATCTGCATGAAGAAAATGGAAAAAATTTAAGGAGAATAGAGAAATGTCCGGACATAGCAAATGGGCTAACATCAAGCACAAAAAAGAGAAGACCGACGCGCAGAAGGCGAAGGTATTTACCAAGATCGGCAAGGAGATCGCCGTTGCCGTAAAGGCGGGCGGTGGAGATCCCAACTCCAACTCCAAGCTGCGTGACCTCATTCAGAAGGCAAAGTCCAACAACGTGCCCAACGATAATATTGATCGTATTATCAAGAAGGCAATGGGCTCTACCGGTGAGGATTACGAGGAGATCACCTACGAGGGCTACGGTCCCGGCGGTGTTGCTGTGATCGTAGAGACCACTACCGACAATCGCAACCGTACCGCAGGCAACGTGCGCTCCTATTTCAACAAGTATCACGGCAACATGGGTACCTCCGGTTGCGTGTCCTTCCTCTTTGAGGATAAGGGCGTTATCATCGTGAACAACGAGGATGGCGATATTGACGAGGATAAGCTGATGGAGACCGCTTTGGAGAGCGGCGCTGAGGATTTTGCTGCCGCTGAGGGCGTATTTGAGATCTACACCGTGGTGGATGACCTCTATGCTGTCAAGGAGGCACTGGAGGCTGCCGGCTACCCCATCATGTCTGCCGAAAAGGACAAGATCCCCTCTACCACCGTTGAGCTGACCGCAGAGGACGACCTGAAGTTCATGGGATTGCTTGTGGAGATGCTGGAAGAGGATGATGATGTGATGAATGTGTATCACAACTGGGAGAACTGCGACTGATCAGTTGCTCCAATAAGCGGCGCATTTTTTAGGTGTTCCTCAAAAGCGGCTCGACGTAGGTTACTACGCCTTCGCCTTGCTTTTTGCGGTACACCGTCAAACTGCTTGCTTCTTGAAGCAACGGGTAATATGTGCGTTTTGGGCGCGGCGTATTACGGCGTTGCTCCTCGCCTCAGCCCTCGACGTAGGTTACTACGCCTTCGCCTTGCTTTTTGCGGTACACCGTCAAACTGCTTGCTTCTTGAAGCAACGGGGAGTTAGCGAAAGTATTTCCCAACCGTTCCATTGCAGAAAAAAAGGAGAACATCATGACAAAGCTGATCATTGTACGCCACGGCGAAAGTGAAGCCAACGAAAAGGGTGTTGTGGCAGGACATACCGATTATAAGCTTTCCGCGCTCGGTCTGGAGCAGGCGCAGCAGACCGCAGACCACCTGGCGGGCGAGAAGATCGATCTGGTCTGCTCCAGCGATCTGACCCGTGCTGTGCAGACTGCAGAGCCGGTGGCAAAGACAAGAGGTCTGCAGGTACAGACTTATCCCGAATTCCGCGAAACCTTTTGTGGTAGATGGGAGGGTGTGACCTTTGAATATCTGCAAAACAATGAAGCTGAGACCTATGCGGATTTTCGTGATAACTATATGTACTTTACCTTGCCCGAGGGCGAAAACATCTGGGAGAGCGGTGTGCGCTTTTATGAAAAGGTGAGAGAGATCGCCGAGGCGAATCCCGACAAGACCATTCTGATCGCCGCCCACGGCGCGGTGATCCGTGTCTTTTGGGCGCTGATCTGCGGTACGCCCCGAGAGATCGCGGGAGAGAAGCACCCCTATCCCTCCAACGCCTCCTATTCGGTGGTGGAATACAGAGATGGCAGGATGATTCCCGTGGAGTTTTCTCACGATTCGCATTTGACCGTTGCTACGCATTTACATATTTAAGCTTAAAGCAAAAGGAACGCCGCTGAGCATCGCTCGGCGGCGCTCCTTTTGCTTTAGATAACTTCAACTCCGACAGATCGCTTGACGGCGACCGATATGGTACCATCATACAAAAATGCAAGAAACTGAGAAAAAACGGTATGATGTGCAAACAAAAGACGGCGAATATTGCCTTGCTTGACGGCTTTAAATACGGTACATATTAAGAATAGCAAATATATTAAAGGAACTGAATTATGTCAAAAAAAGGGCAATTTTTGTCAAATTTACTGTTTTTGGGCGTTGGCAACGCTGTTTCTAAGCTAACGGTATTCTTTTTGATGCCACTCTATACCGCGCAGCTGTCACCTGCGGATTTCGGCACGGTGGATATCCTGATCAATACCGCGGTGCTGTTGCTGCCGCTGATCTCTTTGGGGGCGCCGGAGGCGGTATTCCGCTTTATGGCAGGTGGTGCCCCGGCTGAGAATGTAATGGCAGTCGGGCGGCGGATGCTTTCGGTGGGGCTATCGCTTTTGCTTTTGATCCTGCCGCTTTTGAGCTTTTTTCACGTTTTGCGCCCCTATCTCGTTTATCTGTATTTTTACGTGGCTGCATCGGTGCTGCACAGCTTTCTTGCACACGCGCTGCGGGCTGACGGCAGATACGGTGTCTATGCGCTGCAACAGACCTTTTGCACCCTGCTTACCGTGCTGCTTGCGGTGCTTTTTTTGCGAGAGCTCTCCCTTGGCGTCAAAGGCTATCTTTTGGCTGTTTTGCTGGCAGATGCCGTAACGGCGCTGCTGCTGGCAAGCTATCTGCGCTCTGTAAAGGAGTGGAGGGAGGCCACACCGTCTGCCGAGCTGCGGCGGCTGATGCTGCGTTATGCCATTCCGTTGATCCCGACCGCTACCCTTTGGTGGGCGTTGTCAGTCTCGGATCGCTATTTTTTGCTTTATTATCATGGCGAGGCAGCAAACGGTATTTATGCGGCGGCCGCAAAGCTGCCGGCGCTGCTGACCTTTGCGGCAGGGCTTTTTCTGGAGGCGTGGCATTTTGCCGCCATCAAGGAAAAGGAGGAGGGGAGAACCGCTTTGTTTGAGCGGATCTATGGCGCATTGCTGCCTTTGCTCATTACTCTGGTGGCGGCATTGATCCTGTGCGCGCGCCCCCTTGTTTCGCGTATTTTTTCACCCGGCTTTGCGGATGCGGCACTATTTGTACCGTTTCTCGCTGTTTCCGCGCTTTTTTCTGCGCTTTCCTCCTTCCTTGGCAGCGTGTACGTGGTCAAGCTGCGCTCGGGAGCCTCGCTGACCACGGCGGCTGTCGGGGTAGCAGTCAATCTGTTGCTGGATATTTGGTGGATCCCGCGCCTTGGTACGGTGGGCGCGGTGGCGGCAACGCTTTTTTCCTATTTGGCGGTCTTTTTGTGGCGTGCCGTGCATTGTAAACGCGTGATGCCGTTTGCGTTGCGCGTGGAAAAGCTGACCGTTGCCACGCTGCTGTTGCTGGTAACGGCGGCGCTTACGGTGCGCGGTGCGTGGTGGTGGGGAATACCGACAGCGGTGCTTTCGGTGCTGCCCTTTGCCCATGAGCTGCTGGATTCGGCATTGACTTTGCTTGTTTATGGCAAAAAAATTCTACAAAAGACGACAAAAAAACAGAAATCGTCTTGACAATGCATAGCTTCTCCATTATAATGAGTTTACTATCTTTATTATAAGGAGACTAAGATGAAAAAGAAAACAATCATCCATCTTTCTATCCTCGCCGTTGCGCTGATCGCCATCATCGTGCTTGCGATCGTGCTGCGCAACAATGATGCGATAGAGGGGCCCTACTATGCAACCTTTATGTCGCTGGTGCCTCCGATCATTGCGATCGCGCTGGCGCTGATCACCAAAGAGGTCTATAGCTCGCTGTTCATCGGTGTGCTTTCGGCAGGACTGCTGTATGCCGACTTCAACGTGGTCAAGACCTTTGATGCAGTCGTAAACGAGGGTATCATTTCCGCCGTTTCGGGTACTGCGGGCATCTTCGCCTTTCTGGTGATCCTGGGTGCCATCGTTGTTCTGCTCAACAAGGCAGGCGGCTCTCAGGCCTTCGGCAGATGGGCACAGACCCACGTCAAGACCCGTATGGGCGCTATGCTTGCCACCTTTGCTCTTGGCGTACTGATCTTTGTGGACGACTACTTCAACTGCCTGACCGTAGGTAGCGTAATGCGTCCCGTAACCGATACGCACAAGATCTCCCGTACAAAGCTCGCCTATATTATTGATGCTACCGCAGCTCCCATTTGCATGATCGCTCCGGTCTCCTCCTGGGCTGCTGCCGTTTCCGAGCATGTACCGGATGGGCAGGGCATCGTGGCCTTCGTTCGCGCCATTCCTTATAACTTCTACTCGCTGCTCACCATCGTGTTTGTGATCACCATCGCGCTGATCGGCTTTGATTACGGCAAGATGCGCGGTGCAGAGATCAAGGCGCAGAAGACCGGTGATCTTGGCGCCATCGAGGCAGAGAACGCCGACGAGGCCGAGATTCAGGGCAACCCCAAGGCTCGCGTGCTGGATCTGATCCTCCCCATTGCGGTGCTGATCGTTTCCTGCATCACCTATATGCTTTACGTTGGCGGCTTCTTTACTGCTGACAGCGGCTGCCAGTGGGATCTGATCAACGCCTTCGGTAACACCGATGCTACCGTTGCGCTGCCCCTTGGCTCGTTGGTCGCCTTCCTGATCATTGCCGTTTACCTGATCGCTCGCCGTCTGATCACCTTCAAGGTGACGATGGAAGCCATCCCGAAGGGCTTTGTAGCAATGGTTCCTGCGATCCTGATCCTGACCCTTGCTACCGCGCTGAAGAATACCACCGGCCTGCTGGGCTCCGATGCCTTCATCAAGGCTATGCTTGCCAATGCCGGCAATCTGATGTTCTTCCTGCCCGCTATCATCTTCATCGTTGCATGCCTGCTGGCATTTGCAACCGGTACCTCCTGGGGCACCTTCGGCATTCTGATCCCGATCGTCAGCGCCGCATTTGGCGGTCTGGATACCGAGATCGCGATCATCGGTATGTCCGCTTGCCTTGCCGGTGCCGTATGCGGTGACCACTGCTCGCCCATTTCGGATACCACCATCATGGCCTCTGCCGGTGCGCAGTGCAACCACGTGGAGCACGTTTCCACTCAGCTGCCCTATGCCATTACGGTTGCAGCCGTTTCCTTCGTTGCTTACATCATCGCAGGTGCTCTGCAGCTGGCCAACATCAAGTGGTGGGTATCTCTGCCTATCGCCATTGGTCTGATGATCGGTACCATCTTTGTGATCCGTATCATCGTGAACAAGAGAAAGCCTGCTGACGGCGATGAGGCTCCTGCTGCTGAGGAGACTGCACCCGTCACCGAGGAAGCATAAAAAACTTTAAAAAAATTTAAAAAAAGTCTTGCATTTTGCAGGATGTTGTGATATAATACACGTTGTGTGTGTTTGCACAAAAATATAAGGGTGGTCCGCTGCGAAGCTCTGCATGAACATCCGGATCTTAAGGAGGCCATAAAATGAACTTGATTCAGGCTTTTACAAATGAGCAGCTTAAGGAAGAGGTACCGGTAATTCGCATTGGTGACACCGTGCGCATCCACAACAAGATCGTTGAGGGTACCAAAGAAAGAATTCAGCTTTTCGAGGGCACCGTTATCGCCAAGCACGGCGGCGGTATCTCCGAGACCTTCACTGTAAGACGCGTTTCCTACGGTGTCGGCGTGGAGAAGACCTTCCCCCTCCATTCGCCCAACGTGGCAAAGGTTGATGTGATCCGTGTGGCAAAGGTTCGCCGCGCAAAGCTTTACTACCTGCGTGATCGCGTTGGTAAGGCTTCCAAGGTTAAGGAAAAGATCCAGTAATTTTTCCTTGCCGCATACAAAAGGCAGTCGTGCAAGCGACTGCCTTTTGTATTGCAAGCGTATATTGCGTTTCTTTGGAACTTTATTGCTCTTTTTAAGAAAGCTCTTGCAAAAAAGAGGCAAATAAGGTATCCTATTGATAATGAAGCAAAGTAAGGTGAGGTTTTATGTTGGTAGGCTTTGATATTGGCGGCACCAAGTGTGCCGTTTGCGTTGGAGAAGAAGTAAACGGTGTGATGCGCGTGGCGGAAAAGAAGGTCATTCCCACCGATCTTTCGGTTGGACCCTATGGAATGATCGATCGTATGTGCGCGCTTGCCGAGGAAATGACCGACGATCTGTCGGTGATCGGTATTTCCTGCGGCGGTCCGCTCAATTCCAGAACAGGCGTGATCCTGTCTCCGCCCAATCTGCGCGGTTGGGATGAGGTCGAGATCGTCAAGTATCTGGAGAATAAGTATCACGGCAAGGTGGCACTGCAGAACGATGCCAATGCTTGCGCGCTGGCAGAATGGAAATGGGGTGCGGGAAAAGGCACCGAAAATATGGTGTTTCTGACCTTTGGCACCGGTATGGGTGCCGGTATTATTGCGAATGGACAGATGCTGGACGGCGCCTGCGGCTTTGGCGGCGAGGTGGGTCATCTGCGCCTGGACGATCACGGCCCCGTGGGCTTTGGCAAGGAGGGCTCCTTTGAGGGCTTTTGCAGCGGTAGCGGTCTTGCCCAGATCGGCAGAACGCTGGCCATGGAGCAGATCCAATGCGGCAGGCCCACCGCCTATTGCAGATCCTACGACGAGCTGCCTGCGGTGACCGCAAAAAGCATTGCTGAGGCGGCGTATGCGGGGGATGAGACCGCGATCAAGGCTTATCGCGTTTGCGGCACATACCTTGGTAAGGGGCTTTCCTTGCTGGTGGATATCCTGAACCCCGAGGTCATCGTGATCGGCAGCGTATTTGCTCGCTCCGAGGATCTGTTGCGCCCCACCATGGAGGCGGAAATGAAAAAGGAATGCATCCCGTACTCGCTGGAGGTCTGCCGCGTGGTGCCCGCCGCCCTTGGCGAGAGCATCGGAGACCTGGCCGCCCTGGCGGTTGCTGCCGAGGCGACGAAGCATTAAAGGAGAGGACAATGGAAAAGAGAATTGAAATTCAGAACTGGCGGCTTTTGCTTGCCCCCAATGCCGACGTTAAAAAAAGCGACTTTGAGCCTACGGCGATCGCCCAGTTGGAGGCAGCCCCTTATCTGAAGCTTCCGGCAACCGTTCCCGGTTGTATGGAGCTGGATCTTTGCAAGGCAGGGCTTGCCCCCGATCCTTACTTTGGCAAGAATCCGCTTGTCTATCGGCAGTACGAAAATCGTCACCTTTATTACTATACCACCTTTGATTGCGACGATGCTTCGGCAGGACAGCTGTTTTTACAATTTGAGGGCATCGATACAAAGGCGAAGATCCTGCTGAACGGTCGGTGTGTGGGCTATGCAGACAATATGCTGATCGGGCACAGCTTCTTTGTGGGTGGCGCGCTGAAGGAGAAGGGAAACGAGCTGATCGTGCATATCGAGCCCACCATGATCGCCGCGCGCAACGTGGAGCTGACACCTCTCAACCGTACTCAGTATTACAATCAGGCATCCCTTGCCTATCGCAAGGCGGCGTATATGTTCGGTTGGGATATTATGCCGCGCTTTGTGTCGGGCGGACTTTGGAAGCCTGTCTATCTTGTGCAAAAATCCGACGAAAGGTTGGAGCAGTTCTATCTCTATACCGTTGCGGTTAACACCGAGAAAAAGCTCGCCAATATGACGGCGTTTGTGGAGTTCAAGACCGATGCGGACTATCTGGACGATCTGCGCATCACCATCGACGGCGTGTGCGGTGACAGCTGCTTCCACAAGGAAAAGCGGCCCTACCATGTGTTCGAAAACATCGGCATCAAGCTGGAGAATGCCAAGCTCTGGTATCCCAAAAATTACGGCGAGCAGCCTCTCTACGACGTGACCTTCCGCCTGTGGCGCGGCGAGGAGCTTTTGGATGAAAAGTCCTTCCGCTTCGGCGTGCGCGTGATCGAATTGGAGCGCACCTCCACGCTGGATGCCGAGGGCAACGGCAAATTCGGCTTTATCGTCAACGGGCAGCGCGTGTTCTGTCTTGGTACCAACTGGGTGCCGTTGGACGCCTTCCCGTGCCGCCATAAGGAGCGGTTGCCCAAGGCGTTGGAGCTGTTGGAGGAAAGCGGCTGTAATATGGTGCGCTGCTGGGGCGGCAATGTCTATGAGGACGATGCCTTCTATGATTTCTGCGACGAAAAGGGTATCATGATCTGGCAGGATTTCGGCATGGGCTGCGCCATTTATCCGGAAATGAACGAAATGTTCCTGATGGATCTGAAAAATGAAGCCATTGCCGTGGTCAAGCGGTTGCGCCATCACGCCGCCCTTGCCCTTTGGGCAGGCGACAACGAGGTGGACGTGTTCTTCCGCAGCTGGATGCGAACCCTGTTGGATCCTAACGACAATCCCGCTACGCGCAGAGTTCTGCCCGAGGTGGTGAGAAATTACGATATTGCGCGCCCTTATATTCCGTCCTCCCCCTACGTGGATAGCGTTGCCTTTGAGAGCCGCGCCAAGACACCCGAGGACCATCTCTGGGGCCCTCGCGACTACTTCAAGGGCAAGTATTATAAGGGAGCAAAGTCCTGCTTTGCCTCCGAGATCGGCTACCACGGTTGTCCTTCGCCGGAGAGTCTGAAAAAGTTCATCTCCGAGGGTCAGCTCTATCCCGTTTTGAACGAAAAGGATCAGGGCACCCCCGAGTATCTGGTGCACGCCGCATCGATGGATACCGATCCCGCCTCGCCCTACGCCTATCGCATTCCGCTGATGGTCAAGCAGGTACGTACTCTCTTTGGCGGTGAGGCGGACAACCTCACCGACTTCGCCAAGCAAAGCCAGATCTCCCAGGCCGAGGCGAAGAAGTATTTCATCGAAAAATTCCGCGTGGGCAAGCCTCATCGCACCGGTATCATTTGGTGGAACCTGCTGGACGGCTGGCCCCAGGTCTCGGATGCGGTGATCGACTGGTATTACTGCAAAAAGCTGGCGTTCCCCTTCATCAAACGCTCTCAGCAGCAGTTGTGCCTCATCATGGACGAGCCGGAAAAGGGCAAAATGCGCCTCTTTGCGGTGCAGGACGGCGGCAAGGAGCAGCGGATCACCTATACCGTGCGGGATGTGCTGGCCGACAAGGTGCTGCTCTCCGGCACGGCTACTGTCGCACCCGAAAGCGCAGCAGTCATTGCGGCGCTGCCCGAAATGACCGATCTTCACTTCCTGTTCATCGAGTGGCAGACTGAGGATGGCAGGTGCGGTCGCAATCATTTCACCACCAAGACCTTGGATATCTCCTATGCGGATTACCTTTGCGCACTGCAAAAATCCGATATGGATGAATTTGAAGGATTTTGATCTTAAAAGCAAAAAGGCTCCACAGTCGCCATGCGACTGGGGAGCCTTTTTCACTTGCGTCAGTCCTTGGTTTCAAGCTTGAGGGGATAATCGCCCAGATGCTCGACCTTGAAGCCGTTCTTTTTGAAGGTCTCATAGTCAAAGGCGTCCAGCTCATCCATGGCCAGCTTGTGGAACTCATAGAAATTGTGCCACCATTCGTAGCCCGAGCCAAGCTCTGCGTTCAGATAAGCATCTGCGATGTCGCAGCCCATGGCGGGTGCTACGTAGAAGGCGCCCATCGCCAGTACATTGACACCGTTGCCGGTGATGGCGCGGAGGGCTGCGGGAACGCTTTCCACAACGCCTGCGTGCACGCGGGGGCACTTGGAGGCGGCAATATGGATACCCATACCGGTGCCGCAGAAGAGCAGGGCACGCTCAAAGTTGCCCTCTGAGATCTGCGCGCCAACGCGCAGACCAACGCGGTGGAACATATTTTCGGTGTCGTCGGGGTCGCTGTCGACGGTCACACCCATATCGGTGACGGTCCAACCCTTGGCCTTCAGATGCGCGACGACTGCCTCCTTCAGGGGGAAGCCCGCAAAGTCGGCACCAACCAGAATCTGCTTGTCCTTGATCGTTTTCATCGTTTTTCTCCTTTATTGATTAGTTTTCTGCTTCAAAGCTGAAATTGTGGCAGCCCGAGGTGAGTGCGTGCTCGCCGTCCGGGAGAGTGAGCGTGGCGGTGGTACCGAAGGGCACGTCCACCAGTACGTCAATGCTGTCCATCTGATGCTGCCAGCGCACGTAGATCTCGCCCATTTCGGTGTCGATCTTACCCTCGGCATAAAGCAGCTCTGTGGGGAAGCAGGGCTTTACGGCAAATGCGGTCCAGCCGGGCTCGGTGGGGGTCACGCCGAGAAGACCCGCATAGAACCAATAGCCGATGGCGCCGTACATGGGGTGATCGTGGGAGTTCATGCCCGAGCCGCGCTTGAACTCAAAGCGCTCCCACACGGTGGTGGCGCCGTTGCGGATCATATAGCCCCAGGAGGGATAATCCTTGCGGGTCACCAGCTTCCACGCATCGTCGGTGTAGCCGTATTTCACCAGCATATCCATCAGATAGCGGTAGGTCAGGTTGCCCGTGGTCAGGCGATAGCCCGCATTCTTTACCGCCTCGTGCATGAGCCGCGCCGCGCGCTTTTCATACGCGGGAGGCAGGATGCCGAGCCAGAGCGCAAAGGCCTGAGAGCCTTGGGAGGCATTGCAGACAACGCCGCGATCCACCTCGTGCTTGGTCTTGCACCACTTTTCAAGGAAGGCCGTCTGTACCTCGGCAGCCTTTTCGGTAAATTCCGCCTCCTCCTCGGGCTTGCCAAGCATCGCCGCGAATTTGGCGAGAAGCTTATAGTTGTAATAGTGGTAGCCGGTGGACATCAGCGCGCCGGGGGTCACGATCGAGTGGCAGCCGTCCAGATACTTATTGCAGTAATCGGCAGGGCCTGCCCAGTCGCCGTAGGGGGAGTGCTCGATGATGCCTTCCTCGTTGCGCAGGGTGGAAAGGCAGGCGTTCCAGCGCTTATAGGGCTCATAATAGGTGCGAATGGCATCCATATCGCCGTAATGCAGCAGCATCTCGAGACCGGCGATGAGAAAGGAGGAGCAAACGGGATCGGCGGGCTTCGCGCTCCAGATACTGGGGGCGGTGTCGGTGATGGTGCCACTTTCGGGATCCTGATCCAGCGCCATGTCTAAGAGGATCTTGGGGAGCATGCGTCCCATATGGAAGTTGTAGGGCGCCTCCTCAAAGCGCACGGTGGCATCGTTCATCCATCCCATGCGCTCGTCGCGCTGAGGGCAGTCGGTGGCGATGTGGTGCAGATTGTTCATTTCGGTCTGCACAATATTTTGCTGCAGCTGGTTGATCAGCGGATCTCCGCAGCGGAAGAAGGAGCGGTTTTTCACGTCGTTGCAGAACATCACGGCAACCACGGTGTTCTCGTCGGGGAGGGTAGGCAGACCGCTGAGCTTGGCAAAGCGGAAGCCATGATAGGTAAGGCGTGGGATCCAGGTGTCAAGGTTATGCTCGCCCACGATATATACGTCCTTGGTGTGCTTGGCACCGCGCAGCGTTTCTTTGTCAATGTCGCCGTTCGGCAGGATCTCCTCGGTGAATTCCAGGGTGATCTCGGTGCCGACGGGCAGCCCCTCGGGGATCTTTAGCGCGCAAACGCCGGCAATGTTTTTGCCGAAGTCGTAAATATAGGCATTTTCGCCGGGCAAACGGCGAATGACCGCTGCTTTCAACCGATCCTGCTCCACCACGGGGGGATGGGTCTGGGGGCGCAGCGGTCCCACCTTTGCGGTGGCAAGCACGGCAGGGGAGAGGCCCGCTCCGTCAAAATCAGGGGTGTCCCAGCCGGCGAGCGCGGCGGTGGCATCGTAGGTCTCACCGATAAAGATGCCGTTGCGCGTGACGGCACCGTAACCGGAAAGCCAGCTCTCGTCGGTGGCGATCAGCTCCTTGTGACCGTCTGCAAATTCCAGCTCCAGCTCGGCGATCAGCTGGGTGCTGCCAAACATGATATCCGGCTTGCGGTCGCGATCCTTCTGAAAAAAGCTCTTTTCGGTGCCCTTGGGATCCCGCCAACCGTCGCCTACTACGGCAAACAAGCCGTTTTTGCCGAGCAGCAGTGCGTCGGTCACATCGGTGACGGTGTAATAGCACAGCTTTTTAAAGTTGGAAAGTGCAGGGTTCAAAAAGGATCTCTCCACGTCCTTGCCGTTGACGGTGATGTACTGATATCCGATGCCGGAGGCGTAAAGAGTGGCGCGGACGGGCATTGCTTCCAGCACAAACCCCTTGTAAAAATGCTTGGCGCATAAATTGCGCTCCTCGGCGGCGGTGATCCATTTTGCGGCAAATTCGCGCTCACCAAGATAGCGAAAATCAGCACGCTTGGCGGGGGATTCATTGCCTTCTTTATCCTTTACGGCAACGGAAACAGTATAAAACTCGCCCGAGGCAAGGGGTTTGCCACCGTAAACGGCACGCTGCGCGGCGGTCTTGACCTCGCCGCTATCCCACACAAGCTCATCCTTGCAGGTCACCCTTACACGATAGGCGCTCTGGGCCTGATCAGCCTTTTGGTGGCGAACCGCCCAAGTGAACAGAGGTGTGTTGTGATTGGTCAACACAAGAGCGCGCTTGTCATGGTCGATGGCAATATGCTCGATTTGAAATAACATATGAGACCTCCCGATGTTAGTATTTTCATTATAGCGCGGCGGTGTGTGCTTTTCAATAGAAAAATGCGATCAAAATCTGTGAAAATTTGCGCTTTTCTTGACGAAAGCTCTTGTTTTGCGTATAATGAACATATAAAGAAGAAAAATGGGGGAGAGATCGTGACAGAAAAGATCGGACAGCTATTTTCGGGCGCAAACGCCTATATCCATATGGCTGAGTATATCTCGGGAGATGGCTGGTGGTTGGATAAAGAGGGGCACAATTGGTGGAACAGACGTGCCCATTTCCGTTATAACGCTATTTATCTGCCAAAGGTTGGGGAATTTGACCTTTGCATCAACGGTGAGTGGCACCGCATCACACCGGGACATCTCGTTTTCATTCCCGCCGACAGTGACCTGGAGTTTTGTTTCGACGGAAACGGTCCGCTGGAAAAGTATTATATCCACTTTGATCTGACCTTTGGTGCCAATCAGCTTTCCGATTATTTTAAGATCCCCTCTGTTATTTTGCTGCAGCAGCCCGCGCGCACCGAGCAGCTTTTTGCCGACCTGCGGCGCTGCTATACGGAAAGCAACGACAATCCTATCGCGCAGCTTGCAGCCAACGGTTTTTTGCTTACACTTGTGGCGGAGCTTTTGCGGCAGGGAAATGCGAGCTTTACCCACGCCCCCGAGAATTTGAGCAAGGAAATGCGCGAAACGCTGGAATATATCAATGCGCACTTTGGCGAAAATCTTTCGGTTGCCGAGCTTGCCGACCGCGTGGGCTACAGTACGGCTTATTTCACCAAAAAATTCAAAAAGGTCTTTGGCACCACCCCCACCGATTATGTTGCGGACCTCAGGATCAGCTACGCCAAGCTTTGGCTTGCGGATAAGGAGCGCTCGGTGCATGACGTAGCCGAGGCGTTGGGCTTTTGCGATGCCAGCCATTTCAGTAACTTTTTTAAGGCCAAAACAGGGCTTTATCCCAGCTATTATCGCAAGAATAAGTAAAAAAAGAACCGCCCGAGGGCGGTTCTTTTTTGTATGATCAAGGGAATTAGCCCAGTCTCTTCTCCAGAGCGGCCAGCTCCTCGTACATGGTGGCGGGGACAGCCTCGCCGACCTGTGCGTAGAACTCCTTGATATTGGCAATATCTTCCTTCCAGGAAGCGGTGTCAACAGAGAGCAGCTCCTTGATGGTATCGATGGAGATATCCAGACCCTCAATGTTGATGTCCTCAGCCTTCGGAACATAACCGATAGCGGTCTCAACGGCGTCGACCTTACCCTCGCAACGAGCCAGGATCCAGAGCAGAACGCGCATATTGTCGCAATTGGAGAAAAAGCCGGAAAACCAAAAGGCAAATAAAAAATCGGGGGCAACCCCGATTTTTTATTTGCCTTGATACGCCTTCGGTGTAACGCCCACCATTTTCTTGAACAAGCTGATGAAATAAGAAGCGGTTTCAAAGCCGCAAAGCGTTGCAACGTGGCTGACCGGGAGCCCCGTGCGAAGCAGGGCACAGGCGTTTGAGATCCGCACGTGATGGAGATAGGAAAGATAGGTGACACCGGTCTTGGCCTTGAAAAGATCACAAAAATAGTTTTTGGTATAGCCAAATCTGTCGGCAACCTGGGAAAGGGATATTTTTTGACTGTAATTTTGCTCGGTCCAGCTGATGATCTCATTGATCACAGAGCTGCTATCGGCTACAATTCTGACGGAATTCTGTTTTTCCGTTCCCGAAACAAAAAGGGATAGCATTGTGAGAATTTTAGCGAGTGCGCCGGCGATGTCGGCATCGGTATCCAACCCTTCGGCAAGGGAATAAAAAGTCTCCAAGTTGCCGTGAACGAGCGCAAGAGATCGCAGGGAAAGGGAATGTGCCGCAAGAATGCCGTCAATGTTGAAATATTCCTTCAGCATGGTCGGGTGCCATTTCACGGCAAGGACCACGCCATCGCTTGCCGCGTAATCAAAGGCATGCACCGTCTGAGGTGGAATAAAAAACACCGGGTCACCCGATAGATCAAATTTTTGTCCGCCAATGTTCGCCGTGCCGATGATGCTTTTGCAGATCAAGATCTCGACGGTTTCGGCATAATGGGGCGGAGAGATCGTTTGGCGATCAAAGTGCTGCCTTACCACCGACCAAGGCCTGTTTTTTTTAAAATCCTTGTGCTCGAAAAAAGCGGTAAAGATCTTGCTCATATCAGAGTAACCTCCTTTTCTCGTCTTTTTTTATTGTAACATTTAAATCTGTATATTGCAATACTTTTGTCGAAAAACTCAAGACAAAATGCATGACTTTCGTGATATAATGATATTACAAAGCCAAAGGAGGATGCCAAAATGGAAAAGCTTGGAGTGGGTATCATCGGCTGCGGCGGTATTGCCAACGGCAAGCATATGCCTGCCATCAAAAAGCTTGAGGAGCTTGAAATGGTGGCGTTTTGCGACGTGGTCCGTGAGCGCGCGGAAAAGGCGGCCAAAGAATTCGGCGTGTCGGATGCCAAAATTTATACCGATTATCGGGAGCTTCTCTCGGATGCTCGCGTCAATAACGTGCGCGTTCTGACCCCCAATCGCCTGCACGCGCAGATCAGTATCGACGCAATGCGGGCGGGAAAGCACGTGCTTTGTGAAAAGCCGATGGCGGCAAGCTATGCGGATGCGCTTGCGATGCTGGAGGTGCAAAGAGAAACGGGGATGGTGTTGACGGTCGGATATCAGCATAAATTTGATGCGGACGTCATATACGCCAAAAAAGAAGCGGATAAGAACGTTTTTGGTGAGATCTATTTTGCAAAGGGCAGCGTTATTCGCCGTCGCGGCGTGCCTACCTGGGGTGTGTTTACCAGCAAAGCAGAGCAGGGTGGCGGCGCATTGATCGACATCGGCACCCACGTGCTGGATATCGTGCTGCATCTGATGAACAATTATCGTCCTCGCTACGCGGTGGGCAGTACCTACGATAAGCTGAAATCTCAAAAGGAAAGTGCCAATCCCTTCGGACCTTGGGATGCCGCGCGTTATGACGTGGAGGAAGCGGCATTTGGTTACGTGGTGATGGAAAACGGTGCTACGGTGATCCTGGAGACCAGCTGGGCGCTGAACACCACCGACACGTGCGGTGTGCGCTATATGGTCTGCGGCAGCGAAGCGGGAGCGGATAACTACGGCGGAAGCTTCAAGATCAACGGCATAAATAACGATCTTCAATA
Organism: Oscillospiraceae bacterium; assembly: GCA_015065135.1. Lineage (GTDB taxonomy): Bacteria > Bacillota > Clostridia > Oscillospirales > CAG-272 > Firm-07. The sequence continues at coordinate 21,997 of SVQY01000022.1, forward strand.
TATTCACACCCCCGATCTCAAATCAAAGGGCGTTGCCTTTTACAATGTGAAGGATACTTCGCCGACCGTGTTGGAGCAGCAGGTCTTTACAAACGCCATCCTGGGCAAGGGCGAGCTTGTGACAAAGCCGGAGCACGCTGCGGTAGTGACAAGGATCCTGGAGGGGATCTATATTTCCGCGGAAACCGGCAAGCCCTATTATTTTGAATAAAGGAGGGGACATATGTTCAGAGTTGCATTGCTCAGCCGCTGGCACGTGCATTCGCACAGCCCGGATGAGCGTTATGTCAAGGAGCTTTTGAAGCAGCCGGATTGTGCCGTTACCTGTGTTTGGGACCGTGACGAGGCGGTTGCTAGGGAATGGGGCGAGCAATACGGCGTGCCGTATTTTACCGATCCAGAGGCTGTGCTGTCCCGAGATGACGTGGACGGCGTTCTGGTGACCTCTACGGCGACCGAGCACAGGGAAATCCTGATCGCCGCGGCTGAACACAAAAAGCATATTTTTACCGAAAAGGTGCTAAGCTTTACGCTTGAGGATGCGCTTGCGATCCGCGATGCCGTTAGGAGAAACGGCGTCAAATTCTGCATTTCCTTCAATCGCCTTGCGGTCAAGCAGCTGGCATACGCCAAAAAGCTGGTGGAGGAGGGGACAATTGGCGATCCGGTCTATTTTCGGTGTATGTGCGGTCACGATCAGGGCTTTCGCGATCTGCTCCCCGATTATTGGTACGATCCCGACGTTTGCGGCGGTGGTGCGATGATCGATCTTGGCTTTAATTCTGCTTATCTTGCAAGATATATTATGGGCGAGGTACGATCGGTCAGCTCTGCCTTTTCCAATGCGGTGCTGCAAAAACAGGTGGAGGACACCGCCTCCTGCAGTGTGATCTTTCAAAACGGCGCGATGGGCTTGATAGAGGCAAGCTTTGTTTCACCCTTGCTCAGCGTGTTTGAGCTGACGCTCTATGGCACAAAAGGCGCGTATTATGCCCGCTTTGGCGGTGATGACGTAGCGGAGCTTCGCCTCGCGGGGGAAAAGAACCGTTTGCTTGATATCGAGGCGTTGCCCGACACGCTGAGCTCTCCCGTCAAGACTTGGATCAATGCCTGCGTCAACGGTGCTTCCGACAAGGACTATGGCATCGATGCGGCAATCGATCTGGTGAAATTCATGATCGCGGCATATCGGTCGGATCAGCAGGGTGGCGTCCGTGTGACGCTTGAAGCTCCGTGTTGAATAACAAAAGTGGCTACAACGTGTTGTAGCCACTTTTGTTTGTGTGAAATTAGCCCAGTCTCTTCTCCAGAGCGGCCAGCTCCTCGTACATGGTAGCGGGAACAGCCTCGCCGACCTGTGCGTAGAACTCCTTGATGTTGGCAATATCTTCCTTCCAGGAAGCGGTGTCAACAGAGAGCAGCTCCTTGATGGTATCGATGGAGATATCCAGACCCTCAATGTTGATGTCCTCAGCCTTCGGAACATAACCGATAGCGGTCTCAACGGCGTCAACCTTACCCTCGCAACGAGCCAGGATCCAGAGCAGAACGCGCATATTGTCGCCGAAGCCGGGCCAGATGAAGTGGCCTTCGTCATCGGTGCGGAACCAGTTGACGTGGAAGATCATGGGAGGATTGGGGATCTTCTTGCCCATATCCAGCCAGTGCTGCCAGTAGTCACCCATGTTGTAGCCAACGAAGGGACGCATAGCCATAGGATCGCGACGGACAACGCCGACGGCACCTGCAGCGGCTGCGGTGGTCTCGGAGGCCATGATAGAGCCTACGAAGGAGCCGTGCTGCCAGCCAAAGGACTGGTAAACCAGAGGAGCGGTCTTAGCGCGGCGGCCGCCGAATACGATAGCGGAAACCGGTACGCCCTTTAGGCTGTTAAACTCGGGAGAGATGCAGGGGCAGTTGGCTGCCAGAGCGGTGAAGCGGGAGTTGGGATGAGCGCCGCAGGTGGACTTATCCTTCTTGTTGTACTTGGTGCAGTCCCAAGGATTGCCCTTCCAGTCGATGGCGTTGCCGGGCTGGGGAGGATTATCGTTGAGGCCCTCCCACCAAACGGTGTTGTTCTTGGTGTCGTGAACAACGTTGGTGAAGATGGTGTCACGCATGGTGGTAGCGAGCGCGTTGGGGTTGGACTTGTCGTTGGTGCCGGGCGCAACGCCGAAGAAGCCGTTCTCGGGGTTGACAGCCCACAGTCTGCCGTCCTCGCCTACGCGGAGCCAAGCAATGTCATCACCGACACACTCGACCTCGTAGCCCTCTTTCTTGAGTGCTGCGGGAGGAATGAGCATAGCGAGGTTGGTCTTGCCGCAAGCAGAGGGGAATGCAGCGGTCACGTACTTCTTCTCGCCGTTGGGGTACTTCACGCCCAGGATGAGCATATGCTCGGCCATCCAGCCCTCCTTGCGACCCAGGTAGGAAGCGATACGCAGAGCGAAGCACTTCTTGCCCAGCAGCACGTTTCCGCCGTAGCCGGAGTTCACGGACATGATCTCGTTGGTCTCGGGGAAGTGGGTGATATAACGGTTCTCCTCGTCGATATCGGCGCGGGCATGCAGACCCTTGATATAGTCGGGGCTGTCACCCAGAGCCTCCAGCACGTTGGTGCCGACGCGAGTCATGATGAGCATGTTCAGAACAACGTAGATAGAGTCGGTCAGCTCGATGCCGTACTTGGCAAAGTCAGAGCCCACAACGCCCATGGAGTAGGGGATAACGTACATGGTACGACCCTTCATGGAGCCCTTGTAGAGCTTGAAGAGCTTTTCCTTCATCTCGGCGGGAGCCATCCAGTTGTTGATGTTGCCTGCATCCTCTTTCTTCTCGGTGCAGATGAAGGTGCGGCCCTCTACACGTGCAACGTCGTTGACGGCGGTGCGGTGCAGGTAGCAGTTGGGGAGCAGCTCCTGGTTGAGCTTGATCATCTCGCCGGTGGAGCAAGCCTCGGCGCGCAGAGCCTCTGCCTGAGCCTCGGAGCCGTCGATCCAGACGATCTTGTCGGGCTGGGTCATAGCGGCCATTTCGTCGATCCAGGACAAAACGTACTTGTTGTTGGTCATAGTTTTCCAAATCTCCTATAATATTTGGGATCGTGACGTTCCTCTTTGCAGAGTTGCGTTCACAATCGTTTCCCAGTATGATTTTACTACATTTTTGCAAGTTTTTCAACACGAACCTTCATATGTTACAATTTATTAACATTTGGCCGTTTTACAGGTTTCTGCGCATAAAAACTGATATATAAATGATTGATACACGTGCGCATGTGCGACAAATTTCGGTAATGGCACTGCCATTTTTGCATATTTTGAAAGGCGAGCGGTCACACCGCAGCCCTTGATGACGGTATGGACGGTGGCCTTTTTCGCTTTTTCGGTAATAATGAATGATGCAGCCAGTTGATGTCGGCGCGGCCAAGACCGCCTGTGAATAGCAGAAAAGCCAGATAAAAAAGGGCAGTGAGCAGAATATGCCCGATCAGTGCGCCGCCGCTATAGCGTCCGATAGGTAAGAAATGCAGTAAAATATTGACCGTGCAGGTGGCACCGATCACCGAGAGTAGCGGTCGCAGGAAAAGAAGGGTCAGTCGAGGGCGGAAGCCTGTGATCCGCAGCAGTCGTGCCACACTGCAGGCAGCATTAAAGATCTCGGTGATGTAGATGGTCAGAATATAACCCGAGATACCCATATGAGGGACCAGCACCGCCACGGCGATCACCGAGATCAAAGCATCGATGATGTTTACGTTCATGGAATAGACCTGCTGTCCCAGACCCTTCAGCATGCCGTCGGTGGCGGTGTCCAGATACATAATAGGAATCAGCGGAGCGAGGCGGCGAATGAATATGCCGACCTCATCGCTATGATATAGGACCTGACCGAGCTCGCCGGAAAGGAAAAACATTACGCCACCGACACCGATGGAAAAGAGAAGCGTCATCTGATAAACACGCCCTGCGATATAGCGTATCTCACGCTTGTTTCCGGCCGCTTGCTGTTCGGTCATTTCCGGGATCAAAAGGCTGGAAAAGGAAGAAAGGATGGCGGCGGGATATAGGATCACCGGCAGGGCCATGCTTTGCAAGGAGCCATAGGCGGCCAAAGCAGCCGTGTTACCGCTTCCATACCTTGAAAGTCCTCTTGGGATTAAAATATGTTCTATTGCGAGTAAACCTGACCGCATATATGCACTGATCGCCACCGGCAAAGCGATGGCGGTCACACCAACCTTTTTGCCGGTGCTCAGCGATGGTGTTGCTATTTTTACATGGCGGAAATGGCGTTTGTCGAGCTGATACAAAACAAGGTTCAAAAGCAGCGAAAGGCTTTCGGCCACAGCACCTCCCAGCAGGATGGCAAGCAGAGAGCCTTCCACGGTTTTCGGTGCAACTACCAACAAGAAGTAAGTGGTCAGCGCGATCTTCACGCCCTGCTCGGTGACCTGCGTGACGGCGTTTTTCCAGGCGCGCCTCACCGCGGTGAAATATCCGTTCAGTACCGCGCTGATCGCAATAGGCAGCAGCGTGAAGGATAGGGTGCGCAGTGCGCGGACGGTGCGTGCATCACGCAGGAGCAAGTGGCCGATCGGGCGCGCGAGAAAAAACAGCAGCAGCGTAGCGATACTGCCGAAAAAAGTGGCGTACCCGATGCAGGACAGCACGCATTTTTTATTTTCTGCACCCTCAGTGCGCTCCAGACGCTCTGCCACCGTCCGTACCGTTGCCAGCTGAATGCCGGAGGTGGCGACGGTCACGGCAAAGCCGTAAACACCGGAGATCAGTGCCAGAAGCCCCATTGCTTCGGCGCCGGCGCGATTGGAAACATACACGTTGAAGCTGACCGTTACTGTACGCATCAGCAGGGTAACTGCCGTCAGCAGCAGCGCGTTGTAGAGATATTTTTGCTTTGCTTTCATGTTCTCACCTCGTTTTTAATCTATTCCGGAAAAAATATGCTTAGCACCGTTTTCCGGTCTCTTTACAAAATGGCAAAAATATGTTATAATGAGCACGAGGATCCTGTTTTCTAAATTCGGAAAGGAGAAATTCCCATGGCAGAAAAATTAGCAATCACGATCGGCAGACAGTTCGGCAGCGGTGGCAGAGATATCGGTGTCCGCGTGGGTGAGCTGCTCGGCATCAAGGTCTATGACAAGGAGCTGCTGACGATGGCGGCAGAGAAGCGAGGCATCAGCCCCGATTATCTGCGTCGCATTGATGAAAAGGCTGCAAGCAGCCTTCTGTATACGCTGGCAATGGGCTCTTCGCTTTACAGCGCCCGTCATCTGGGCGTTGACGTACCGATCAATGATCAGCTTTTCATTACGCAGACCGAGATCATCAAGGAGATCGCCGATGCTGATTCCGCTATTTTTGTGGGACGCTGCGCCGATTATATCCTGCGTAACCACCCCCACCGTCTCAGCTTTTTTATCTATTCCGATTACGAATCTCGCGTACATCGTGTGATGGAGCGCCACGACTGCAAGCGCAGCGAGGCGGAGAGCATGATCAACAAGACCGACAAGAAGCGCGTGAACTACTACAACTTCTATACCGGCAAAAAGTGGGGCAGATTTGAGAATTATCATATGTCTCTGGATAGCTCCTTGCTGGGCGTGGAGGGCACCGCGCAGATGATCGCACAGCTGATCAAGATCTACAATTCCGAGACCGACGAGGAAAGAAAGATCTATCACGAGCACGCAGAGGGATGATTTTTGTCGAAAGCAGGGGATTTTGACCCTGTTCGCGGTCGTATTTTCAACTTTTTTACACAACGCAAAAAAAACACTTGACAAGATGCCTGCGGCGGATTATGATAGTATTGCAATAACAAATACGGGAGGATTTACCCATGGCAATTTATGTTTGTGAACTTTGCGGATATGAGTACGATCCCAAGAACGGTGATCCGGAGAATGGGATCGACGAGGGCACCGACTTTGAGGATCTGCCCGAGGATTTCGAATGTCCTCTTTGCGGCGCTGCAAAGGAGAATTTTGAAAAGGTAAAAGACGAGGACGACGAGTAAACGATGCGTCATAAAAGGCGGGGCCGTACGGCTCCGCCTTTTATCATTTATACAAAAATTATGCAAATATTCATTTTTATATTGACTTTCGCGTGCGAGGTAGATATAATAATAATACAAAATTATATTTGTTGTCACATTTGGCAATTGAAAGGGACCTGTAATATGAACAGACACGATGCGCGCGAAGCGGTTTTTGAGCTTTTGTTTGAGACCGAATTTCGCACTGATGAAAACAGAGAGGAGATCTTTGCTGCCTCCGCCGAGAACCGTGAGCTGCCCGAAGATCGCTATATCCGCGACACCTATTTCGGCGTTTGTGAGCATCTGGAGGAGATCGATGCGCTGATCAACATGCACTCCAAGGGCTGGAAGACTACGCGCCTTGCCAAGGTCACGCGCTCTATCCTGCGTCTTGCTGTCTATGAGATGCTGTACCTGCGCGGCGAGATCCCCGAAAGCGTCTCGCTCAATGAGGCGGTGGAGTTGTGCAAGAAATTTGACGATGAAAAGGCCAAGGCCTTCCTCAACGGCGTGCTCAACAGCATCAAAAACGAGATCGTAGGGGCTGAAAATGGCTGATAAATGCTACGTTGGCATTGATACCAGCAATTATACGACCTCTCTGGCGGTGGCGGACGAAAATGGCGAGGTGATCGCCAATCTGAAGCTTCCATTGCCGGTAAAGGAGGGGGGCAGAGGACTGCGCCAGAGCGAGGCCGTCTTTGCTCACGTCAAAAATCTGCCGCGTCTGATGCCGCAGCTCGGTGAGATCATACGTGATCGCACCGTAATGGCAGTGGGTGTTTCGGTACGTCCGAGAGATGCGGAGGATTCCTATATGCCATGCTTCCTCACCGGTGAGGTGGCGGCCGCATCGCTTGCCGCATCCGAGGGGCTGCCGATCCATCGCTTTTCGCATCAGAACGGTCATCTGATGGCAGCGCTTTATTCCTCCGGCGCCACCGAGGCGCTGGCAGGACGCACCTTTGGTGCGTTTCACGTGTCGGGCGGTACGACCGAGCTGCTGCTGGTCAGACCAAACGGTACCGATTTTACGGTAGAGCTGCTTGGCGGCAGCGCCGATCTGCACGCGGGACAAGCCGTGGATCGCATCGGTGTAGCGTTGGGGCTCTCCTTCCCGTGCGGCCCCGCATTGGAGCGGCTTGCCGCAACCAATACGGCGCGCATTCCGCGACCGCGCATCTCCGTGCGTGAGGGCGTTTGTAATCTTTCCGGATTGGAAAACCTGGCGCTGGAGCTTTACAAAAAAAGCGGCGACAAGGCGCTGACCGCAGCCTTTGTGCTGCGCTTTCTCAGCGAAACACTTGGCAAGATGGCAGAATGGCTGCGTGAGCAGCACGGCGAGCTGCCGATCCTGTTTTCCGGCGGTGTCATGAGCAATCGGATCATTGCCGCTGAGCTTCGAGAGCGACTGGGAAACGTGTATTTTGCAGAGCCTGCCTTTTCCGCCGATAACGCGGCGGGTATCGCGCTGCTTTGCCGCGCACGCGCATTGGCAGAATAAAATTCAGAAAAGAGGAGGGATCACCGTGGCACAGCAGGTGTTGTCCGTTGGACAGCTGAACGAATATATCAAAATGCTTATGGACGGTAATCCGCTCCTATCGGATCTCTTGATCCGCGGTGAGATCTCCAATTTCACCAATCATTATAAGACCGGGCATTTTTACTTTTCGCTAAAGGACGAAAACGCCCTGGTGCGTGCGGTCATGTTCCGTTCCTACGCGGGTCGGGTGCAGTTCCTTCCCGAAAACGGTATGAAGGTGATCGTACACGGCCGTGTTTCCGCCTTTCCGCGTGACGGTCAGTATCAGATCTATGTGGACGAGATGCTGCCCGACGGCGTAGGCTCTCTTTATCTGGCTTATGAGCAGCTGCGCCGCAAGCTGGAGGGGGAGGGACTGTTTGATCCCGCGCGCAAGCGTCCGCTGCCGCCCTATCCTTCCCGTATCGGTATCGTAACGTCGCCCACAGGCGCGGCGGTGCGAGATATGATCCAGATACTCGGTCGCCGTTTTCCGGCGGCGCAGCTTATCCTTTATCCCGCATTGGTGCAGGGAGCCGGCGCACCGGAAAGCCTGATCCGAGGCCTTTCTGCCTTTACTACGGCAATGCCCGTCGATCTGATCATCATCGGGCGCGGTGGTGGCTCTGCCGAGGATCTGTGGGCGTTTAATAACGAGACGCTGGCAAGAGCCGTTGCGGCATCACCGGTACCCGTTATTTCCGCTGTCGGACACGAGACCGACGTGACCATTTGTGATTTTGCGGCCGATCTGCGCGCGCCGACACCTTCGGCGGCTGCCGAGCTGGCCGTGCCGGAAAGCAGCAAGCTGCTGCAGGAGATATCCGGGTACCGCGAGCGGCTCTATGCGGGCGCACATGCCTGCATTATGGCAAAGCAAACGCAGGTACGGCTCTTGTCCGGAACCTCCTTTCTGGCCTCTCCGTATCGCTATTTTGAAGAGCGGACGATGGAGGTCGCGCTGCTGGAGCAGCGTCTGGAGCGCGCTTCCGCTTCGCGCCTGGAGGGTGCGCGTACACAGCTGGGCACCATCGCGGCAAAGCTTGGTGCACTCAACCCTCTAAACGTTTTGTCCCGTGGATACGCCGCCGTCTTTGACGGAAGCGGCGCGCCGGTCACCGAGGCCGGGGAATCGTTGGTCGGGCAAAGCGTGCAGATCCGATTTGCGAACAAAACTGCGGATGCCGTTGTGACGGGCATTCGGGAAAGCGAGTAGTCATGGCAAAGCAAGAATTTTCCTTTGAAAAGGCTTTAGAGGAGCTGCGGAGCATCGTGGCTGCGTTGGAAAGCGCCAACGTGGGGCTGGATGATGCGCTGAAATATTACGAAAGAGGTGTAGAGCTCGTTCGTCTTTGCAACGAGCGGCTGAACGAGGCACATGTCCGTGTGGATATGCTGCATCTGAATGCGGACGGCACCCCCTCGCTGCAGCCCTTTGTGGAGGAGCAGGAGGTATGAACGTTTCCGAAATGCTGCGTGCCAACGCCGCGTTGGTGGATGCGGCCCTGACGAGATATACCGCCGAGGAGGATGCCGATTTTGCCGAGGAGCTGGCTGCAGAGCGCTATAGCCTGCTGGCCCGTGCCAAGCGCATCCGCCCCACGCTGGTGCTGGAATTCTGCCGACTGTTTGGCGGCTCCGATGAAGCTGCCTTGCCCCTTGCGGCAGCTGTGGAGATGATACACACCTATTCCTTGATCCACGATGATCTGCCGTGTATGGATGATGATGACCTACGCCGCGGTCGTCCGACCTGCCACAAGGCATACGGCGAGGCCACGGCACTGCTGGCGGGCGATGGACTGCTGACCCGCGCCTTCGGCGTTGCTGCGACTGCGCCCCTACCCGATGCAGACCTGCGCCGCGCCATACTGGCTCTTTCCCGCAAGGCGGGCAGCTTTGGCATGATCGGCGGTCAGGTCATGGATCTTGCAGGGGAGGGGAAGCAGCTGCCTCTCTCATATCTGTTGAAGCTGCACGCCCATAAGACCGGCGCGCTGATCGCGCTTTCTGCCGAGCTTGGCTGCATTGCCGCCGGCGTTCCCGAGGGGGATGCGCGCATCGCTGCCGCGCTGCAGTATGCCGAGGGCATCGGTCTTTCCTTCCAGATCGTGGATGACGTGCTGGATGTGACCGCCGATGCGGCAACTCTTGGAAAAAGCATCGGCTCTGACCAAAAATGTGAAAAAACGACCTTTCTTTCTTTTTATGACACAGAAGGCGCGTTGGCATATGCAGGCGCGATGACCGATGAAGCCAAAAACGCTCTTCGTCCGCTGCCCGGCAGCGAGCGATTGCTGGCGCTGGCAGACTTTTTGCTGAAACGAAACTACTGAGGTGCTTATGTTAGAATTGCGTAGAATCATCATTGATCTTTTTACCAATCCGATGATCTTGTGCGCTACCTTCTCCTGGCTGGTCGCGCAATTTCTCAAAATTTTTACCACGCCAAAGTTCCGTATGGACAAATCGGTGCTGCACGTATTGTTCGGCAGCGGCGGTATGCCCAGCTCGCACTCGGCGGCGGTCTTCGGAGCGGCCATTTCCATCGGTCTGCACGAGGGCTTTGACTCTGCCGTGTTCGCCGTGGTCGGTGTTCTGGCGATGGTCGTGGTACGGGATGCCACCGGCATCCGCCGCGAGGCGGGAAAGCACGCCGCGATGCTCAATCAGATCACCGAGGAGCTGAACAAGGAAAAGGAGCACGAAAATGAGGAAAATGCCTTTGAGCATACGCTGAAGGTGCTGCTGGGCCACACCCCCCTGCAGGTGTTCTTCGGTGCGATCCTCGGTGTGGCGATGGCCTTCATCTGCCATTATTGGATCTTTCCCCTGATGCTGGCCGAGCACGTGCTGCCGCTTGTCTGATATGAGACTGGATCTGTATCTGACCGAGCGCGGTCTTGCCGATAGCCGCAGCAGGGCCAAGCGCCTGATCGAAAGCGGTGCCGTTCTGGTGGACGGCGTTCCGGCGGACAAGGCCGGTTTTGAGATCAAGGGCGAGCCAACGGTGACCGTCAAAGAGGAGCGCTTTGTGGGAAGGGGCGGCGAAAAGCTTTCTGCGGCGCTTTCCTGCTTTTCCATTGATCCCACGGGACTGCGTGCGCTGGATATCGGCGCTTCTACCGGCGGCTTTACCGATTGCCTGCTGCAAAACGGTGCGGCGGCTGTGGTGGCGGTCGATGCCGGCTGCGGTCAGCTGCATCCGCGACTTGTGGCGGACCCCCGTGTGACCAATCTTGAAAAATACAATGCCCGCGAGCTTTCGGTGCAGGATGTTGGCACCGTTTCGCTGGTGGTGATGGACGTTTCCTTTATCTCTCAGACTTATATTCTGCCTCGGATCCCCGCGGTACTTGCCCCCGGTGGCCGTGTGGTCACATTGATCAAGCCTCAATTTGAGGCGGGCAGAGAGGCGCTGAACAAAAACGGGATCGTAAAAGCTCCACGAGACCGCGTGCGCGCCGTGCGCCGCGTTTTACAGGCTGCGGGCGACTGTGGTCTTTGCTGCAGGGGGCTTGCGCCCTCTCCGATACTCGGAGGAGACGGTAACGTGGAATTTTTGGCTTACTTTGAACAGGGCGCATCGGCGGAGCTGAATGTCGCTGTGCCTGTAGAAAAAACTGTTTTGGAAGGGGTGATCTACCGATGAAGAGGTGTGCGATCATCACAAATTTCAATATCTACGACAAGGCGGGTGCCGCCATGCGCGTAGCGGAGGAGCTGCTGTCTCTCGGCGCCGAGGTATTGCTTTCCTCGGTCAACAAGGATAAGATCTTCCGGATGCACAAGAACCGTCGGGAGTACGTATATCTGCCGCCGGAGGAAATCTACGCTGCGGCCGATTGCATCGTGGTGCTGGGAGGGGACGGCTCGATTCTGGATGCGTCACGGCGTGCCGCTCCTCTCGGTAAGCCGCTGTTGGGCATCAACATGGGGCGTCTCGGTTATATGGCCGAGCTGGAGATGGGCGAGATTTCTTTGCTTTCCAAGCTGATAGCGGGGGAGTTTGAGATCGACGAGCGCTCGATGCTCTCGGTCGGTGTTTATACCCAGAGCGGTACCAAGAAGACCGAGGTATTTGCACTCAACGATGCAGTCATTTCCAACGGCTCTGTGGCGCGCATTGTGGATATTGAGCTGTATGAGGGCGGCGAGCTGGTCTCCGGATACCGCGCTGACGGAATGATCGTGGCTACGCCTACCGGCTCTACGGCCTATTCCATGTCGGCCGGCGGGCCGATCACCGACCCGCATCTGCCCTGCTTCCTGGTCACGCCGGTCTGCCCCCATTCGCTGACCGCGCGGCCGCTGCTTTTCCGCGACGATGCCGTGATCGAGCTCAAAAACGTCTGTCAGCGTGAAAAGATGCTCTATCTGACGGTGGACGGCCGCAACAATATCGAGATCTATCGCGGCGACGTGGTGCGCATCACGCGCGCCGAAATGACCACGCGCCTGATCCGCCTGCGTCAGGGCGGCTTTTACAATCGTTTGCAAAGCAAAATGTATGGCCATACTTAAACGTGAGGTAAATTATGAAAAGTAACAGACAAAAGAAGATCCTGGAGATCGTAAACCGCTATACTGTGGAAACGCAGGATGATCTGATCGACCGTCTGGAGGTCGAGGGCTTTATGGTCACGCAGGCCACTGTTTCCCGCGATATCCGTGAGCTGCAGCTCTCCAAGGTGCTGACCGGCAAGGGTACATACCGCTACGTGGCTCCCAAAAAGGAGGATATGGCGAGCGGCATCAAGTTCAATGCGGCGTTGGTGGAGTCCATTATTTCGGTGGAGTATGCGCAGAATATCGTGGTCATCAAGACCTATCCCGGCCTTGCCAATGCGGTCGCCAGCGGCATCGATAATCTTGCCATTGCCGATGTGCTGGGCTGTGTGGCGGGTGACGATACCATATTTGTGGCTACAAAGCAAGAGGGCTCTGCCAAGCTATTCAGCGAGCGCATTCGCATTATGATGAGAGGATAAGACCGATGTTAGAGTCTCTGCATATTGAAAATATGGCGGTGATCTCTCGGCTTGACGTGGATTTTTCCAAAGGACTTTCTGTGATCACCGGTGAGACCGGCTCGGGCAAATCGGTGATGATCGACTCTCTTGCGTTTTTGCTTGGTGGAAAGCCGGCAAGGGAACTGGTCCGTACCGGTGAGGAGATCGCTGTGGTCAGCGGTATCTTTACCGATGTGGGCGAGGGCTGCCTTGCCTATCTTCGTGAAATGGGCATCGATGCGGACGAGGAGCTGCTGCTCCAGCGCACGCTGACAGCGGAGGGTAAGGTCAAGAGCCGCTTGAACGGTCGCGTGATCCCACAAACGATGCTGAAGGAGCTGGCCGGTCATCTGGTCAGCATTCACGGGCAAAACGACAATCAGCTGCTGCTGCGTCGCGAGACCCAGGCAAAGCTGCTGGACGGCGTGGCCGCGCTCGGCGAAGCGTTGACACAGTATCAGACGATCTATGCAAAAGCCAAAGAGATCCGCGAGGCTTTGGCTGCCCTGCGTCGGGATAGCGCGGAGATCAACCGATTGCGGGATATCCTCTCCTTTCAGATCGGTGAGATCGATGCCGCTGCGTTGAAGGCAGGGGAGGAGGAGACGCTCCTTGCCCGTCGCACAAAGCTGCAGAATGCCGAAAAGATCGCCAAGCAGGCCTCCTTTACCTACCGTGTGCTTTATGGCAGCGAAAAGGGCTCTGCCGCATTGATCCTGGAGCGCGCCTCCCAGGCGATGCACCAGCTGGCGGCCGTGATCCCGGATGCCGCCGAGGCGGCGGAAAAGCTGCTGCAGATGCGCTATGAGGTGGAGGACATCGCCAATACCGCGCGCGATCTGGCCGAGGATACCGACGGGGATCCCACCGCGGCGCTCAACAAGGTGGAGAGCAGATTGGATGCCATTACCAAGCTTTGTCGCAAGTACGGTGAGGATATTCCTGCCGTACTGGCATTCCGTGCCGATGCTGCCGCCAGGCTCTCGGCTCTGGAGCATTCGGAGGATGAGGAAGCGCGCCTGCTTGCCGAGCAAGCGAAGCTTGAAGCCGAGCTGCGCGAGCTTGCCGCCACGCTGCACGGGGCGCGTGCGACTGCTGCTGTTGAGATCAGCCGACGCGTGCAGGAGGAGCTTGCCTTTCTGGATATGCCGTCGGTCCGCTTTGAGATCACCGTTAAGGCTACCGATCGCTATACTGTTACCGGTCATGACGAGGTGCTGTTTTGCATCGCCACCAATCCCGGTGAGCCCCTGGCACCTTTGGATAAGATCGCTTCGGGCGGTGAGCTTGCCCGTATGATGCTGGCGCTGCGCAGCGTGCTGAATGACCGCGACGGGGTGGCAACTGCCGTGTTTGACGAGGTGGATACCGGTATTTCGGGCAAGACCGCCCGTAAGATCGGCATCAAGCTTGCCGGCATCGGCCAAAGCACGCAGGTGCTTTGCATCACCCACTCGGCACAGATCGCATCGCTTGCCACCGCTCATTATAAAATCGCCAAGCACGCGGAAAATGACCGCGCCTTTACCACCGTGACTCCCTTGGACGAGGCCGGGCGTGTTTCGGAGGTGGCGCGGATCCTCGGAGGCCTTTCGGTCACCGAAACGCAGGTGCAGGCGGCGCGTGAGATGATCGAGGAGGGAAAGGAATACCGATGAAGACCAAGACCAATGCTATGCGGCGACTGGATGCCGCCAAGATCCCTTATGAGGTGTTTGA
>SVQY01000023.1 GCA_015065135.1 Oscillospiraceae bacterium
CCCTTGTTCAAGGTCGAGGAGGGCGTGCTCTACGTCTCCTACGATAACCGTGACAGCTGGCAAGCGCTTGGCAATGTGAGCGGCAGCGACGGTGACAACGGCGAGAACGGCATCACCCCCTTGTTCAAAGTCGAGGAAGGCGTTCTCTACGTTTCCTACGACAACCGTGACAGCTGGCAAGCGCTTGGCAATGTGAGCGGCAGCGACGGTGACAACGGCATTGACGGCGAAGACGGCACGATCATCACGATCGGTGAGAACGGCAACTGGTTCATTGACGGCGTGGACAGCGGCATTTTCGCGGGCTTTGTCAATCCGCAGGGGCTTGATTTCTATCCTCTACCCGACGGCACATGGGCGGTAGCTGCCGGTAAAGCGAAATACCAAAGCGAGATCGCGATCCTTTCCGAATACGGCGGTAAGCCGGTTACAGCCATCGCCGCAGACGGGTTTGCAAACTGCCCCAATCTTACCAAAATCACCATCCCGAACAGCATCACTTCCATTGGAGACGGTGCATTTGCCGACTGTGCTTCGCCTATCAAGGTCACCTATACCGGCAGTCAGACCCAGTGGTGGCAGATCCGGCTCGGTGCCAATAACGACGCGCTGAGCAAGGCCCTTTTCACGTATCAAACGCAAGGACGTCTGGATGCGGGTACGATGATCTTCCACGAGGATTTCGAGGGCTACAGCACGACCACTACCAACACCGATACCTTTACGGCATTGAAAAACGGGAATGGCGGTGTCTGGACTCTGGACAGCACGGGAAGCCCCTATTACGAATCCGCTTACACAACCAATACCAACAATAAATATACCATCGAAAACGGACAGTTAAATATCGTTGGCAAGGGTGCCTCGAATGACGCTTATCTTGTCATTGCCGACGAAACGACGCTTTGGGAGCTACAAAACACGCAGTACACCATTCAATACGATATTGAATATTCCGACTACGCATACAATGCCAAACGCTATATTGCCTTGATGTGGGAGTATTGCGGTAGCCACTACTCCTCCTTCTTCGTACGTGTCAACGGCTCCGGCAATTATCAGATGCGCCGCGGTGCCAATGCTTGGCTGGAAATGGAGAGCTATGACGTAAATGATCTGTACGCCGGCTCCGTGGATAAGACAGACACCGAGGACGGCACCTCCATCATCAATAAGCTCTACGGCATCGATATGGGCGGTGTCGAAGACACCAATCGTATGCTGAACACCTCTCTTACCGTCCGTATTCAAATCGACACCGACGGCAGTGCCGCGATCTTTGTGCGCGCCAATTCCGAAACTTGCCAAGGTAGCAACAGGTTGAGCGATGACTTTGTGCAGGTGTCCCGTTTCAAGGCCAACGCCACCAACAGCGCTTATCTCAATGCAAGCAACGCATTCCTCGGCGGCGCGCTGTGCCTCAAGGTGGGTGGACCCATCAACGGCTATATGGATAACATTATGGTCTATACCGGTCACGGTGACGTGCCCACCAATACGACTGTTTCCTATGAGGCACCGACCCCCTATCTCACCCAAGAAACCGTGGAAGCGCGCAATTACTATACCGGTTATGATGAATACAACGCAGCCGCCGACGCGACCCTGCTGGTGCCGGGTCTGAAGCAGGGCTTTGTTCCCCAGGGCATGGACGTATGGGAGGAAGAAAATCTGCTGCTGATCGCCGGTTATTTCAAGTCTAACCGTGCCATTCCCTCCTCTATGCTTGTTGCCGTGGATATGACCACGGGCAAGCTGGTCAAGCAATTTTATTTGAAGTATTATAACGGCTCTTATTACAAGGGACATGCCGGCGGCATCGCTGTGACCGAGAAAAATCTGTTTTTGGCAAATCACGATAACAGCGGTGATTTCCTGTACCGCATTCCCCTCTCCGCCATTGCCAACGCAGAGGAGATCGATACCCTGACCCTGGAATCCAAGCGAATCGGCGTACCGGTAAACGCCTCCTTCTGTAACTATTCCGACGGCGTTCTCTGGGTAGGCGACTTCTATGATCCGAGCAACGGTTATAACATCAGCCACACGACTGTTGGCGTGGAAGGCCGCGAAGGCTGGGCCGTAGGCTACGTTTTAGCGGATACCGAGCAGGAGTTCGGCAATGAGGATGTATGGAACCAGACCGCAAAAGCTCCGGCCACCCCCGACTATGTGATTGCCATTGCGGGACAGGTGCAAGGCTTTACCATCGTGGGCGATTACATTGCTTTGAGCCGTTCCTATGGCAGAACAAACGATTCCCACATCGAGTTGTATGAGAACGTGCTGGATACGTCGGCGACCCAAACGGTAATGATCAATGGCACCGCCGTGCCCACATGGGTATTGGGCGACCCCGCGCACACCTATACGGCTCTGCCGATGTCTGAAGGAATCACGGCGTATGACGGCAAGCTGTTGGTTCTTTACGAATCCGGTGCATCCTATTATAAAGACAACGGCGGCAAGAATCCCACCGACCACGTTTGGGAGCTGACCCTTTCCGCGGCGCAATAAAACCATTTCTCCAAAACCAAAGGCGCAACCGCTCAACTGAGCGGTTGCGCCTTTGGTCTTTTTTATTGACAGATATGTTGTTTTTGGGGCGCAGTAGCAGCCCCCGTACCGCCGAAATACCGCTTTGTTTCCGCCACCACCGCGCGGCGCTGTATGAGCAGCGCGGTGATATTCAAAACCGCCATTAAGGCAACCACAAGGTCGGTGAGCTCCCACAAAAGGGCGGGGGCTGTCACCGCGCCCACCACAGAAGCGGCCAGCACCAAGGGCATCATCCATTTCCCCGCCCGCGGCTTACCCGTCAGATAATAAAGGCACTCGACACCATAGTGAGACCAGCAAAGCACCGTGGCAAAGGCAAAAAGCAGTACCGACAGAGCCAGCACCGGTGGCGCGATACCGCCCAGCACCGCCGCGAAGGCATCTACTGCCAGCATCACGCCCCCCTCGCCTGCAAGGGGCACCCCTGATACCAAAATGACCAAAGCAGTCAGCGTACAAAGCAAAATCGTATCCACAAAAACCTCTAAAATCCCCCACACGCCCTGTGCCGCCGGGCTTTCGGTCTTGGCGGCCGCATGCGCGATCGGGGCGGTGCCGCATCCCGCCTCATTGGAAACAAGCCCCCTGGCCACCCCATAGCGAAGCGCTTTAGAGGTCAGAAATCCCAGCACTCCCGCCCCCGCGGAAAGCGGCTGAAAAGCGCCCTTGAAGATAGCGGAAAAGGCGGCGGGAAGCAATTCTCGGCGTAAGATCAGCACCGCCAGTGCCGCCACCGTAAAGAGTAAGCAGACAAACGGCACCAGCAAATTGCAGGCACGCTCTACCTGTCCGCCCCCCTTTCCCACAATCAGCGCGGCAGCAAACCCCATTCCAAGACCTACAGCCAACGGCGGCAGACGAAAAACCCCCGCCATTGCCTCGGCGGCGGCACTGCTTTGAATGACGCCGCCCAAGGTAAAGGCGCAAAAAAGGCAAAGCACCGCAAATAAGGCGGCAAGCCCCCCTCCCGCCTTGCCACGAATGCTTTCCTTTATATAATACATCGCGCCACCGTGGGGAGATCCCGCGGCATCATAAGCTTTGGTACGCATTGCCAGCAAAATCTCGGCATATTTTAAAAGCATAGCCAGACTTGCCGACACCCACATCCAGAATACCGCTCCCGGACCACCTAATAAAATAGCGGTGGCCACACCCGCGATATTCCCCACTCCAAGTGTACCTGCTAGCGCCACTGTCAGGGCGCCCAGGGCGCTTTTTCGCTCTCCGGGTTCGCCAAAAAGGGTTGCATACAGGCGACGTGGATGCAAAAAAATCAGAAAACCGCATCGAATAAAAAACCAGAGCCCAGCCCCCATCAGAAAAATCGGCAGGATCACTCCTGACAACAGTGCCATCCTTTCTGCCCTCCAAAAAATGTTAACATTGCGTGAACAATGGAAAATTCTCTTGATTTTTCCAGTATTTGTAGTACAATAATCTTATGATTTAGCACTCCAATATTATGAGTGCCAAATTTCGAGAGGATGCCCCCTATTTCGGGGTCTTCACCGTTTATCCGGGCAAGTGCCCAAAAGGAGGAAAAGTATGACCATTAAACCCTTAGCTGACCGCGTTGTTGTCAAACTCGTGGAAGCAGAAGAAAAAACCAAAACCGGCATCATTCTCACTGCCGCTTCGCAGGAGAAGCCTCAAATCGCGGAGGTCGTGGCTGTAGGCCCCGGCGGACTGGTTGACGGCAAGGAAGTTGTTATGACCGTTAAGGTTGGTGATAAAGTCATCACCAGCAAGTATTCCGGTACAGAAGTCAAGTGCGACGGCACCGAGTACAACATCGTTCGCCAGAGCGACATTCTGGCAATTGTAGAATAAGCGAGGTATTAAACCATGGCAAAAACCATTCTTTACGGAATTGAAGCCCGCGACGCACTCTGCCGCGGCATTGATAAGCTGGCAAACACTGTCAAGATCACCATGGGTCCCAAGGGCCGCAATGTGGTGCTTGACAAAAAATACGGCGCGCCCCTGATTACCAACGACGGCGTGACCATCGCCAAAGAGATCGAGCTGGAGGACGCCGCCGAGGATATGGGCGCACGTCTTGTCCGCGAGGTCGCTACCAAGACCAACGACATTGCCGGTGACGGCACCACCACCGCAACCCTACTCGCCCAGGCCTTCATCCGTGAGGGCATGAAGAACGTGACCGCGGGTGCCAACCCCATGGTACTCCGCAAGGGCATGAAGAAGGCTGTTGACAAGGCTGTTGAGTGCCTGGTTGCCAACTCCAAGAAGGTGAACGGCACCGAGGATATTGCCCGCGTCGGCACCATTTCCGCAGGCGATGAGTCGATCGGCCGTCTGATCGCTGACGCGATGGAAAAGGTCTCCGCTGACGGCGTGATCACCGTTGAAGAGTCCAAATCCGCCGACACCTACTCTGAGGTGGTTGAGGGCATGCAGTTTGACCGCGGCTATCTCTCCCCCTACATGGCAACCGACATGGATAAGATGGAGGCTGTCATTGATGACGCTCTGCTTCTGATCACCGATAAGAAGATTTCTAACATTCAAGAGATTCTGCCCCTTCTGGAGCAGATCGTACAGGCAGGCCGCAAGCTGCTGATCATCGCTGAGGACGTAGAGGGCGAGGCTCTGACCACTCTCGTGCTGAACAAGCTGCGCGGCACCTTTACCTGCGTTGCCGTCAAGGCCCCCGGCTTTGGCGACCGCCGCAAGGAGATGTTGCAGGATATTGCCATCCTCACCGGTGGCGAGGTCATTTCCGCCGATCTCGGCCTGGAGCTCAAGGACACCCAGATCCATCAGCTGGGTCGTGCCCGTCAGGTCAAGATCAACAAAGAGAACACCATCATCGTCGGCGGTGCCGGCGAGAGCGATGCCATCAAGTCCCGCGTTGCCCAGATCCGCAACGCCATTGAAACCACCACCTCTGACTTTGACCGCGAGAAGCTGCAAGAGCGCCTTGCCAAGCTTGCCGGCGGTGTTGCCGTGATCAAGGTCGGTGCTGCCACCGAGGCCGAGATGAAGGAGAAGAAGCTCCGCATCGAGGATGCACTCAACGCTACCAAGGCAGCCGTTGAGGAAGGCATTGTGGCCGGCGGCGGTACCGCTTACCTCAATGTCATCAACGAGGTCAAGAAGCTGATCAGCAAGGTTGACGGCGACGAGAAAACCGGTGTGCAGATTGTGGTCAAGGCTCTGGAGGAGCCCGTCCGCCAGATCGCGCAGAACGCCGGCTTTGACGGTGCCGTTGTGGTTGACAAGATCATGAACAGCAAGAAGATGGGCTACGGCTTTGACGCTTACAACGAGGTCTACTGCGATATGATGCAGGCCGGCATCGTTGACCCCACCAAGGTGACCCGTTCCGCGCTCCAGAACGCCGCCTCCATCGCCTCTGTGGTGCTGACCACCGAGAGCGTGGTTGCCGACAAGAAGGACCCCGCAGCCGAGGCTGCCGCAAACGCCGCTATGGCCGGTGCCGGCGGTATGGGCGGCGGAATGTATTAATATTCCCAACACAAAAGGACGATTCCGTTTGGAATCGTCCTTTTGTGTTGGGAGCGATATAGATCCCTTGCAGTATCTGGATATATCGTTACACGATGCGATATAGTCTTCCTTCCCGAAAAATTCAAGCATCAGATAGAAACCGTGTAATATACGCGCATTTCCGTGCATTCGTGATTCTTTGCATTCCGCCGCGCAACGCGTATCGGCATAATTCCAACATTGATCCACTCATTCGAGCACAATTCTTCTATTCTTTTGGAAAACACCGTGCCAAATTGTCCCAAACGGTAGATGCGGCCGTCATTTCGGCGCAAGCCATCAAAATGCAGGCGCTTATTCCCATCGGGCAATACCGTACACCGCAGCTCACAGTACTTTTTTAGCAAGGCTGTTTTTTCCATTTCCAAAAGAACCGCGTAAAAGGCGGAATCGAACGTAAAATCCCCGCACAGTTCACCATACTCTCCCTCGAGATAGCGCGTTCTGCCGACAAACGTGAATTCCCCTGTTTGCGCCTTTTGCAAAATTTCCTTTTTAATACCGTTAAAGATCTTCTGCGACCAAGCTTCAATCTGCTTTAACAAGGCTTCCTCAAAACGCTGTTGCAGTGCCTCCGCCTTTTCCTTGGTCAGAAGCGTGCTGTATAATTCCCGCCAAAAGTCCATATCCGCCATGCTATTCCCTCAAACAATAAAAAAGTGCGCAGCGTGAGCTACGCACCGAAAAACGCATAGCTCCGATTGCTGCGACACAACTTTTTAACAACACGCACAAAGGTATGCTAAAAATGAGCATGCATTTTTACCATAGGTAAAAATACACACCTCTGTACGTTTTTATGCAGTTGTGCCGCAACATCATTTTAGCACAAATGGGTGGAATTGTAAAGGGTTAAATGGAAATTTACCGAAAACGATATGTTTTGTGTCATCCTGAGCGGAGTCGAAGTTTTGCTCCGCTCAGGATGACACGCTGATGGTGACAGGATGACACGTAGCAGCATAGTAGGTCACGGACAAGGGAGACTCCCCTCCCCGCTGCCGTGCGGTGCGGTTGCCCTATCACAAAACCCCCGCGCCATCCGCAAAAGCGAATGGCGCGGGGGTTTTGCTCTCCTCAAGGCAGGAGGGTGTGGTAGCTATAGATCCGATAAGACCACAGACTTTGAGGGCCCGTGACCGAAACGGTGTAAAAGGCCGTGAGATACGGGTCGGGCAGGTGGCCGTAGGCATCTCGCAGGAGGCCTGCGTTATGGTTACGGGCGAAGCCGCTCTCGCTTTCTCCCACAGTACACACGTTTTGCCATGAAATGCTCCGAAGGTCAGCAGAATAGTCAAAGCAGGTGATGCGGAAATGGGAGGAAATGTAATCCGGCTCCTCTGTGGGGTTGGGATGGCAATCCGACACGGCAAAAAAGCGCTCGCCTGCGGCATCGTACACAAAATCCGCGTTATTGATAAAATCCTGCTGCCCCTCCAGATTTTCCAGCCCCGTTGCGGGCAACGTCTCCGAGCTGCTTCGCACAGGCGCGGAAAGGTCGGAAAGCGCCCATTGCTCTACCACGGTACGGGTGCCGTTGCGGTCACCGCGCGTATAAAACAGCATCACGCTGCCCTTTTTATCCAGGCTGACAAGGCTGGGCTGACCCACGCCCCATTCCCACACGTCCGCGCTGCCCTCAAATTCAAAATCCACCAGCGGCGCATCCCCCACCTTGATAAAGGGTCCCTCGGGGCTTTTGGCCACGGCGATGCCGATCTTATTATCCTGATTGTCACAGGAGGTACAGCCCAGATACGCCATCAGATAGGTATACGTCTCCCCTTCATAGCAAAACTTCCCTGCCACGACCGAGGGATCGCAGGTATGGTGCGCATCCCACTTCCCCGCCGTGGGTGAAAGAACGATCCGCTCCGCCCCCCAGCTCCACGTGCCATTCTCGCTTCGCGTGCCCTTGCGGCAGCCGATGTGATCAACCACCGCCCGCTCTGCACGGTTGGTGCAATAGTAGATATACGCCGTATTTTCGTCGGTTTGCATCACGGTGGGACAATAGTTATAGATGCCCTCGCCGGCATCAAATTGTGGGAGATGGGAGGGCGGGAGCGTCACGCTCTCCGGCTCTTCGGAGGGATCGCTCGGCTTGCAGCCCACAAGCATCAACAAAATGGTCGCCAGCAGCATGCAAAGAACACGTTTTTTCATTATGCTTCTCCGCTCCTCTCTTGAAGTACACCTTCATTATAACTCAAAACAAGGGAGAATGCAACGGGTACTTTGGCAAAACGTTGTCTACGAAACGTAGATTTCAAAAATGCGTTTTCTCTGCATCGTTCTACCAAAAGTCGCTTGACAGGTCGCCGAAATGGGGGTATAATCAAGGTAGGAATCACCGAAAAGGAGGACTCTTATGAACAAAAAGGCTTCCGAGCTGCAAATGGGCGCCAGCATTGCCCGTCTGCGCAAAAAGCAAGGACTGACCCAGGCTCAGCTTGCCGAAATGCTGTGCGTCAGCAACAAGACGGTCAGCAAATGGGAGCGCGGTGCGGGCTACCCCGAGATCACCCAGCTCTATTCCCTTTCCCGCATCCTCGGCACCACCGTGGATACGCTTATCATGAGCGAGCGGCAAGGCATTACCGTGGCGGGCAGCCTTGTGGCAGACCGCATCAAGCTGATCAGCTCCTATCCCGAAATGAATATGCTCTCTACCATTTACGGCATCTCCAATGCCGTGGGCGGCAGCGTGCCCAACGTTGGCATCGATCTGGCGAGGATCGACCGCAAGCTGAAGGTCAGCGCCATCGGGCGTGTGGGCAACGATGCTGACGGTCGTTATCTGATCGACGAGCTGCGCAAAAACGGCATTGACGTTGGCGGTATACTGACCTCCACCACGGCAGGCACCAGCTTTACCGACGTGATGACCGTGCATGACACGGGCGAGCGGACCTTCTTCCACTATCGGGGCGCCAATGCGGAATTCGTGCCCGAGGACGTGGATATTCCCACCCTGAACTGCAAAATGCTGCACGCGGCATACATTCTGATGATGGATGCCCTGGACGCCGAGGACCCCGAGTACGGCACGGTGATGGCACGCTTTTTGAAGGACGTGCAGGCCGTGGGCATCCTCACCTCTATCGACGTGGTCAGCGACAGCAGCGGCCGTTTTGCCGAAAAGGTGATCCCTGCCCTTCGCTACACCGACAACGCCTTTATGAACGAGATCGAGGCCTGCGGCATCTCGGGGCTGCCGCCACGGGATGAAAACGGCAGACTATTGGTAGAAAACATCCGCCAAACCATGGAGCAGATCATGGCCGAGGGCGTGGGCGCCCGTGTGATCGTCCATTGCCCCGAGGCGGGCTTTTGCCTGAACAAGAACGGAGAGTTCACCGTTGTACCCTCGCTGAAGCTGCCCAAGGGCTACATCAAGGGCACCGTTGGCGCGGGCGACGCCTTCTGCGCAGGGTGTCTGTACGGCATCTACGAGGGCTTTGACGACAAAGCGATCCTGGAATTTGCCTCGGGTGCTGCCTGCTGTAACCTTGCCGCCGTGGATTCGGTCAGCGGTATGAAGGACAAGGATGCTATTTTTGAAATGATCCAAAACGCCGAGCGCGTGGAGATCTGATAATACGATAAGGAGATAAAAAAATGCTTGTAAATTTGAATGAAGTTTTGAAGGATGCACAGAAAAACAAATACGGTGTTGGACTTTTCAACACCACCGATACCGACATGGCAGAGGCCGCCATTGCCGCAGCCGAGGAGCTGCGTGCGCCTCTGATCGTGGGCACGGCAGAGATCCTGCTGCCCGGCGGCGAGCTGAAGCTGATCCTGCCCTCCATCATCGAGGCGGCAAAGCGTGCCACCGTGCCCGTAGTGGTGCATTACGACCACGGTCTGACCTTTGCGCGCTGCATGGAGGCGCTGCAGCTGGGCTGCACCAGCGTGATGTTTGACGGCTCGGTCACCGACTACGCCCAAAATGTTGCCGACACCCGTGAGGTCGTGAAGATCGCCCACGCCTTCGGCGCCACCGTGGAGGGCGAAATCGGCCACGTGGGACAGGCCGCCAACCCCGACGCGCCCGACGATCGCTACACCACTGTTGCCGAGGCGTTGGACTACGCGAGTGCCACCGGCATCGATGCTCTGGCCGTGGCCATCGGCACCGCCCACGGTGCTTACAAGAGCGCCCCCAAGCTGGATCTGAACCGCCTGCAGGAGATCCGCAACGCGCTGGATATTCCCCTGGTGCTGCACGGCGGATCGGGCCTGACCGACGACGATTTCCGCAACACCATCGCTCACGGCATTTCCAAGGTGAACATCTACACCGACCTCTGCCTTGCCGGCGTGCGCGGTATGCAGGAGGGCATCGAAAAGGGGCTTTCTTACCTTGATATCCGCAACCTGAAGGTACAGCGCATCAAGGAGGAGGTCATCAAGAAGATGCTGGTATTCGGGTGCCAGAACAAAGCATAATAAAAAAAGGAGCCCCGTCATGAAAGTTACACAATATACAACGGGCTTTGGACTCACGTTTCAGGAATGCCCCGTTTTCCCTGCCGCCTACGTACCTGCAGCCTCTACTCTGACCCCCGGCGCAACACCCGTATCCGAGGATCTCCTCGGCATCGGTGTTGCCATTACGGGCAGCTCCTGCTACACGCTTTCTCTCATGAAGCCCGACGAACGCCGCACCTTTTTGGAAAGCATTTATACCAAAAAGGGGCTCGGTCTTTCCATAGGCCGCCTTTCGGTCGGCTCCAGCGACTACTCCGCTGAGCTGTACTCCTACGACGACGTGGCGGGCGACGTGGAATTAAAGCACTTTTCCATTGACCGTGACCGCGCCTATATCATCCCCATGATCAAGGAGATCCTTGCGGTCAACCCCGACCTTTATCTGTACGCCTCTCCCTGGAGCCCTCCCGCATGGATGAAAACGGGCAATTCCCTTTGTGGCGGCTTTATGCTGGAGGAATTTATCGACTGCTACGCCGATTATTACATTCGCTTTTTGCAGGAATACGAGAAATGCGGCATCCATATTTCCGCACTCACCCCGCAAAACGAATGCGAAACTCACCAAAAGGGCCGTATGCCCGCTTGCATGTGGCACCCCGTGACCGAGGCAAAATTTATCAAGGTGCTGCGCCGCAAGCTGCGCGAAAACGGCATGGACGTAAAGATCTGGATGTGCGATCACAATTTCAACGTCGCCGACTACCGCGTGCGTTGGCAGCTGGATCATTGCGAAGGGCTGAAGGACGACTGCGACGGCATCGCCTTCCATTATTACGAGGGGGCCGTTGAGGACACCGCAGCGCTTCACCGGGCCTATCCCGCTCACCGTATGCATTTTACCGAATGCAGCCCGTTTTTGATCGATCATTATGACAGTGATTGGTGCAGATGGGAGCTTTTGCTCTCCAAGGTGCTGAATCACGGCTATGGCTCCTTTACGGGCTGGAATCTGATGCTGAACGAAACGGGAAGCCCTAATTACGGCTACTTTTTCAGCGGCGGCCTGGTCACCCGAAACAGCCAAACGGGCGAGCTTTCTTATAGCGGTCAGTACCACGCATTCCGACACATCGCCAAATTTATAAACAGAGATTCCAAGGTCTATGCCCTGGATATTTCTCACAACGCAGCCGATCTTGCCACCTATCCGACCACCTTCCTGCCCTTGCAGGCGACTATGATCGAAAACAGTGACGGCACACGCATTTATCTGCTGGTCAATCCCGACAAGAAGAAAAAGCAGGTGCAATTTGAGGTGGACGGCACCTATTATTACGTAGAAATGTTCCCCGACACGGTCTCTACCGTGGTGGTGGAAAGAAACGGATAACAAAAAACATCGTTTGCCGCCAAAATATCTGGAAAGGAAAACTCGCTTATGCTGATGAAAAACATTCCCTCCGTAAAGCCGGCGATCATTGCGGTCAGCCGCGATTGCTTTCCGCGCACCCTGTCCGAGCGCAGAAGAAGGGCTGTGGTTGAGGCCTGCCGCGCAAAAGGCGTTTCTCTGTTTGAGTGCAATGTGACGGTTGAGACCGAAAGAGAGGCGGATGCCGCGCTTGCCGAGGTAAAGGAGGCAGGCTGCAACGCGCTTGTCGTGTATCTCGGCAATTTCGGCCCCGAAACGCCCGAGACCCTGCTTGCCAAAAAGTTTGACGGCCCCGTCATGTACGTCGGCGCAGCCGAGGAGACCGGAAACGATCTCATCGGCGGTCGCGGAGACGCCTATTGCGGTATGCTGAACGCCAGCTATAATCTGGCGCTCCGTAACATCCGCGCATACATCCCCGAGCGCCCCGTCGGCACGGCGGAGGAGGTAGCGGAGAATATCCGCGCATTCCTGCCGCTGGCAAGAGCCGTCCTGGGTCTTCGCGAGCTGAAGGTCATCTCCTTCGGCCCTCGCCCCAAGGATTTTCTCGCCTGCAACGCCCCGATCAAGCGCCTGTACGATCTTGGCGTGGAGATCGAGGAAAATTCCGAGCTGGACCTGTTTGAGGCCTATCACGCGCACAAGGGGGATGCACGCATTGCCGATGTTGCCGCAGATATGGCACGGGAGCTGGGAGACGGAAACAAGCACCCCGGGGTGCTGGAACGCCTTGCACAGTACGAGATCACGCTGCTTGACTGGATCGAGGAGCATCGGGACGGCAGAAGCTACGTGACCCTGGCAAACAAATGCTGGCCCGCCTTCCAGACCCAGTTCGGCTTTGTTCCCTGCTACGTCAATTCCCGTCTTACCTCCCGCGGCATTCCCGTTGCGTGTGAGGTGGATATCTGGGGCGCACTCAGCGAATATATCGCCGCCTGCATCACCGAGGATGCGGTAACGCTGCTTGACGTCAACAACACCGTTCCGCACGATCTTTTTGACGAGAATATCTCCGGGAAATTCGCCTATAGCAAGGGAGACGTGTTCATGGGCTTCCATTGCGGCAACACCCCCTCCTGCAAGCTGGTAAAGCCCGAAATGCGCTATCAGCGCATCATGTACAATTCGCTGGAGCCCGGCAAGGAGCCCGATATCACCCGCGGCACCCTGGAGGGCGATCTTGCCCCCGGCGCCGTGACCCTTTTCCGTTTGCAAAGCACGGCGGATGCGCAGCTGCGCGCCTACGTGGCCGAGGGCGAGGTGCTGCCCGTGGCGACCCGCTCCTTCGGCTCCATCGGCATCATTGCCATTCCCGAAATGGCACGCTTTTACCGCTATGAGCTCATCGAGCACCATTATCCCCACCACGGCGCGGTTGCCTTTGCCCATATCGGCAACACGCTTTACGAGCTTTTCCGCTATCTCGGCGTGACCGAGATCGGCTACAACCGCCCCAAGGGAGATCGCTATCCCGCCGAAAAGCCCTTTTGACCAAGACGATTCGAGGAAAACACAATGAAAACCAAAGCTGTTCGTCTCCACGGCGCAATGGATCTCCGACTGGATGAGTTTGAGCTCCCTGCCCTTGGAGAAAAGGAAATACTGGTTCATTTTATCACCGATTCGCTTTGCGCGTCCACCTACAAAGCGGTCAAGCTTGGCACCGACCACAAGCGTGTGCCCCCCGACGTGGCTGAAAATCCCGTTATGGTGGGGCACGAGATGTGCGGCGTGATCGCCGAGGTCGGCTCTGCCGTTGATCCCAAATGGAGGATCGGGCAGAAGATCATCATTCAGACCGCGCTGAAGCTGGAGAGCGGCTACGATCCGGGCTACTCCTACCCTTACATCGGCGGTGCCTCCACCTACGCCATCGTGCCCGAGCTGGTGCTGGAGCGCAACTGCCTCATTCCCTATGAGGGCGAGGGCTATTTCAAGGCATCCATGGTAGAGCCCCTTGCCTGCTGCTATCGCGGCTTTCTCGGCTGCTATCACACCGATTACACCACCTACACCCGTACCGACGGCACCAAAAGGGGCGGCAGGCTTGCCATTCTCGGCGGCTCCGGCCCTATGGGGCTTGGCTGCGTGGAGCTGGCATACGGCTTCGCTGAAACGTCGCAGGTAGTGGTAACGGGGCGCAACCGGGCAAGACTGGACGGCGCCGCCGCCAAGTGCCCTCCTGCATACGCCAAGGAAAAGGGCTGCGAGCTGATCTATCTTTGCACCACGGAATTAGAGGATCCTGTTGCCAAGCTGCTGGAGCTATCCGATGGCGGCTTTGACGACGTATTTGTGATGGCACCCTCGGCAGAGCTATTTCAAATGGCGGAGCAGATCTGCCGCGAAGACGGCTGCATCAACTTTTTCGCAGGCCCGCCGCAGCACGACCTGCAGGGCTCGCTCAACCTCTACCGCATCCATTACGACGGCATTCACGTGCTGGGCACGGGCGGCAGCATTCCGCAGGATATGCGGGACGTGCTGAAGCTGATCGAGGGCAACGCCATCCGCCCCGCCGCGCTGATCTCTCACATTCTGGGGATGAACGCCTACGTAGATACCATGATGTCTATGGCTACCCCCAGCGGTGCCAAAAAGCTGTGCTACACGGGGCTGGATATTCCCCTCATCGCCATTGACGAGTTGGACGAATGGGGCAAAAAGGACCCACTTTACGCAGAGCTTGCCGGGATCGTCCGGAAAAACGGCGGGCTTTGGTGTGTGGAGGCAGAGGAATATCTGCTTGCCAACGCGCCGAGGATCTGACAAGCTGCCCGTATATGTGAGCTGCCCAAATTTCACAGCAGTACAAAAAAGCCACCCTGTCGGGTGGCTTTTTATTATACCAACTTATTCTTTTACCAAAATAGCACGGCAGGGTGCGCCATCGGCACCACCGAGGCTGAGCGGTGCGGCAAAGAGCAGATATCTGCCCTCGGGCACGCAGTCAAGCCGTATTCCTTCAAGCAAAGCGATCTCGGCAGAGAGCAAGGTGCGGTGCACCGCCATCGGAGCATCGGCAGGACCAACACTTTGCGTTTCGGTACCGATCAGTAGCGTGCCGTATGCGACAAATACTGCGGCAGCATCGGCAGTAACAACGGCATTTCCCTTCAATAAAATGCGCTTGGCCGCATCGGCATCAACTGCCCTCGCCCTCGTCAAAATGTCACGGGCATCGGCGGCGGTCAGCTCACCCATAGCCGCGACAACGGTGGCATAGCCCACCGTTTTATCCAACGGCAACCTCTCGACCGTTCTGCCATCCGGCAAGAAATGGGCGGGCGCATCCACATGCGTACCGTTGTGGGCGCACATCGAAAAAGCGGTAAGATTATAGAGATCGCCCCGCTCCATCGCGCAAAGGCGCTCATATGACGGCTTTGGATCTCCCGGATAAACGGCGCAGGAAAAGATCTCCTGCGAAATATCAAGGATCTGCATTGCGATCAGTTCTCTGTCGCACGGCGGTAGAGCCAGGCGGCGCAGCGGCTCTCCTCGGTCCAGGTCTTGCCTGCGGAGGCGTAGTCGATGAGGCGCACCTTTTCGCCGCTTACGAGCGACACCTCAAGGCAAAGGTGGGCGTCGCGGATCTCGGGACAATAGACCTCGCGGGAGGCGGCGTAGCCCTTTTCGTCAACGGCAATATCCAAAACCGCATCGGGATCGGTGATCCGCTTATCGGCGGCCATCACCAGCGGTCCGTAGGTGTAGGCGGCGAAAATATCGGCGTTTACGGCCCCCTCGGGGGGCAGGACGCGCTTCACTGCCATCGGCAGTTCCAGCAGCACGGTATCGCCGTTTTTCCACGCTGCGGCACGGGTCACGTAGCCGGCAGGCACGCGCTCGGTCTTGCCGCCAACGGTCAGAGTGGCATTCTCGCACCAGGCGGGCACGCGGAAGGTCAGCTCAAAGGCCTCGGGCTCCTCCAGAGAAAGGGTCAGCTGCACCCTGCCGTTATAAGGATAAGCGGTATCCATCCGAATACTAAGCGCCTTGCCCGTGGGGGTCAGGGTCTCGATGCTTCCCTGCTCATAAAGATTGAACACCAGTCCCTTTTCGCTCTTCATCAGCGCCACCTGGGGGAAGGTGCCCGCGCCTGCCGCACCGATGCAGGCGCAGCAGCCGTAATAGGTCTTATCCTCAAAAATGTTATAGCCGCCCACCTTGCGTCCGCGCGTATCGGAGACCAAAGGTGAATAGCTGTCAAAGGGCAGCACCTGGGGAATGCCCTCCTTGGAGCTTTCGATTCTTGCTACACGGTGGGTATTGAAGGCACCCACATAGGCGTTATAATAGGAGCGCTCGATATGATCGGCATAGGCCACGTCGCCCGAAAGCTCTAGCATAGCCATGGCAAATTTCATCCAAGTGACGGTGACACAGGTCTCCTGCACGATGCCCTCGTAATCGGTCTGGGTCTGACGCACGGCGGTGTGGTCAAACAGCTCGTGGGTGCAGCCGCTGCAGCCGATAATGCTGAGCTCACCCTCCATGATCCGACGGCCGAAATTCAGCAGGGCGGTCTTGTATTTTTCGTTACCCGTTACATAGTAATACTGCAAAAGTCCTTCGAAGCAGGACATCATCTCATAGGCCTTGACCACGGGATATTCGTGGGGAGTGACCTCGTCGGCGAAGGCAAGCTCAATGATGTTGGCGGACTGGATAAAGCCGGTGGAGATGATATACTCGGCAAACTCCAGATAGCGCTTTTCGCCCGTCAGACGGTACAGGCGCACCATAGGCTCCAGAATAGAGCAGGAGTTCATACCCTCCCAGTGCTTGGAGCAGGTACGGATATCCAGCTTTCCCTCCCCCACGTGCTCCAGGATATAGTCGGCGTGGCGGCGCATGGCGGCCACCATCTCGGCGTTCAGCGCCTCGTCACGGCTGATCTCCATAAAATACATCATGCCCAACATCACGTATTTTCTGCCCCACAGATCCCAACGGGTGAACTCGCTTTCCACGGGATAGCCGGAAATGCGGCCGTGCTCGTCGGCGGTGGTCAACAGATCGCGGACGGCAGCCTCCAGAATGCGATACATACCGTCGTCCTGCGTATATTTGACCACCATGGAAGCGCCGCGCATCATCTTGCCCCAGAACTCACCGCGCCAGGTCGTCTTCCAGGAGTCAACACCATCCACGTGATCGCGGAAGATCTGCACGCACTTCTGCCAGAGTCCCACATCGGTGATCTGGTTGCGCTCGATGAAGGTAACAGCCTCGGCAAGAGTTCCCTCCAGCTTCATTTTCAGGGCGGCTTCCTTATTCAGTACGCGAGCGTTCTGCAGCTCGCTGACAACATTGTTTACCATAATTTTTCCTTTCCCCTGCTCATATGAGCACTGTGCAAAGAATGATTATTATCATTTTAAACGATAATAACAGAAAAGTCAACCCTTACAGGACCCGACCGGCACCGTGTTCACACTTTCGTCACAAGTAGGCGATATACTGTATTTATCAACCAGTAAAGGAGCTATCATATGAATCCGGATATCAAAATTCTGCAAGAAAAAAAGGCGTTTATCTGCGATATGGACGGTGTTATCTACCACGGCAACCGCATTATTCCGCACGTTGCCGAATTCGTGGACTGGCTCCTCGCCAACGACAAGAAATTTTTGTTTCTGACCAACAGCTCTGAGCGCTCGCCCCGAGAGCTGAGTATGAAGCTCTCCCGCATGGGCCTTTCGGTCAGCGAGGATCACTTCTACACCAGTGCCTTGGCTACCGCCTCCTTTCTCGCCTCACAATGCCCCGGTGGCTCGGTGTATGTGATCGGCGAGCCCGGCCTTACCTATGCCCTTTACGAGGCAGGGCTTTCGATGAACGATGTAAATCCGGACTACGTGGTGTTTGGAGAAACACGCTCACTGAACTACGAAAAGATCGAGAAGGCGGTTAAAATGGTGCAGAACGGCGCTAAGCTGATCGGTACCAACTCGGATCTGACCGCACCTGCCGAAAACGGCATTATTCCTGCCTGCCGCGCGCTCATTTCCCCCATTGAGATGACTACCGGCAAGAACGCCTATTACGTGGGAAAGCCCAACCCGCTGATGATGCGCCACGCACTCAAAAAGCTGGATTGCTCCCGCCGCGATGCTGCCATTATCGGAGATCGTATGGATACCGACATCATCGCAGGCATTGAAAGTGAGCTGGACACTGTTCTGGTGCTTTCCGGCGTCAGCACGCCGGAAAATATCGAACGCTTCCCCTACCGCCCGATGTATATTCTCAAGGATGTCGGCGACATCATCGGTTGACCCAACGACAAAAAGCGAGAGCTTGCGGCTCTCGCTTTTTTCTTTGCGGGAAAATCGGGCAAGGCAAAAAACGGCAAATTTCTCCTTTTTTCAAGAATTCTAAACATTTTTTAATATTTTCCAATTTTAATATGCACTCTTTCCACTTTCATTTTCCGTTATTTTCAATTTTTGTTCGTCCGTATTCTTCTTTTTTCAACATTTCTCTGTTTTCCCTCTTTTTTTCGTCAAAGCTCCTTCCCTTTACGCTTTCTTTGTAAAAAAGCAAAAAATAAAGGCACCGCCCAACATCAGACGGCGCCTTTGCTTTTTTGTTACTTGGTCATTTTCTCCTGCTTGACCTTGTGGTCAATGACGTGACGGGAGGCAAGCTCACGGTGCACATCCTCCAGGGAGATACCCATCTGGATCATCAGCACCATCACGTGGTAGGCAAGATCGGCGATCTCATAAATAGTCTCCTTCTTGTCGTCTGCCTTACCTGCAATGATGACCTCGGTGCATTCCTCACCGACCTTCTTGAGAATTTTGTCGATACCCTTTTCAAAAAGATAGGTGGTGTAGGAGCCCTCCTTCTTTTCCACCTTTCTGCCGACCAGCATTTCCATCAGCTGCTCCAGCGAGAACTCATGGCGCTCCTCGCTCTGATACACGGGATTCTCAAAGCAGGAGGTTGTACCCAAATGACAAGCGGGGCCCTCGGGCTCTACCATCACGACAAGAGCATCCTTGTCACAGTCAGCGGTGATGGAAACGATGTGCTGCACGTTGCCGCTGGTCTCTCCCTTCAGCCACAGCTCCTGACGGGAGCGGCTCCAGAAGCAGGTCAGCTCCTTTTCCATAGAGATCTGCAAGCTTTCCTTATTCATGTAGGCAAGGGTCAGCACGCGCTTGGTGATGGCAT
The DNA here is from genome assembly GCA_015065135.1 of Oscillospiraceae bacterium. Taxonomy (GTDB): domain Bacteria; phylum Bacillota; class Clostridia; order Oscillospirales; family CAG-272; genus Firm-07. The sequence continues at coordinate 19,157 of SVQY01000023.1, forward strand.
CCACCACGATGGCAGGGATCAGGCCCTTCTCGTCAAACTTCAATTCATCGATATTAATATTGGTCTTCATAAGCATTTCCTTTCCTTCAGCGCAGGATCCGCATCGGGATCCCCTCGCCGGCAAGCTTAGTTTTGAGATCGGATATTTTCACCTCTCCGAAGTGGAAGATGGAGGCTGCAAGACCTGCATCCACTCCGGGCAGGGTTTGAAACAGAGTCGTAAAATGCTCCATACAGCCAGCGCCACCCGAGGCGATCACGGGAACCGAGACGGCATCACAGACCGCCTGCAGCATCTCCAGATCAAAGCCGTTCTTCACACCGTCGGTGTCGATGGAGTTGACTACGATCTCGCCGGCGCCGTCTTCAACGCAACGCTTGATCCAGGAGATCGCCTCCATACCGGTGTTCTCACGGCCGCCCTTGGCAAACACACGGAACACGCCGTCCACACGCTTCACGTCAACGGAAAGCACCACGCATTGATCACCGTAGCGTTTTGCCGCCGAGCAGATCAGGGAGGGATTGCGGATCGCGCCCGAATTGACACTGACCTTATCCGCGCCGCATTTGAGCACGCGGTCAAAGTCCTCCAACGTATTGATGCCGCCGCCGACCGTCAGCGGAATGAAGATGGTAGAAGCCACCTCTCGCAGGATGTCGGTAAAGAGAGCGCGCCCCTCCACCGATGCGGTAATATCATAAAATACCAGTTCATCCGCGCCGTTCTCGCTATAGTAGCGCGCCAGCTCCACGGGTGAGGAAACGTCGTTCAGGCCTTCGAAATTCACGCCCTTGACCACACGGCCATTCTTCACGTCCAGACACGGGATAATTCGTTTTGTAATCATTTTTTCACCCCGTTTCGTTTTTTTGCGTACAAAACCGCTTCCTTCAGATCAATGGCACCTGTATAATACGCCTTGCCGATGATGGCACCGTAGATATCCAACGCCGCCAGCCTTTGCACATCATCCATGGAAGAAACGCCGCCCGAGGCGATGATCTGCACACCAAAGCGCTTGGCCATCTCACGGTAAAGCTCATGATTGGCGCCCTTCATGGCACCGTCCTTGGAAATGTCGGTGCAGATGATGGTCTTCACGCCGAGCGCTTCCATTTTTGCGCAGAATTCCATCGCATCGTATTCAGATTTTTCGACCCATCCCTTGATGGCAACGTAGCCATCCTTGATGTCCACGCCAACGGCGATCTTGTCGCCGTGCTTGGCAAGAGCCGCCTTCAGGAAATCTTCATCCTTCACGGCAGCGGTGCCGAGAATGACACGGCTGACACCTGCTGCAAGATAGCGGTCCACGACCTCCATACTGCGGATGCCGCCGCCCACCTCTACAAACAGTCCCGAACGGCGGGCAATGGCCGACACGGTATCGATATTCGGCGTCTCACCGCTTTTGGCCCCCTCCAGATCCACCACGTGGATGTGATCGGCGCCTGCCGCCACAAAATCCATAGCGACCGCGACGGGATCCTCATTGTAAACCGTCATCTGCGCATAGTCGCCCTTGAAAAGGCGGACGGCTTTGCCCTCAAACAGATCGATTGCAGGAAAAATTAACACCGTTACGCCTCCTTTTCACAAAACGCGCGCAGGATATTCATGCCGACCTCGCCGCTCTTTTCCGGATGGAATTGGCAGCCGTACACGTTATCATGCGCCACGGCAGCGGTCAGCTCCGCGCCGTATTCGGCGGTGGCGATCACAGACTCGGCGCATTTTGCGCCGTAGAAGGAATGCACGAAATAAACGAAGTCACCCTCCTCGATATAACGGAACAGGGGGCTTTTTTTGCCGCCGAAATGCAGGGCATTCCAGCCGATGTGGGGGATCTTCAGCTCCGCGGGGATCACCTCCGCAATGGGGCGTACCTCACCGGGGATCAGGCCGAGCCCCGCATGCTCGCCATATTCCAGACTCTTATCAAAAAGCAGCTGCATGCCAAGGCAGATGCCAAGCAGAGGCTTGCCCGCCTTTGCCTCCGCAACCACCACGTCGGCAAGGCCGGAATCGCGCAGCTTTTTCGCCGCATCGCCAAAGGCGCCCACGCCGGGCAGCACGATCCGATCGGCGGCGTGCAACACGGCAGGATCCGAGGTCACCACCGTTTCCACACCTATAGAGAGAAAGGAGGAGCGCAAGGAAAACAGATTTCCCACACCGTAATCCACAATGGCAACCATCAAAGAACTCCTTTCGTTGAGGGGATCTCGTTGGCAAATTCGGGATCCACCTTCACGGCGGCGCGCAAAGCGCGACCAAAGGCCTTGAAGGCGCCCTCGATGATGTGGTGCGTGTTATGTCCCGCAAGCTGTACGAAATGCACCGTAGCCGATGCGTTACGCACAAAGGCAAGGAAAAACTCCTCCACAAGCTCGGTATCAAAGCTGCCGACCTTGCGGGAGGGCAGCTGCAGCTCTCCGTACAATCCGCAGCGACCGGACAGATCCAGCGCGCACATAACAAGCGCTTCATCCATCGGCAGGGTCACGGTGCCGTAACGGGTAATGCCCTTTTTGTCTCCGAGCGCCTTGGCAACAGCCTGACCGAGGGCGATGCCCACATCCTCTACGGTGTGGTGATCGTCCACCTGGGTGTCACCCTTGCAGGTAACGGTCAGATCAAGCTTGCCGTGACCGGCAAGCAGGGTCAGCATATGATCCAAAAATCCGCAACCGGTATCGATTTTTGCGACACCCTTGCCGTCCAGATCCAGCCGCAGCAGGATCTTGGTCTCAGCGGTATCTCTTCTGATCTCCGCAGTTCTCATCTGTTCTCCTCCAGTATCTGCCGCACGGCATCCACCAACGCTTGCATCTGCTCGCGAGTGCCGACGGTGATGCGGTTATATTCTCTGATGCGCGGCTTCTCAAAATGGCGCACCAAAATACCTCTTTCCTTCAGCTTGGCGTACAGCTCGCCGCCGTCAAGCACAGGATGCTTTGCAAAAATAAAGTTTGCCTTGCTGTCGGTCATTTCAAAGTCAAGTTTCTTCAGCTCTGCCATGGCAAATGCGCGGTTTTCGCATACCGTTTGGCAGTTTTTCTGCGTATACGCCTCATCGCAAAGCACGCCGTAGCCGGCCGCCAGCGTCATGGAATTGACGTTGTAGGGGTTGGTGGAATAGCGGATCGTATGCAAGTCGGCGATCAGCGCCTTGGAGCCGATACCAAATCCAAGACGGGCACCTGCCAGCGAGCGAGATTTGGAAAAGGTCTGGGTGACCAGCAGATTGTCATACTTGCGCGTAAGCGGCACACAGCTCTCGCCGCCGAAATCCACATACGCCTCGTCGATGACCACCACGTTATCGGGATTGCTTTGCAGAATGCGCTCCACATCCGCGGGCGAGATCGTCATGCCCGTGGGGGCATTGGGATTGGCAATGAAGATGGTCTTATGAATGCCGATGTAATCCTCTACGCCCACAGAAAAATCCTCGCGCAGCGGGATCTTTTCATAAGGAATGTTATGCAGCTCGGCAAACACCTCATAAAAGCCATAGGTGATATCCGGGAAGACAGCAGGATGACGTTTGTCGCAAAACGCCATAAAGGCAAAATTCAGCACCTCGTCCGAGCCGTTGACCAAAATGACCTCATCCGGTGAAATCTCATACCGTTCTGCCACTTTTTCAGTAAGTCGCTTGCAGGTGGGATCCGAATAAAGCTGCAAATTTTCCGCAGCCTCGGCCGCTGCGGCGATCGCCTTTGCCGATGGCTGAAAGGGCGACTCGTTGGTATTAAGCTTGATAAATTTTCGTTCACGGGGCTGCTCGCCCGGCGTGTACGGGGTGAGAGATGCGAATTTTTCGCTGAAAAAGCGGCTCATTGCTCCTCCTCCTCGAAGCGGACCACAGCGCTTCTCGCATGGGCGGTAAGTCCCTCCTTGCGCGCAAAATACGCCACATCCTCCGCAACACGCGCAAGCGCGTCACGGGTGAAATAGGTGTACTGGGTCTTCTTTACAAAATCATCTACAGACAAGGGGCTGGAGAACTTGGCGGTGCCGCTGGTGGGCAGGGTGTGATTGGGGCCTGCCAGGTAGTCGCCCAACGCCTCGGGACAATTCTTACCCATAAAGATGGAGCCTGCATGACGGATCTTGTCCAGATAGTCAAAGGGGTTATCCACACAAAGCTCCAGATGCTCGGGGGCGATCTCGTTGGTGATCTCAATGCCCTTTTGCAGGTCGGGGGCCACAATGATCTTGCCGTTGTTGTCGATGGACGCGCGGGCGATCTCCTCCCGCTCCAGGAGGGGCAGCTGGTGCTCGATCTCTACCTGCACCTGCCCTGCCAGCTCTGCGGAATCGGTGACCAGCACGGCGCTTGCCAGCTTGTCGTGCTCTGCCTGAGAAAGCAGATCCGCCGCCACGTGTCGGGGATTGGCGGTACCGTCAGCCAGAACAAGGATCTCGCTGGGACCTGCGATCATATCAATGGAAACGGTGCCGAACACCTGCTTTTTGGCCTCTGCCACAAAGGCGTTGCCGGGACCCACGATCTTATCCACCTTGGGCACGCTTTCGGTACCGTAGGCAAGGGCTGCGATCGCTTGGGCGCCGCCCAGCTTGAAGATCTGATCCACTCCTGCGATCTTGGCGGCAGCCAGAATAACTGCGGGGATCTTGCCGTCCTTGCCGGGAGGCGATACCATTACCACCTGCGGCACACCCGCGATCTTGGCAGGGATCGCATCCATGAGCACTGTGGAGGGATAGGCCGCGGTGCCGCCGGGCACGTAAAGCCCGGCACGATCCACGGGGATCACCTTCTGCCCCATCACGATGCCATCCTGCTCGTTCAGAATAAAGCTGTTGCGCTTCTGTTTTTCGTGAAAGCGACGGATATTCTCTGCCGCCAAGCGCAGAATGCGCAGGAAATCCTCGGGGACCTCGGCAAAGGCCGCCTCGATCTCCTCGGGGCTGACAGACAGCGCATCCAGCTTGACCTTATCAAATTTTTCGCAATATTCATACAGAGCCTTGTCGCCGTTTTTACGCACGTTTGCAATGATGTCGGCGACGATCTCCTCTACATTAACGGTGGGGGTAACACGGGCAAAAATATCGTTATTTGCCACCTCGCCGTATTTCAGGATCTTAATCATTTCTGCTCCTTTGCCATCCTTGCAAGGCTCTGCAAAATGGCCTCAATGGGTTCGCTTTTGAATTTATAGCTTGCTTTGTTGGCGATCAGTCTCGCGCTGATCGGCACGATGGTCTCAAAGACCGACAGGTTATTTTCCTTCAGAGTAGTACCCGTCTCCACGATATCCACGATCACATCGGAAAGCCCCAGAATAGGTGCGATCTCGATCGAACCGTTCAGGTGGATGATATCGATATCACGCCCCTTGGAGGCATAATAATTGCGGGCGATATTGGAAAACTTAGTCGCCACACGTAACGTCTTTTGGGGATCGTCACGGAAATCGTTCTTGGCGGCCACAGCCATACGGCACTTGCCGATGTCCAGATCAAACAGCTCATAGATATCCGGCTCGTACTCCAGCAAAATATCCTTGCCCGCCACGCCGATATCGGCAGCACCGCGCTCCACATAAATGGCGACGTCAGAGGGCTTGACCCAGAAATACCGAACGCCGATCTCCTCATTTTCAAAGATCAGCTTGCGATTCTGCTCCTTGATAGAGGGGCACTCAAAGCCTGCCGCCTCAAACATCGCATAAACCTTTTCACCAAGGCGGCCCTTGGGTAGTGCAACATTCAACATATCACGCATTCCCTCCTGCCGTCAGCTTTACAAGACGCTTATAGCGCAATGTGCCCGCATCACTCTTGCAGACCATCACACTCTCGCCGCCCTCCTCGATGCTCTTTGCAGCTGCCAAGAGCTGCTCCAGCGCTACGCTTTGCTCGTAGAGCAAAAGCACGTCAACGTCATAGGTGCGGTCACTTTCATACAAGCGCTCCAGCAGATCCAGATACACGGCAAAGCCGATGGCACCCGATCGCTTACCCATCTTATTCATCAGCTTGTCATATTGGCCGCCGGAAAGCACACCGGCAGGCACCCCATTGACAAAGCCCTTGAACACGATGCCGTTGTAATAGTTCATATCGTCGATCACGGAAAAATCAATACGGATCTTATCGCCGTAGCCGACAACACGCAGCGCCTCAACGATATGGGCGAAGCGCTCCACGATCGCGAGCGCCCCACTGCCCACAAGCAGCTCACGCAGCTCGCCGATCACGCGCTGCGGCGCTCCCTGCAGCGTGACCAGACGGCACAGCGTCTCTGCATTTTCGCAAAGTGCGCGGATGCCGTGCAGATTCTTTTCGCCCACCGCCTGTAAAAGTGCGGCACGGGTCTCCTCGCTGACACCCATCTCGTCGATCACGGCAGAGACCACATCAAGCTGAGAGATATCCAACACGAAGTCGTCGGAAATGCGGGCCAGACTCTCGGCTGCCAGCATCAGCACCTCGGTAACGGCATAATCGTCAATATCGCCGATGCACTCCAGACCCGTTTGCATAATTTCGCGATAAGCGCGGCTGCTACCCGAGATACGGTAGACATTTTCGTCATAATAGACCTTATGCAGTCCCTCCTCGTCCTTGGTGTTCTTGACGATGGAAAGGGTCACGTCCGGCTTTAATGCCATCAGCTTGCCATTTGTATCGGTAAAGGTTATGACATTATCCGAAACAAGGAAATCCTTGTTTCGGGCATAGAGGTCATACTCCTCAAATTTGCTCATTTTATATTGGTGGTAGCCATAGGTGCGGTAAAGATCACGCAGCCGCAGCGCTACACGCTCATCGTTTTTGAGAACGCGCTCATTGATATTCATTGAATGTCTCCTCTGTTCTCGGCATCGGCAACTGCCTTGCGGTATCCGCCGCTGCCGTAGACCAAGCATTTTTTTACGCGGCTGATGGTGGCTGTAGAGGCACCGGTCAGCGCGCAGATCTCCTGATAATTTTTGCCCTCGTGCAGCATAAACGCTACCTCGAGGCGCTGTGCGATATCCTGCAGCTCCTTGATGGTGCAGATATCTTCAAAAAAGGCTGCGCACTCCTCTTCTGTTTTCAGATCCAGGATCGCTCTGTAGAGTGCTTGGATCTCCGACGTATGCAAAGCATTCATCCTCTTGAACCCCTTTATAGAAATTGGTTACATTTTATCACGTTAAAGCACTAAAGTCAAGTGCTTTTCATAAAATAATAGAGGTTTTTGTAAAAAAGCAAAGGCGTTGCCCCTTCGGCCTTTCACCGAAGGGGCAACGATGTAAAAAAGATCACTCGCAGATCGTTTCGATCCAGCCCTCGGGCGCCTCGATCTCACCCATCTGCATGCCGCGCAGCGTGTCATACAGCTTCCGGATCACAGGGCCCATGCCCTCCATACCGTATACGATCTCCTTGCCATGGTCCACGATCTTGCCTACGGGCGAGATCACGGCGGCGGTGCCACAGAGTCCGCACTCCACAAAATCAGCCAGCTCATCCACACGAACCTTGCGCTGCTCCACCTTCATACCCAGCACGTGCTCAGCCACGTGCATCAGCGAACGACGGGTGATGGAGGGCAGGATCGTATCCGACTTGGGGGTCACAACGGTGCCATCCTTGGTGATAAAGATAATGTTTGCGCCGCCGGTCTCCTCAATATAGGTACGGGTCGCGGAGTCGGGATAAATGTTCTCGTCAAAGCCCTTTTCGTGGGCATCGGTAATAGCGTAGAGGCTCATCGCATAGTTCAGACCCGCCTTGACATGACCGGTTCCGCGGGGAGCGGCGCGGTCAAAATCGCTGATACGTACCGTCAAAGGCTTGACGCCTCCCTTGAAATAAGGGCCGACGGGGGTAGCGAAAATGCGGAACTGATACTCGTTTGCGGGCTTGACACCGATGACCGCATCATAGCCGAACATGAAGGGGCGCAGGTAGAGAGAAGCGCCGGAGCCGTAGGGGGGCACCCACTCCTTGTTTGCTGCAACGACCTTCTTGACTGCATCCAGAAAGCGTTCCTTGGGGAAGGTAGGCATGATCAGCCTCTCGCAGGAGTCGATCATACGCTCTGCGTTCAGGTCAGGGCGGAAGCAAACGATCTTGCCGTCCTTAGTGGTGTAGGCCTTCAGACCCTCAAAGCAGGTCTGCGCGTACTGCAGCACGCCGGCGCACTCGCTCATGGTGATGGTGCCATCCTCGGTGAGGGTGCCCTCGTCCCATTTGCCATCCTTATAATTTGCCACATAGCGCCAGTCGGTCTTCATATAACCAAAGCCGAGACTGGACCAATCAATATTCTTAGACATGATCTTATCCTTTCAAATATCCGCCCTGTGGGCGAAAAAGTAGCATAACGGTATGCGTTTTTCGTACTTTAGCCGATCTTTGCAATGACCTCTACCTCAACGAGAGCCCCCTTGGGCAGCGCCTTGGCAGCTACGCAGCTGCGCGCGGGCTTGGAGGTGAAGTACTTGCCGTAGATCTCGTTAAATGCCGAAAAATCGGCGATGTCTGCGAGGAAGCAGGTGGTCTTGATCGCATGCTCCATAGAGGTGCCTGCCTCGGCAAGCACGGCACAGAGATTTTTCATAACCTGCTCTGTCTGTCCCGCAATATCCTTTGCCACGATATTACCCACAGCAGGATCAATGGCGATCTGCCCCGAGGTGAATACCATATCACCGCAGATGATGGCCTGGGAATAGGGACCGATAGCGGCAGGAGCCTTTTCGGTTGCGACTTTCTTCAATTCAGACATAACAGTTCTCCTTATTCGATCACGTGCAGGCCGTTTTCGGCGAGCGCTGCGCGAATTTCGTTGATATGTTCAAAGTTACGGGTCTCCAGAGTGACGCGCAGATAGCAGCCGTTGACGTCGGAGCCGCCGCGGGAGTGCTCGTGGTGGACCTCGATCACGTTACCGCCGCGCTCGGCGATCACGCGGGCAACTGCCATCAGCTGACCGGGCTTATCCATAAGCTCAATGGTCATCTGGCAGGTCCTGCCGGACATCAAGAGACCGCGCTGGATCACACGGGAAAGAATGGTCACGTCGATATTACCGCCGGAGCAAAGGCAAACCGTCTTTTTGCCCTTCAGATCCACCTTACCGAACATAGCAGCGGCCACCGCAACGGCACCCGCGCCCTCGGTGACCAGCTTGTGCTGCTCCATCAGGGCAAGGATCGCGGCGGAGATTTCATCATCGCTGACGGTGACGATGTCATCCACGTATTTGCTGCAGATCTCGTAGGTCAGGTTTCCCGGTACCTTGACGGCGATGCCGTCCGCGATGGTGGAAACGGCGGGCAGCTCCTCGATCCGGCCGTGATGCACCGAATTGGCCATAGAAGGCGCACCTGTTGCCTGCACGCCGTAGACCTTGACGCTCGGATTGAGGGTCTTGAGGGTATAGGCCACGCCGGAGATCAATCCGCCGCCGCCCACAGGCACCAGCACCACATCAATATCAGAAAGCTGCTCGGTCAGCTCCAGGGCGATCGTTCCCTGGCCTGCGATCACGTCCTCATCATTGAAGGGGTGAATAAAGGTGTATCCCTTTTCGTCACGCAGCTCCAATGCCTTTCTGTAGGCATCGTCATAGACACCCTCTACCAGGCAGACCTCGGCGCCGTAGCTCTTGGTGGCCTCCACCTTGGAGATGGGGGCACCGGCGGGCAGACAGATCACGGCCTTGATGCCATTCTTTTGCGCACCCAGCGCCACGCCCTGGGCGTGGTTGCCTGCGGAGCAGGCGATGACACCGCGTGCGCGCTCCTCTGCAGTGAGCTTGGACATTTTGTAATAAGCGCCGCGCACCTTGAAGGAGCCGGTGACCTGCAGATTCTCGGTCTTGAGGTACAGCTCGGTTCCGGGGCAAAGCTTGGGCGCATAGATGACGTCGGTTTTTCTCACAACGTCCTTCAGTACATAACTTGCACGGTAAACATTATCCAGCGTTAGCATTTTTTCACTCTCTTTCGGGGAGATACCTCCCGATAAATTACAAAAGACTTTCAATAAATTGCTCGGCGCAGCGCGCGGAGCGAGTGCCGCGATTCAGAGCAAAGGCCTCAGCCTTGACCTCCAGCTCGGCGATATCCATCGTCACGTGGTGCTTGGCAGCCAGCTCGCGGATGATCTCCAGATACAACTGCTTGTTGGGCCTTGCAAAAAGCACCGTCATACCAAAGCGCTCGGAAAGAGACAGGGTCTCCTGCATCGTGTCGTTGCGATGCACCTCGCCGCCCTCGCGGTCGGAGAAGGTCTCGCGCACGATGTGGCGGCGGTTACTGGTGGCATAGATCACCGCATTATCCGCCTTGGCGGCAGCGGATCCCTCCAGCGCGGCCTTCAGCATACTGAAATGGTCGTCGCTCTTATTAAAGGAAAGGTCATCGATAAAGATGATGAAGCGCAACGGATTGCTGCGGATCTTACCCATAACAAGGGGCAGGAGCGAGAGCTGATCCTTGCGGATCTCGATCAGGCGCAGACCCTGCTCAAAGAAATGGTTGGTCACGGCCTTGACGGTAGAGGATTTACCGGTGCCTGCATCGCCGTAAAGCAGTACGTTGGCGGCAGGGCGACCCTCCAGGAAGGCGGCGGTATTATCCAGCACCTTGCCTCGCTCCTCCTCGTAGCCGATGAAGGAATCCAGGGATACGCGATCGGCAGAGGCGATCGGCTCGATCTGAGAGTCGTCGGAAAGGCGGAACATGGCATTGGCGGCAAAAATGCCGTAGCCGTGCTTGTTGATATCCTGCATCCGCTCCTCATATTCAGCCAAAAGGTCGATCTGCTTTGAACCAAAGGGAGGTAAGTAGGGGGCGTTTTCAAAATAAGCCGCAAAATTAGCAGGAGTAAGAGAGGCAAAGCGGGAAAGGATCTCCAGCTCACGCTTGACCGCCTCCTCGATGGAGGGATCGCACTTCCCCTTTCCGGCGCGCATACGAACGTAGGGATTTTCATCCTCCAGTACCGTGCGGCGCACGGCGGCGGCGAAATCGCCACCCTTTTCGTAGACCTCGTGCACCAAAGCACCGTAGGCGCGCAGCGCCCTTCCCTCCTCCTCACATTCCGCAAGGGTCAGGAAATGCGCAAAAAGCGGCTTTTGCAAAAGCCCCGCAAACACGCCCAGCCCCGAAAGGGACAGGGCTAACGTTCTGATCTCGTTTTTATCCATGTCAGACCTCAAAGACGCGCCAGGATGGCATCGGTCATCTCCTCGGTAGTCATAGCGGGGGCGCCGTGGGCAAGATCAGCCGTACGGCAGCCTGCCTCCAGCACCGCATCCACCGCGTTCACGATGGCATCTGCCTCCTCGCTCATACCGAAGGAATAGCGCAGCATCATACCTGCGGAAAGGATGGTTGCAATGGGGTTGGCGATATGCTTGCCCGCAATGTCGGGGGCAGAGCCGTGGATCGGCTCGTACAGGCCGCGCTTGGTACTGCCGAGGGATGCGGAGGGCAGCATACCGATAGAGCCGGTGATCTGAGAGGCCTCGTCGGAGAGGATATCACCGAACATATTGGAGGTGACGATCACATCAAACTGGGCGGGATTGCGCACCAGCTGCATGGCGGCATTATCCACCAGCATATCGGAAAGCTGTACGTCGGGGTACTCCTCGGCAAGCTCGTGCATGATCTTTCTCCAGAGTCTGGAGGATTCCAGCACGTTGGCCTTGTCGATGCTGCAGAGCTTCTTGCCGCGCTTTTGTGCGGTCTCAAAGGCCACGCGACCGATGCGCTCGATCTCCATACGGCTGTAGCACTCGGTATCGTATGCCTCCTCGCCGTACTTGCCCTCTCTCATACCGCGCTCACCGAAATAGATGCCGCCGGTCAGCTCACGCACGATGACCATATCAAAGCCGTTGGCCACGATGTCGGCGCGCAGGGGGCAGTCACCTGCCAGAGCGGGATAGAGCTGCGCGGGGCGCAGGTTGGTAAAAAGCTCCATAGCGGCACGGATGCCGAGCAACGCCTTTTCGGGGCGGATATTGCCGGGAAGGCTATCCCACTTGGGGCCGCCCACGGCACCCAGCAGCACGCTATCCGATGCAAGGCAGCCCTTGACCGTTTCCTCGGGCAGGGGAGCGCCTGTGGCATCGATGGCGCAGCCACCGATCAGATAAGAGGTAAAATTGAACTTATGTCCGTATTTTGCAGCGATCGCCTCCAGCACGCGCACCGCGCTGTCCACGATCTCGGGGCCGATGCCGTCGCCCTTCAGCAAAGCAATATTCTTTTCCATAATCAGTTCCTCGTCAGTTAAAATCGCCCTTCTGAATGGATGCGACCAGGCCGCCGTTGGTGATCATCTTCTGGATGAAGGGCGGGAAGGGGTTGGTCTTGAAGCTCTTGCCGGTGGTGAGATCGGTGATCACGCCTGCATCCAGGTCTGCCTCCACCTCGTGGCCGTTCTCAATGGCCTCTGCCGCCTCGGGGCACTCCAGAATGGCAAGACCGATATTGATGGCATTGCGGTAGAAGATACGGGCAAAGCTCTTGGCAATGACCAGAGAAATGCCGCTTGCCTTGATGGCAATGGGAGCGTGCTCACGGGAGGAGCCGCAACCGAAGTTGAGGCCCGCGACCATGATGTCGCCCTCCTTGATCTTTTTGTGGAAATCCTTATCGATATCCTCCATGCAGTGAGAGGCAAGCTCCTTCACGTCGATGGTGTTCAGGTGACGGGCGGGGATGATGACATCGGTATCCACATTGTCACCGTATTTGATAACAGTTCCTGTAAATTTCATTCTTCTCTTCCCCCTCTCATCAGACCTTTGCGGGATCCGCGATCTTACCTGCGATGGCGCTGGCGGCAGCCACAGCGGGGCTGGCGAGATACACCTCGGAGGTCACGTGACCCATACGGCCCACAAAGTTACGGTTAGTGGTGGCAACAGCACGCTCGCCTGCGGCAAGAATGCCCATATGACCGCCGAGACAAGGACCGCAGGTGGGGGTAGAGACCACGCAGCCTGCCTCCACAAAGATCTTGACAAGACCGTTCTCCACAGCCTTCAGATACACATCCTGGGTGGCGGGAATGATGATGGCGCGCACGTGGTCGGCGATCTTCTTGCCCTTCAGGATCTCGGCTGCCTCGGCAATATCCTTATACTGACCGTTGGTGCAGGAGCCGATGACCACCTGGTCGATCTTCACCTCACCCACCTCGTCGATCGTCTTGGTATTCTCGGGCAGATGAGGGAATGCCACGGTGGACTTGATCTCGGAAAGATCGATATCGTAGGTCTCGTCATAGACCGCATCGGGATCGGCCTCGTACACAACGGGCGCTCTGTCGCTGTGCTCCTTCACGTAAGCAAGGGTCTGCTCATCCACGGGGAAGATGCCGTTCTTGGCACCCGCCTCGATGGCCATATTGGAGATGGTCAGGCGGTCGTAGATGGAAAGTGCGGCAACGCCCTCTCCGGCAAACTCCATGGAGCGGTAAAGTGCGCCGTCCACACCGATCATACCGATGATGTGCAGGATCACGTCCTTACCCGAAACAAAGGGGTTCAGCTTACCTTTCAGATTGAATCTGATGGCAGAGGGCACCTTGAACCAGGCCTTGCCGGTCGCCATGCCGCAGGCCATATCGGTAGAGCCCACACCGGTGGAGAATGCACCCAATGCACCGTAGGTGCAGGTATGGGAGTCGGCACCGATGACCACGTCACCCGAAACGACCAGTCCCTTTTCGGGGAGCAGGGCGTGCTCGATGCCCATGCGACCCACGTCATAGAAATGGGTGACCTCATATTCGTTGCAGAAATTGCGGCACATCTTGCACTGCTCTGCTGCCTTGATGTCCTTGTTGGGTGCAAAGTGATCCATGACCATGGTCACCTTGTCCTTGTCATAAACTGCGGTGGCACCGATCTTTTCAAACTCGCGGATCGCCACGGGAGAGGTAATATCGTTGCCCAGCACACGGTCCAGATCCACCAGGATCAGCTGACCTGCCTCTACCTTATCGAGACCTGCGTGTGCGGCAAGGATCTTTTGCGTCATTGTCATTGCCATTGGTTTATTTCCTCGCTTTTCTTATGCTTCAAGAGATTTCAGGAAATCGATGCAGCGCTTGACCTCCTCGGGGCCGGTGGGATCCAGACCCTCGGACTCGATGACCATCAGCACGTTGTTCTTTACCGCCCAGTCACGGACTGCCACAACGGGAGCCATACCGCTGCCCACAGACTTGCCCTCGGCGCCGTTGCGGGCGTTCTCGAAGGAGCCGTTGCCGTCACGGAGCACGATACCGTCCTTCAGGTGGATCACCTTGATGCGATCCTTGTGCGCCTCCAGATAAGGCACAGGGTCGATGCCCGCATTGAAGAGCCAGAAGGTGTCGATCTCAATATCAATGGAGGTGCGTGCCATGATCTCATCCTCTACGATCTTGCCGTAGGGAGTGGGATAGAACTCGCCCGAATGATTGTGGTAACCGAGATCGATCCCCTCGGCAGCCAGCTTCTTCTGAGCGTAGTTGAAAAGTGCGATGTAATACTCCATCTCCTCGGGAGTCTTCCATCTGGCACTGGGCACAATCAGATTGGTGCAGCCGATGGTCTTGTGATAGGCAATGGTTTCCTTGATGGCATCGGGGGTGATCATGTCGCCCTTGGTGTGAGTGCCGCTGCACTTCAGACCGTATTCATCCAACCAGGCCTTTACGTCCTCGGCGGTGTTCCCGAAAAAGCCTGCAAACTCTACGTACTTGTAGCCCATTTCGGCAACCCGACGCAGGGCATCCTTCAGATTTTCCTTGGTGATGTCGCGCACGCTGTACATCTGCAATCCGTATTCGATCATGATAATTTCCTCACTTATATGTAGTTTTCAGACTCAATAATTCAGAATCGCGCCCTTATCGGCGGAGCTGACCATAGCGGCATAGCGCTTCAGATAGCCGGAAATATTCTCTTTCTTCTTGATCGGCATTTCGGCACGGCGCTGCTGCATTTCCTCGTCGCTGACCTTCAGCTCGATCTTGTAATCGGGGATATTGATGGAGATGATGTCGCCGTCCTTCACATAGGCGATAGGGCCGCCGCTGACCGCCTCGGGAGAGCAATGTCCGATAGAGGCACCGCGAGTAGCGCCCGAGAAGCGACCGTCGGTAATGAGGGCCACGTCAGAGCCGAGGCCCATACCCTGGATAGCAGAGGTGGGGTTCAGCATCTCGCGCATACCGGGACCGCCTGCGGGACCCTCGTAGCGGATGACCACCACATCGCCCTTGACGATCTTGCCGCCGTGGATGGCCGCAATGGCATCCTCCTCGCTCTCAAATACCTTGGCAGGGCCCTCATGCACCAGCATTTCGGGAGCCACGGCGGAGCGCTTGACCACGCAGCCGTCGGGGGCAAGGTTTCCCTTCAGCACGGCAATACCGCCGGTGGAGCTGTAGGGATTGGAAACGCGGCGGATCACGGTATCATCCAGAATATCCGCATCGGCAATATTCTCCGCCATGGTCTTGCCGGTACAGGTCATAACAGAGGTGTCCAGCAAGCCGAGGGTGGAGATCTCCTTCAGCACGGCATACACGCCGCCCGCCTCGTTCAGATCCTCCATGTAAGTGGGGCCTGCAGGGGCCAGGTGGCAGAGGTTGGGGGTCTTTTCGCTGATGGCGTTGACCTCTTCAAGGTCAAAATTCACGCCGCACTCATTGGCAATAGCGGGCAGGTGCAGCATCGAGTTGGTGGAGCAGCCCAGTGCCATATCGGCGGTGATGGCATTGCGGATCGCCGCTGCCGTCATGATATCGCGGGGACGGATGTTCTTTTTCACCAGATCCATGACCTGCATA
>SVQY01000076.1 GCA_015065135.1 Oscillospiraceae bacterium
CCAGATAGTCGCGGGCACCCTCGGGGGAGGATGCGGTCAGAATGGGGGTCTGGATCTCCAGAAAGCCCATATCCTCCATCTGGGAGCGGAGGTAGGAGAGGATCCTGGAGCGCAGCACGATATTGTCGTGGATCTTGCGGTTGCGCAGATCCAGATAGCGGTACTTCAATCGGACCTCCTCACGGGTCTGCGTGGAAGCGTCGATCTCAAAGGGGAGACCCAGCTGGCAGGGGCCCAGCACCTCGATCCGCTCGGCGCGCACCTCGATGAGGCCGGTGTCGATCTTCTTGTTCACGGTCTCCTCGTCGCGCTTGGTCACGTTGCCCTCGATCAGTACAACGGTCTCCTTGGTGATGCCGTGCAGCATCTTGTCGTCAGAAAATACGACCTGAGTCACGCCGTAGTGATCACGCAGGTCCACAAACAGGACGCCGCCGTGGTCACGGATCGTCTCGACCCAGCCGGTCAGGGTAACCTTCTCGCCGATGTTGCGCACATTCAGCTCGTTACAGTTATGCGTTCTTAACATGGTAAAAACCTCCGATATATATTCGCAAATTTTGATTACAAAAAACAAAAAACGCCCTTCATCCCACATGGGACGAAAGACGTGCTTCCGCGATACCACCCAAATTGATCTTGCGATCCACCTCATTTGCATCTTGACGCGATGAACGGACGGTTCTAATCACCAGTTGGCTTTCTTCCGCCGGCTACGGAGCGTTTTTCTCACGGATGCCATTGCCGCCTTCCCACCGTCGGCGGCTCTCTTGGAATGGGAGATCCGGATACTCTTTCCGTCACAGCCTTTATATAATACGTGGACATTGTATCACTTTTTTTCTCCGATGTCAATAAGACAGCGCAAAAAAATTTGCAATTTTCTCTGCCGCTCGGCAGCAAGCAGGGGGAGGTAGTCTGCCCAGCGCTCGGCACGGATGGGCATAACGGGGCGGTACGCATCCTCAAAGAGCAGGAGCATCGCCGGGCGGATGCCGTGGTAGCTTTCTACGATCAGGATGCCCTGCAAAAGCCCTGCGGCGATCCGCTTCTTTGCCGCCGCGTGATAGGAATAGTACATTTTTATCACCCCTGCAAAAGTATGCCCGGTCACCGAATTTTTATACCGTTACGTATATTTTGTGTCCAAAATGGTAAAAATTCTAAAAAAAGAAAGGAGGATCACGCGATGATCCAACCGGATACGGTAAAGCTTTTGCGCGAGTGCGACGCAGGTGTGAAAATGGGGATCTCCTCGATCGAGGAGGTGCTTCCCTATGTGCATTCGGATATTCTGTCGGGTTACCTGACCCGCTGCAAGGAGGAGCATGAGGAGCTGAAGCGGGAGGTGCGGGAGCTGCTGCACCGCTATGACGATGAGGGCAAGGAGCCGAACCCGATGGCCAAGGGAATGTCCTGGATCAAGACCAACGTGCGCCTGGTGCTGAAGGAGAGCGACAGCACCATTGCCGATCTGATGACCGACGGCTGCAATATGGGGGTGAAGTCACTGAACCGCTATCTTAACCAGTATGAGGCAGCCGATGAGGTGTCAAAAGACATTGCCAAGCGGCTGATCAACTTAGAGGAGCAGTTGGCGATCGACATCCGCTCGTTTCTGTAATACCAAAGCCGCGCCCGACGGGCGCGGCTTTGGTGCTTTTTATAAAAATGAAGCAGCACTCTTGCAATTTGCTTTAAAATATGTTATAGTAGCATTGTGTACAAAATAACCGAAGGAGGCCTTGCTATGAAGCGTTTTTTGAGCATATTGCTGATGCTTGCTATGGTCGTGCCGTTGTTTACAGTGCTTTTGACGTTAGGCGTATTTGCCGAAACGGCGGCGGTCTATGACAAGCCGACCCACACCGATGCGACAGATGGAAGCGTGGGCCTGACCTTTGACGGTACGGTGGACAACGGGAAGACCTGTGCGGATGATAACTACCGTCCCACCAAGCGGTTTTCCGACGTCCCCCATACATTCCAGGCATGGGTCTACCTGCCCGAGGCTTATGAAAGCACGAGCGCGGGTGTGATCATGGGCAACAAAACTGCCAACAATGATACCCGCGGTGCGCATCTCACCTTCTCGCTTGGCGGTAACCGCGTACCGCAGATCCTTTACTATGACGATCTGCTGGTGGATCACGAGGTGAAATTTACCAAGAGCGCCATCCCGGTGGGCAAGTGGACCATGCTGACCGTGGTATGGGACGGAGAGACCGGCTACGTTTCCTGCTATCTGAACGGTGTGCTTTCCGAGCAGGCCAGCTTCCTGCCGGACCTGCATGAGCACGTGAACGAGCTGCCTCTGGCGCTTGGCGGTGATTACACGATGATGAACACCTCTTACTTCAGAGGTGGCTTGCAGGATGATTCTCTTTATGCAACGGCACGCACCGCTGCCGAGGTCAAGGCGGACTATCAGAAGGGCGTGAACGTCAACGATCCCGAGCTGCTCTGCCATTATGACGTGGATGCCTCGGATAAGGGCAAGGATATTGCGGATGCCAGCGGAAACGGCAATGACCTGCAGTATTCCAAGACCTGGCTGACCGAGGAGGATATGGAGGCGATCCGCGCCAATTACAGCTTCACTCCCTCCTATGCCTTCGCCGCCATCGGCGATACCCAGAAGACCACCTACCGCGAGGCGATCACCAATGCGATCACCACGCCCACCGCGGAGAACAGCGCCACCTACAGAATGTACAAGTGGCTGGTGGATAACAAGACCTCGCGCAACATTCAGCTGGTCATGGGCATGGGCGATATCACCGATGCCAACCTTGCCCCCGAATGGGCGCTGATGCAGCAGGCGGTGGCGCAGATGGATACAGCGGGGATGAACTACACCCTGATCCGCGGTAACCACGACAGTTATACGAACACCAAGGAGGGCTATACCGGGCTTGGCGACACCGGCTTTGATACCTATTTCGGCAAAAATGCCACAGGCAGCGCATATTACAAGCAGGTCTCCGACCATGGCGGATTTTATGATACCAATTCGGTGCGCAATACCTACCGCAAGCTGACGGTAGGGAACACCAAATGGCTGATCATCTGTCTGGACTACAGAGCGAGCAACAGCGTAATGACCTGGGCGGGAAATCTGTGTGCCTCCAATCCCGACCACAAGGTGATCATCACAACCCACATTTATCTGAACGCGGAGGGCGAGCCTATCTCCTACGGTGGCCTTTCCGACTCTCCCAACAATGGCGACGACAAATGGAATAAGCTGGCGTCCCAGTACGCCAACGTGGAAATGGTGCTTTCCGGACACATCGGCAGCGAGCGATTGGTGACCACCCAGGTGAAGGGCGTGAACGGCAATACCGTGACCCAGATGCTGATCGACTCTCAGGATTCGGACGGCTCGTTGGGCGGCTGCGGCTACGTGGCACTCTACCGCTTCAATGCGGACGGCAGCGAGTTCTATACCGAGTATTATTCGGTAGAGAAGGATCGCTATCTGCTGACCGCCAACCAGTTCTACGTGGATCTGGAGGCGGAGGGCACCGAGCAAACGCTGATCGACTGGGATCCGCTGAGGGGCAATCAGCCCTCCGGCTCCGGCACCGAGGCAAGTCCTTACCTCATCTCCCACGTCAAGCATCTTGTCTGGATGGCGTATCAGGTGGAGTATAACGATCATAAGGTTTACTTTACCAATACTTATTTCAAGCAGGTCTGCGATATCGACCTGCAGGGCTATTTGCTGCAATCCATCGGCGGCTATTTCAAGACCGCGACCGGCTCCTCCGCCGATCTGAACGCCAAGGCCTTCGGCGGTCATTACGACGGCGGCGGCTACGTGATCAAAAACGGCACCATCGTGCCCTGTCACCCGGATAAATCCCTGAACAAGCGCAAGCAGTTCGGTCTGTTCGGCTGCATTTACGGCGCCACCATCGAGAACGTGGTGCTGGAGGACGTCTGCATCGTGGGTCGCGGCCCCACAGGCGGCATCGTGGGCAAGGCCATGGCACCTTGGGACGGCAGCGCGGACGTGGGCTTTAACAAGATCATCAGCTGCCACGTGGGAGAGGGCGTGGAGCTGCGCACCTGGCATCCCGCACCTGTCTACAATGCGGAATACGACGGGGAGTACAAGATGGCGGTGGGCGGCATCTGCGGCATTGCTTACGCCACGCTGATCCAAGGCTGTACCGCCGCCAACACCTTCCGCACCTCCGGCGTGTTCAGCGGTATGCTGGGCGGCATCGCGGGTACGGCGGGCTACAACACGGTCATCGATCATTGTGCCTTTACCGGCGGTATCGAGGTGATGGATACGCACTACGCCGCATCGGTCTCTATCGGCGGTATTGTCGGCTGTATGAGTCCCCATCGCGGCTCTTTTGTGGACGTAGATCATAACAGGGCTCCCATGGTGGGTGGTCTGAAGATCTCCAATTGCTACAATACGGGCTATTACGAATTCAAGGGTACCGTTGCCGTTGACGTCGTGGATAAGACCAACGGCTACAATATCAATAACAAGAACATTCACTGGGGCGGCATGATCGGTCACGCAGGCAGTATGCTGGAGATCCCCGCCACCGCAGAGGAGCCGTACCCCTATCTGATCGAGAATTGCTATAATCTGTATGCCGAGCAGCGCGGCGAGCTGGAAAAGAGCACAGGAAAATACGTGACCGGCGGCATCATCGGCAGATCTACGGCGAACAAGACGGTCAGCAATGCATACTGGCTGAAGAACTGCTATTCGGTCAAGGTGGATGCGGGCGGCCTCAACGGCACCACCAGCACCAACGAGTATCGCTGCGATGCTACGGGGCTTACCTCGGGCGGACTGCCCGCCACGCAGGTGGTGCCCGGCAGCACCGTTGCCACCAGAACGGTAGAGCAGATGCGCGCAGACGTGCTGAACATCGACGTAGGCATTGCGCGTATCCGCGACGGAGTCGAGGAGGCTGCCGTTTGGTACTTTGGTTCCGGTGCGTCTACGGTCGCATCGGTGAAGGCTGGCGATTTCTATCTGAATACCGAAACGGGCAAGGCCTATGTTTATCTGCCCTATCAGGTAAACGAGGTCTACGACTATAGCGAGTGGATGCTCATGGCCGGCCTTTCGGGCGAGCGCGGCAGCAGATGGTACACAGGTACCGGTATGCCGAGCCTTCAGAACGCTCTTGTGGGCGATATGTATATGGATACGCAAAGCGGTGACGTGTACCGCTATAATGGCGGCGCGTGGCTGCCTGCCGGCAATCTGAGCGGCCCGCAGGGCGAGCCCGGCGAGCAGGGCATTCAGGGCGAGAAGGGTGACAAGGGCGATGCCGGCGAGAAGGGAGCTGACGGTGCCGACGGCACGCAGTCCGATAGCCCCAACGCGGGTAGCATGAGCAGCAGCTCCGACCGCACTCCCACAAAGCAGGGCAACAGCATTCTTGCCGTTGTGGCACTGGTCATCGGCCTTGTGCTGCTTGTGGGCAACGTGGTGTTCGTGATCTTCTATTTCGTCAATAAAAAAGAAAAGGCCTGAGGCCTTCGGATCGCAGCGGTAGCGCGCTACCGCTGCGGTTTTTCTTGTTTCGGTGGTAAATTCTGCTATTTTCTCA
>SVQY01000077.1 GCA_015065135.1 Oscillospiraceae bacterium
CAAAGTCACAGATAAATCAGCCTACGGAAAAGCCTTTGGAAAAGCAATGCTTGTTATCGCAATTATTATGCTACTTAGTGGCATTATAGGACTGTTTGAAAATTTGACCATTCTTGCCGTTGCTATACTTATCATAGGCTTGGTGATTGGTATAGGTTTTATTGTTGTAGTACAAAAAAAGTACAATAAGGGAGTATTCTAATTTCCAATTTATTGAATTGTTAGCCCCGACAGACTTAAAAACTGTCGGGGCTAATTATTTGTTTACTGCAGAGCAAAGCTGTAATATTGTAATTTATCCGCTAAGAACATCACGCTTTTTGCAGTAGGGATTTTTTCATCTTTTGTTCACAATGGTGCCATACGATGTCCATTTTCATTGTTTATAATCTCAATACCGCAAAATGTAGTTTTAAAAACCGCATAAAACGGTTATGATTGGATATACTACTCAAAAAGGAGGTTTTAACAATGAATGCGACTTGTGAAAAGGAGCTTGTAGCTCCTCATTCTTTCCTGACAAAAATAGCGAAAGCGATCCGTGTGATCACCATTCCGCCCCTGATGGTAGCGGCGTTGCTGAGTGTTCTGTTTTTCTGTGACGATGTGTTTCCGACGGTAGGGGATTATCTGCTGTCCATGCTTTTTCTCGCCATCGTTCCCGTGATGGCATACCCCCTGCAGCGTGTAGTGCCTGCCTGGAGGCGGGGCGGCCGCCGTACCGAACGCAAGCTGGCCTTTGTGATCAGCATTTTCAGCTATGGTGCTGCCGTGGCGTGCAGCGTTGCGCGGGATGCCGTTCCCAACCTGCTTTTTATATCGGTGGTCTATTTTGCGTCGGTGCTGATCCTCACGCTCTTTAACACGCTGACTCCCTGGCGCGCCAGCGGACATGCCTGCAGCATCGCGGGGCCGATCCTGCTGATCTGCCTGTTTGTGGGCTGGTATGCCATTCCGATCGGTGCGGTGCTTTACGTTGCCTCCTTCTGGGCTTCGGTGTATATGAAGCGCCACACGGTGCGTGAATTTCTGCTTGGCACCCTTTCCGCCGCCCTTGCCGCCGTGATCTGCTATTTTATCGTGCATCCGATATTCTGATAAAAAATCCGAGGTGAAAACCTCGGATTTTTTCATATCTCAACCGTTACGTTCCACTTACAGAGCGTCCATTTGCCGTCCTTGCAGGCGAATTTGGCAATGGCGCAGTTATCGGGCATGCCGATTGCGCATTTACCCAATACGCAGTGTGCCGCCGCGCGGATCAGACCGCCGTGGCAGAAGGCGCCGACGACAGGGGTATCCTCCAGCGCCGCGACCCGATCAAGAAACCCTTGAGCGCGCGCCATCAGCTCCTCGTAGCTCTCGCCGCCAAAGGCGGAATAATCCACGTTTTTGCGGGCGTTCAGAAAGACTTCGCCGTATTTTGCCGCACAAAGATCGATCTTTTGGAATGCCAGCTCACCTACGGAGATCTCGCGGATCTCTGCGGTGTATTCGCACTTGTGATCGGGGAGTGCCAGCGCGGCGGTGCTCTTTGCGCGCTGCAGATCGCTGCAAAATACCTTATCAAATGGGATGTGAGCAAGCAGCGGCGCAGTTGCCTTGGCCTGCTCGATGCCAAGGGCTGTCAGGGGTACGTCTGCTTGTCCCGCGAAAAAATGATTGGCGTTGCTTTCCGCCTCGCCGTGTCTCACAAAATAAAGGATCTTATCCGTCATGGCACACCTCGTAAGCTTATTGCTTTTATTGTAGCATCAAAAGGAGAAGGTGTCAACTCACAGCGCGAAAAAAATCTGCTTTTGCAACTTTACTTTTAAAATATAATGTGTTATACTATAAAATGTATTATTATCGCTTGAAAAAAGGAGGGAAGGGCGAATGGGAGACGGAAGATTTCATCTGAAAAGCGCGTTTCGGCCAACGGGTGACCAGCCGCAGGCGATCGATGCGATCTGTGAGGGACTGAACGCCGGTATGCGGTATCAGACCCTGCTTGGCGTGACCGGCTCGGGCAAGACCTTTACCATGGCAAACGTGATCGAGCGTATGAACCGCCCCACCCTCATACTGGAGCC
The DNA here is from genome assembly GCA_015065135.1 of Oscillospiraceae bacterium. Classification (GTDB taxonomy): domain Bacteria; phylum Bacillota; class Clostridia; order Oscillospirales; family CAG-272; genus Firm-07. The sequence goes on from SVQY01000077.1 coordinate 2,076, forward strand.
AAACAAGACCCTTGCCGCTCAGCTTTGTACGGAGATGCGGGAATTTTTCCCGGATGCGGCGGTGGAGTTTTTCGTTTCCTACTACGATTACTATCAGCCCGAGGCATATATCCCGGGCAAGGATATGTATATCGAGAAGGATGCCGCCATCAACGATGAGATCGACAGGCTGCGCCACAGCGCCACGGCAGCGGTGCTGGAGCGGCGTGACGTGATCATCGTGGCCAGCGTTTCCTGCATCTATTCGCTGGGTGATCCTGCGGACTACAAGAACATGATGCTCTCGCTGCGCCCCGGCATGGAGATGAGCAGGGATGAGCTGATCCGCCGTCTGGTGCGCATCCAATACGAGCGCAACGACCTGAATTTCGTCCGCACCAAGTTCCGCGTGCGCGGCGATACGGTGGATATCTATCCCACCGGCGGCCCTGCGGATACGGCGGTGCGCGTGGAATTTTTCGGGGATGAGATCGATCGCGTGTGTGAGTTCCGTGTGGTCACGGGGCAAATTTTGCGTGAGCTGCGGCAGTTCAGTCTGTTTCCGGCCACTCACTACGCGGTGTCGGACGAGAAAAGAGAGGCGGCGCTGGAGCAGATCCACAAGGAGATGCAGGAGCGCGTGCTGTTCTTTGAGGCAGAGGACAAGCTGATCGAGGCGCAGCGCATTCAGGAGCGCGTGAAATACGACCTGGAGATGCTGCGCGAGGTGGGCTACTGCTCGGGTGTGGAAAACTATTCCCGCGTGCTGGCAGGGCGCCCCGCAGGTTCTACGCCCTATACACTGCTGGACTTTTTCCCCGACGATTATCTGATGATCGTGGACGAATCCCACGTGATGATCCCACAGGTGCGGGGTATGAGCGGCGGCGATACGGCAAGAAAGAAGAATCTGGTGGATTTCGGCTTCCGTTTGCCCTCGGCATACGACAATCGCCCCCTGTATTTTGATGAATTTGAGGCTCGCGTAGGGCAGGCGGTATTCGTCAGCGCCACTCCTGCGGAATACGAGCGGCAGCACACCGAGCAGGTGGTAGAGCAGATCATTCGTCCTACGGGACTCCTCGACCCCGAGATCGACGTGCGCCCCATTGAGGGGCAGGTGGACGACCTCCTTGGCGAGATCCGCATCCGCGCTGCCAAAAACGAGCGTGTGCTGGTCACCACCCTCACCAAGCAGATGGCAGAGGATCTGACCACCTATCTGGAGGAGAATGGCGTGCGCGTGCGGTATATCCACCACAACGTGGAGACCATCGAGCGCATGGAGATCATCCGCGATCTGCGCCTCGGCAATTTTGACGTGCTGGTGGGCATCAATCTTCTGCGTGAGGGACTGGACCTGCCCGAGGTATCGCTGGTGGCGATACTGGATGCGGACAAGGAAGGCTTTCTGCGTACTGAGACCTCCCTCATCCAGACCATTGGCCGCGCGGCAAGAAACGCCGAGGGAAAGGTCGTTATGTATGCCGATAGCGTCACAAAGGCTATGGCAAAGGCCATCGGCGAGACCAATCGACGCCGCAAGATCCAGGATGCATACAATCAGGCAAACGGTATCGTGCCGAGGACCATCGTCAAGGGCGTGTACGATATCATTGAGATCGGCAAGGCAGCCGATGCGGCGGCAAAGAAGAAGGGAAAGGAAAAGCTGACGGCTGCGGAGCGCCGGAAGCTGATCGATACCCTGACTGCCGAAATGAAGGAAGCGGCAAAAAAGCTGGAGTTCGAGCAGGCCGCCTTCCTGCGTGATAAGATCAAGCAGCTGCGAGAAGAAAAATAAGGGAATTTTTATGGCAAAAGAATTGATTTTAAAGGGCGTTCGCGTCCATAATCTGAAGAATATCGACCTCACCATTCCAAGAGATAAAATGGTGGTGTTTACCGGTCTTTCCGGCTCGGGTAAGTCCTCGCTGGCGTTTGATACCCTCTATGCGGAGGGGCACCGTCGCTTTGTAGAGTCGCTTTCCTCCTACGCCCGTATGTTTTTGGGGCAGTTGGATAAGCCGGATATCGACAGCATCGAGGGGCTCTCTCCCGCCATCTCCATTGACCAGAAGACCACCTCCAAGAATCCTCGTTCTACTGTGGGTACCGTGACCGAGATCTACGACTATCTCCGCTTGCTCTACGCTCGTGTAGGTATTCCGCACTGTCCCGTTTGCGGCAAGGAGATCCGCCAACAGACCAAGGATCAGATCGTGGACCGCATTCTGGCGCTGCCCGAGGGCACGCGCTTTATGGTGTTGGCACCCGTGGTACGCGCCCAGAAGGGTATGCATGAAAAGGTGTTTGCCGATGCGCGCAAGAGCGGTTATGCACGTGTGCGCGTGGACGGCAATCTCTACGAGCTTTCCGAGGAGATCAAGCTGGATAAAAACAAAAAGCATAGCATCGAGGTCATCGTGGATCGCCTTATCAACCGTGGTGACATCCGTGCGCGACTCGGCGACTCGGTGGAAACGGCACTTTCTCTGGCAGATGGTAATCTGCTGATCTCACCTGTGGCAAGAGAAGGGGAGGAGGCCCCCGAGGAGCTGGCATTTTCTCAGAATTATGCCTGCGAGGAGCACGGCATCTCCTTTGGTGAGCTGGAGCCCCGTATGTTCTCCTTCAACAATCCTCAGGGCGCTTGCCCCCACTGCGCGGGACTCGGTGAAATGCGCCGCATCGCGGTCTATAAGCTGATCCCCGATGACAGCCTGACGCTTGCCAAGGGCGCGATCGCCGTCAACGGCTTCAAGACCCTGGAGACCATGAGCTGGAACGGCCCGCTCTTTACCGCCGTCGGCGAAAAGCACGGCTTTACCCTGGATATGCCCGTGAAGGATTTCACCAAGGAGCAGCTGGATATTCTGTATTACGGCACCGGTGACGAGCGCTATCACGTGATCCGCTATTTCGGTGGCGAGCGCCACGAGCAGATCGTGCCCTTTGAAGGGCTTGTCAATATGATCGAAAAGCGGATGCGGATGTACTCCAACGAGTACTACGACGAGTTCCTGGAGGATGCGCCCTGTCCCGAATGCGGCGGTAAGCGCCTTTCCAAAAACGCCCTTTCGGTAACGGTGGGCGGCAAAAACATCTACGATTTTTGCAACCTTTCGGTGAAGGAGGCGTTGGATTTTGTCAACGGTCTGACCCTGACCGAGACCGAAGAGCTGATCGCCAAGGAGATCCTCAAGGAGGTACGCGCTCGCCTCGGCTTTCTGATCAGCGTAGGCTTGGATTATCTGACGCTTTCCCGCAAGGCGGGAACGCTTTCTGGCGGTGAAGCCCAGCGCATCCGCCTGGCCACCCAGATCGGCTCGGCGCTCACGGGTGTGCTTTATATTCTGGACGAGCCCAGCATCGGCCTGCATCAGCGGGACAATATCAAGCTGATCCGCACTCTGCAGCGGCTGCGCGATCTCGGCAACAGCGTGATCGTGGTGGAACACGATGAGGAGACCATGGAGGCGGATCAGCTTGATATTGTCCCGCTG
>SVQY01000024.1 GCA_015065135.1 Oscillospiraceae bacterium
CATCGCTGCTTGCCGTATTGCTCGTGCCGTTTTTGTGGTATACGGGCAAGCAGATCTACTTTCGCGCAACGCAAGGCAAGATCGTTACGATAGACGGCATTCGGCAAAATAACCGTGTGTATATCAAGGACGCGTATTATGATGCCAAAGAGGGAATCATACGCTTTACCATCGTCAACAACAGCAGCCAAAATTGCTATTATGAACCGGATCGCCGCTGGATCGAGAAAAAGGTGGGGAATGAATGGCAAATATGCGTGGACGACGAAAAATTTAAAGCGATCTTAGAGCAACCGCGAGATGAGCCGGCTTATTTTTATAAAGCTTTTTTCCAGTCGTCGGGCGGCATCCGTGTCAGCGATTTTTGGAGCGAGGTCACACCGGGGGAATACCGTATTGTGATAAACGGCCTCATTGACGCACGCACAGAAGAGGAGGTTGTAGGCGAATTTGAAGTAGTGGAATGGTCGGTGTCCTATCCGGAAAGGGGAAGCTGCATCGTCGGCTACTTTACCATCACCGAGGAGATGCTCCAATAAAAATGCTTCCGAATACAACTTCGCACGATCTGTAGGGGCGACCATCGGTTGTCCGCTACTACACCTCTCGCTGATCGGATTCGGCCCGTCGAATGTGGATCGGTAGCTACCAAAAACAAAGCACCCCGCCGATTGGGGTGAGATCATGGCGAGCGTTTCGGATTCGTGACCGTCCCTGTCGCGCAAGCGCGACAGAACAAGTCGCCCGACATAGAAAAAAGCCACCGTGCATCGCAGGCGGCTTGTCTGATCGGATTCGACGACCTACCTCTTCACGGCAAGCCGTGAAGAAGAAAGCGCCGCAAAAAGCGAAAATTTTCTACAGGGCAGAGCGCTTTCTCATCGGTCCGTCGAAGGAGATCGGCAGCTCCAAAAACAAAGCACCCCGCCGATTGGCGGGGTGCTTTGTTTTTGGAGCTGCTAATCGGATTCGGACCGATGACCTCGTCATTACCAATGACGTGCTCTACCGACTGAGCTATAGCAGCATTGTTTTTGGGCAACGACGATATTATAGCAGGTTGTGGGGCGCTTGTCAAGGGGTTTTTGAAAAATATTTTGTTTTTTTGCGCTTTTTGGAAAAAGGGCAGGAACAATGCGCTCCTGCCCCCCGATCCTTACCGTCCGGCAATGGTCTTCGCGCGTTTAGCCAACGCGATCTCTGCCTCCTCGCGGTCCTCGGTCACGTCGCCGGGAACGGCGGTCTCCAGAGACAATACGCCGCTATAGCCGATCTCCATCAAAGCCTCCGTAAAGCCTGCCCATTCGATCACACCGGTGCCGGGCATCCAATGGCGGTCATGCTTGCCGTCGTTGTCGTGCACGTGCAGGGTGCGCAGATAGTCGGCGCCGATCAAGCGCACGCAGTCTCCAAGGTCGTGCTGCCACACGGCGGCGTGACCCGTATCCAGGCAAAAACGGATCCACTCGGTGTTCATTGACTTTACAAACTTCAGCAGATCCTCACAGGTCGCCAGCTGCTGATGAAGAAAGGGCATATTCTCCATACACACCACCACGCCGTATGCGCGGCCGATCTCAGCAAGCCTGCCCATGAAGTCCTGATTGATCTCCCATACCACTTTCCCCGAAAGATCACGCGGACCGTAGGGCATGATGTTGTGGATCACCATATGGGGGCAACCCAGAATGGCGCAGCCGCGGATGCTCTTCGCCATCTTTTCAAACCGTTCCGCGCGGTCTGCGGCGGTGAAATCGCGGATGGGGTAGCGCCACGGGCCGTGTGCCTGATAGATCTCGATGCCGTTCGCCTCGCACAAGCGTCGGCGCTCGGTCAGGGTCACCTCAAATTCCTTTTCGCTCATCTGAAACAGCGCGGTCTCGGTGTTGCAGAAGCTCTGATCGTCAATGGCCTCGTAGCCGTGCGATCTCATTTTGGAAAGGCCCTCATCCCAGCCGTAGCGACCGATATAAGCACCGGACATAATACCTATTTTCATATGCACACGCTCCTTGCGGTATTTTTTTAAATTATACTCCTATAGCAAGTGAGATGTCAAGGACGTTTTTTCTGCATTTCCTTGACAAAAGCGGCGAGAGCATATATAATAAAACTGTATTTTGCGAGAGGAGGTGCGCCTGTTGATCTGCCATAAATGCGGAACAGAATCCAGAGAGGATTTTTGTCCTCGCTGCGGTGAAATGCTGCGCTCGGGCGCGATACCTCCCTCCGTGCCGCAGACGCCTGCCACACCTGCCGCTCCTCCTACACCTGCGGAGCCGCCTGCCGCGGCGCCGATCGAGCAAAAGGCCAAGCGGGAAAAGCGGAAGAAGGAGAAGAAGGGAAGAAGCGAAGGCCCCAAGGTGCCCTTCGGGAGCATCGCCGGTGCTGCCGCCGCGCTGTTCCTGCCTCTCATCTATTTGTTTATGGATGCGTTCATCCTGCTCTCTGATCGCCTTTTTGCCGCCGACGGATCGCCGCAGCCCCTTGTGGCGCTGATGCAAAAGCTGCAGGATCCGCTTTATGCCAACAATAGCCTGCAAGAGCTTTTGGAGGTCTCCTTTGGTGAAAACATCGCGGTCTACCGTGCGATCACGCCGCTTTCCTTCCTGCGTGCAGGCGAGGAGCTGGGCGCTCTGGTACTGCCGCTGCTCTTGCAGCTGCTCCTCGTGATCGGCAGCGTCGCTTGCGCTGCTTTGCTCTTTGTTTCTCTCGGCCGCCTGCTGCGGTCTCGGATTTTTACAACGCTCACCGTGCTTTTCGGCATCGGTGCTGCGATTTCTCCGCTGCTTGGCAATGCGCTGCTGCATCTTTGGTATGCATTCGGTCACGGCGTTCACGGTGCGGATGTGCTGATGCAGCGCATCCTCTTGGCACCGGAGGCGGCCTGCCTCGCGGTCATTTTGCTGTGCGTGCTGCTGCCCTCGCTGCAGGCCCTGCGTAATGCTGCCGCCAGGATGCGCTCTGAGTGTGAGACCTTGCTGTTTCCATTCGGCTTTCTGGCAAAGCTGCCCTTTGGCGCCGTTAAGCTGATCGCCGGCTGCAGTATTCTGCTTTGCATTGGATTTACAGTCCTGCTGACCTTTCTGCCGATCGGCGGCGAGCTGACCATCCGTCATCTCGGCACGGTTCTCTCCGCAGATTGGAAGGGGCTTTTTGACCTGTGTATGGGGCTGAAGGAGGGGAACGGCAGCTTTGCTGCGCTTGCGGCTCTCCTGCTGGATGGCACAACGCTTTTGTGGATCCCGATCACCTTCCTTTCGGTGCTGTCCATGCTTGTGGCAGCCGTGCGCGTTTTCACGATATACCCCCAAACGGTATGGAAAAAGCCGCGTACCGCCCGCGTTTTGCGTGATGTGGGCAATCGCATCCGCTGCGGCGTTCTGACCGCCTATTCCTGCTTTGTGCTGGTGCAGATCCTGCTGATGCTCGTGTCTGTTTTTGCAACGTCTGCTATGGCGCACGTGGCGCTCTCAAACGTGCCTGCCACCCTGTCCTTGCTCTATCTGACGGTCGGTTATGTGAGCGCGCTGGGCGGTACCGGAACGCTTTACCTCATTCTTGCCATTTGGCCCTTGCTTCTTTCCTTGCTGGCCGACCAGAGCAGCAGAACGCTGCTTTTGTTGGGAGATGCGAATGTAGACTGAAAAATCGGCGCATCGCGCCGATTTTTTCTTTTCCGTTTTTCCATTGACAAACAGCCCACTATTTTGATATAATAACTTTATTATCAATAAGAAAGGGGAACAAGATGAAACGCGGAACTCGCATTTTGTCCTTTGCTTTGGCATTGCTTATATTGGGAGGTGCGCTCGTTGGCTGTGCCTCTGTCCATAAACCGCTCAATTATCTGAAGCGGGCTCTGGAAAAAACTGTGGAAAGGCGTCTTGGCGGCTTTTTTGTCGAGCTGCTTGGAGATGCGCTGGAGGGTGGCTCGATCGAGGCTGCTTACGGTGGTACCGATCTGTACGAGACCCCGCTGGAAAGTGGATCGATCAAGCTTTCCTTTGATCGGGAGAATGAGGCGGTCTGCGCTGCCGGTAAGGTGAGCGTCGGCGGCAAAAAATATGACAGCACCGTCTATCTGACTGCCGAGGAGCTTGCTACCGTCTCGGATGCCTTCCTTGGCGCCAATCGCTTCGGCTTCCGCTTTGACGAGCTGACCACCGATAACGTCAAAAGCTCCTTTTTTCACAACGCCAGCGGCACACAGTTTGCCAAGGATTGGATCGACGATCAATTTGGTGCCGATCTGAATACCGTCAAGGGGGATTTTTTTGAGATCTACACCTCGCTTGAGGATATCTTTGAGTTATCCGATGAGATCGGTGAGCTGTTTTTAGAGGCACTGACGAATAACGCTCCGCACCACCGCTATTCCGAAAAAGGAACTGTTTATGTGACCGCTACCGTCGGGAATACCGAGCTTTCCCACGCGCTGCGCGAAACACGCTTGATGGTCGTTAAGGATCGTTCGCTTTGCAAGGAGCTGCGGCGTATTGCCGCGATCCGCGATTCGCTGGAGAGCGTGAAGAAGGGTGAAACGGTCAAGGAATGGACCAACCGTGTGGAGGATTTTATCGACTCCCCCATCAGCATTGAGGAGCTTTGTGCCGAGATAGATGCCAGAACGCCCTTTGCTTTGCAGCTGGATGCCGCGGTGGATCGCTCCTCGAAAATGATCGATACAGCCAGGATCTCGCTGGATCGCGATAACGTACGTCAGTTCAGCTTCTCTGTGGATCTTACCGACAAAAAAGCCAACGTTTTTTTGCTGACCGCAGGCGGTGTTACCCGTACCTTGACCCATTACGTACAAAAGGACGGCATGCGCCATTACAAGGCTGAGCTCTTTTATGAAAAAACGGGAGAGAGCGGAGAGCTTCTGCTTTATGCAGCTGCCGCGTTGCAGGCGGATCGCCGCAAGGATGCCTACACACTTACGATCAACAAGGGGGATGTGCAGCGTGTGCTGAACGGCACCTTTGATAAGAAATCTGATGCCTTCCGCGTCTCGGTGGATAGTATCACTGTAAACGGCGCGGCGCGCCGCCTTTCTCTTTCGCTGTCGGTAAAGGGAGACGACCGTATGCCCGATATGATCGAATACGAGTCCATCTTTACCGTGCGTGAGGAACGCTACGTTCCCATTGATCAGCGCATTCAGGCCACCAAGGCTGAGCTGCTGGAGGCGTGGGGAGATGCACCGTTTGATAAAGGCTCTGTAGCCGCCTTCCTGCTGACCTGCCTCGGTCTGGAGGAGGAGATCACCGCACTTCCTAACACATAATTCGTTCAACAAAAAGGGCTGTCGCGCAGCGACAGCCCTTTTGGAAAGGTAGCTATGAAATTTTTACATACCGCAGACCTGCATATCGGCAAGCGCGTGCTGGAGCATGCTATGACAGAGGATACGGCCTTTGTGCTGCGTGAGATAACAGAAATCGCACGGGCAGAGCAGGTGGACGGCGTGCTGATCGCAGGAGATGTTTATGATCGCTCGGTCCCTCCTGTGGAGGCGGTCAGGCAGTTTTCGGATTTTTTGCTATCTCTGGCCAAGGCACATATTCCCGCTTTTGTGATCGCGGGAAATCACGATAGCCCCGAGCGTTTGGATTTTTGCGGCGATCTGCTGGATCAGAGTGGCGTCTATGTGGCAGGTGTTTGCCGCGGAACCCCTAAAACGGTATGCGTAAAAGGGGAAGAAACGGTAGCGATCCACATGGTTTCCTTTGCACGAACGGCGGCGCTGCGCCCTTTTCTGGAGGAGCCGATCGAAAATGCGGCGGATGCAATGCGCGCAGTGCTTGGCGGCATTGATCGCTCTGTGGCGGATCGTCACATCCTCATCGCTCACGCCTTTGTACCGCAGGGCGCAACCTCTGAGTCCGAGATCAATCCCGTGGGCACCGCCGATATGCTTTCCGCAGAGGTGTTTGAGGGCTTTGATTACGTGGCGTTGGGACATTTGCACGGGCCGCAAACGGTGGCTGACGGGGTGAGATACGCAGGCTCTCCGCTCAAATATTCCTTTTCGGAAAAGGATCACCGCAAGTCGGTCACTATTTTGGAGCTGGAGGTGGGAAAGCCCGCTACGTGGCGAGAAATTCCGTTGCACGCCCTGCACGATATGCGTGAGGTGCGCGGCGCGCTGAACGAGCTTTTGCAGGGTGAGTACAGCGAGGATTATGTTCGCGCTGTTGTGACCGATGAGGAGGTGCCGCCGGATGCACGGATCGCCCTACAGTCGGTGTATCCCAATTTGCTGCGCTTTTCTATTGAAAACACACGCACGATGTACGAGGAGGATGTGGATCCTGCCGAGGGCGTTGAACAACGTGATCCGCTTTCGCTTTTCGCCGAGTTTTATGAAAAGCAAAACGGTATTGCCCCCGATGAGGCGCGCCTTGACGTGATGCGTAAGCTGCTTGTCGAGGAGGTGGAGAGATGAAGCTGCAAACACTGGAGCTATGTGCCTTTGGTCCGTTTAAGGGCAAGACGGTAGTGGATTTTGCCGCTTTTCAAGGACAGATCTTTTTGTTGACCGGCGAAACGGGTGCCGGTAAGACCAGTATTTTTGATGCCGTTTCCTTTGCGCTGTTCGGCGAGGCGAGTGGTGGCAAGGAGCGCCGTTCCGGCAAATCCTTCCGCTCGGATTATGCGGATCCGGAGACCCCCACTTACGTGACTCTGACCTTTACCGAGGGCGAAAAAACATATACCGTTACCCGTTCTCCCGAATACGAGCGCGCCAAAAAGCGTGGGCAGGGAAGGACCACCGAGCCGGCCTGTGCAGCGCTGCTTGCTGAGGGCGAGGAGCGCGTGCTGACACGCATTGACGAGGTGGATGAGCGCATCAGAGAGATCATCGGTCTGGATCGCCGCCAGTTTTCCCGTACCGTGATGATCGCGCAGGGGGATTTTCTGCGCATTCTGAACGCGGGCAGCGACGAGCGTAAGGCGATGTTTCAGAATTTGTTCCATACCGAGATCTATGCCCGTGCCGAGGAGATGCTGCGTGAGCAGAGTCGCCTTTGTCGCACACGGCGCGAGGAGCTTGCGGCCAAGGCGCGCGCCGCTGCGGCGCGCGCCGCGTGCCTGCCGCAATTTGAACGCGCCCTGACCTTTGATCGCACCAGGGAGGGCGTTGGCGAAAATCCGGAGGCGTTTCTGACCATTTTGACAGAATACGACCGCATTCTGACCGCAGAGCTGACCGCAGGCAGAGAAGAAGAGGAGGTGCTGCGTCAGCAGCTCGAGGCGCTCTCTCTTGCCATCGAGCGCGGTGAGGGGCACAATCGCTTGCTGCTGGAGAGAGACACGCTGATAGCGGTTGAGCAAGCTTCCGCAGCGATATTGGAGCACGAGAGAGCGGAAAGAGAAGCAATCCAAAAGGCGCGCAACGCATTGCGTGTGCGCCCCTTTGCGCAGCTTTTAGAGCTGAGAAATCGTGAATTGAACAAGGCTGAGCAAGCACTTTCTGTACTGCAAAAGCAGGAAGAAACCGATACCGTTGCGGCAGATATGGCTCAAAAGGAGCTGCAAGTGGCCAAGGCTGCCGCTGCGGAGCTGCCCTCCCTTGAGGCGGAGGTACGTCGCATTAAAAATGCCATACTGGCGTTGATGACCCACGCTGCCGCCATGCGAAGCTTTGAAAAGGCAAGTGAGGCCTTGGCGGCCGAAAATAGGCTTTGCCTTGTTGCCGAGCAGGAGCACGCTCGCTTGCGCGAGGCCTTTTGGTTAGGACAGGCGGGCCTGCTGGCCGAAAATCTGGAGGAGGGCAAGCCCTGTCCCGTTTGCGGCTCGCTTTCGCATCCCACGCCTGCCGTGCGTTTGGCAGAAACGCCGGCCAAAGAGGCGCTGGAGCGCTCGGAGAAGCGCGAGCGACAGATGCGCGAGCGCTTCCAGCTTGCCACCATAGAGCTGGAAAAAGCCAAAACGGCCCTGGACGGGGCGAAAAAAGCTTTGTCTGAGTTCGGTGTTTCTCCCGATGATAGCGAGGCTGCGCTGCAGGCGCTTTGCCTGGAAAAGGAAACGCGGCAGACAAGCATCGCCAAGGCATTGGAGGAGGCACTTTCTGTCGAGCGCCGGTGTGCCGAGCGATTGGTTGCTGCGCGTTCAGCAATAGCAGCGCAGAAAACGCATTGGAAGGCCGCATCGGCCGAGGCGGAAAAAGCAGCCGCCGATCTGCAAGCGGCACTGGTAGCCGGCGACTTTGCAGATGAGACAGCCTATCTTGCTGCCATTTGCGAGGAGAGCGTGCTTGGTGACCGCGAAAAGGCCTTGCGCAAGGCAGAGCTCGAGCGCGAGCAGAACCGCGGCAGACTGGCGCAGCTGGATGCCAATCTACAGGGCAAGGAGCCTGTCGATCTGCAGCAGCTGCAAGAGGAAAAGCACGTTGTCGAAATGCGGTATCGAACCGCCTGCGAGCAGGATCGTCATATGGATCGCCTGCTTGCAGGTAACGAGTCTGCGTTGCAGGAATTGCGTACCGTGTGTGCGGAAAAGCAAAAAAATGAGGAAAAATGGGTGCTGCTCGATGATTTGTATCGCACGGTTGGCGGTATGGGTAACGGCGGCAAAGCAAAGCTATCGCTGGAGGGCTATGTGCAGCGCTATTATTTCCGCGAGGTGATCGCGGCTGCCAATCGCCGCTTGCAGGTCTTGACCGACGGCAATTTCCGTTTGCGCTGTCGCGAAAATGCCAAGGATCTGCGTAGCAAAGCAGATCTGGATCTGGAGGTGTTGGACCGCAGCACCGGCCTTTGGAGAGATGTCAGCACGCTTTCCGGCGGCGAGTCCTTCATGGCCTCGCTCGCCCTTGCGGTGGGCCTTTCTGACGTGGTGCAGAACCGCAGTAGCCGCGTAAGGCTGGATATGCTCTTTATCGACGAGGGCTTCGGCTCTCTGGACGAGGGCACGCTGCAGCGTGCCATGGAGCTGCTGCAGCGCCTTTCGGACGGCAAGCGCACCATCGGCGTGATCTCTCATGTGGCGGAGCTGCGCGAGAGTATTGAAAAAAAGCTGATCGTGACGCACACCCCTACCGGCAGCGTCGTGCGAGCCGAATTATAAAGCAAGCCGCAGAAAAGAGCTCCTAAGGGAGGCTTTTCTGCGGCTTTTGCAATACCGTGAGCGAAAATATTAATAAATTGATGCGAAATGATGCGATATGTTATTGCAATTGGGCTTTTTTCGTGTTACAATACATTTGCATCCCGACGGTACTGCAACGGTGTTTTCTGTGTCATGCGCTTGAAAAATGCGTGAAAGTAGTATTCGGAGGAAAAACCGCAGTCAGCGGCGATCTCGCCCACCGTCAGCGTTGTGGAGCAAAGCAGCTGTGTTGCCTTGGAAAGGCGTAGATCCATGATCGCGCTATGTAACGATGTGCCTACCGAGGCACGGAAATCCCGGTTGAGCTTGGCGCGGCTGATGTGAAAGCGGTTTGCAATATCCTCGGTGACGATATTGCTGTCTGCGTGATCGTAAAGGTATTGCAGCACTTGCGGAATATAAGCGTTGATCTGCCCAAAAAGGCGACGCCTTTCGGGCGGCACCAAGCGATCTAACCGCATAAGCAAAAGTGCCAGCACCAATGTGCGCTCTCGTTCGGGTAACATCTCATTAAAAAGCGCAGGCAGATCGCGAGCGATCTCGGTTGCCTCCTGCTCAGTCAGCGAAAAAAGACAGTTGAGATACCGCTCAAAGAAATGCGGTGGCAGCAGCGAGTCGAGCAGCTCCTTTTGACTCTCACCAAAATAAACGATGTGCCGCTCGTATCGGGGACACTCCTCCTCCAAGGGGGACATCGCGTGTATCTGGAAGGGGGCTGTCAGTACGATGGCGGGTCCCTCTACTTGCAGCGTTTCGCCGTTCAGCGTGATCGCCTGCGGTAGCGGCTCGGCTCTGAAATAGAGCTCGTAGTGCGGATGATAGTCGTGATGATCCGGGTGCGTATCGCTGCTTTCCTTGAAAAATGTAGAGAGCATCCGACCATCTGAAAGACGGTCTCTGAACAAATATTTCACATACGTACCCCCTTTTTCGCGTTTTTTTTTATATTGTAACATATTTTCATCCGGCTTGCAACACCCAATTGCAGCTGCCGAAAGGAGAGGTTATTATGAATAGAGAAGAAATCATCAAGGCCATTGAGACACATCGTATCATTGTGATCGCCAGAGGTCTTAACCGCGAGGAGCTTTTGAACACCGCCGAGGCCATGTATCGTGGAGGCATCCGCCTCATGGAGGTCACCTTCAATGCCTGCGGTAACCCCTCGGATGAGGAGACTGCCGCTAATATCGCTATGCTGGCTGAGCATTTCAAAGGCAGGATGTATATCGGTGCCGGCACCGTGCTTCGCCCTGCACAGGTGGATCTTGCCGCAAAGGCAGGTGCTGCCTATATTATTTCGCCGGATAGCCGTCGTGAGGTCATTGAGCGCACGCGTGAGCTGGGGCTGGTATCTCTGCCCGGGGCCTTTACTCCTACCGAGTGTACCACTGCTTGGGATTTCGGCGCTGATTTCATCAAAATATTCCCCAATTCCGAGATGAAGCCCTCCTACATCAAGGCACTCAAGGCGCCCCTTTCCCATATCCGTTTTCTGGCCGTAGGTGGTGTGGATCTGGATAATCTGCAGGACTATATGGCCGCAGGCGCCTGCGGCATCGGTATCGCCACCGGTATCATCAATAAGCAGATGGTCAAGGCAGGCGACTTTGACGGTATCACCGAGCTGGCGCGTCGCTATACCCAAAAAATGGCTACTTGCTGAAAGGAGTATAAAAATGGCTACAAAATCAAGAGTTGTTGAGAGCTCCTTCCGTTTTGGCTGCGGCCGTTACGTGCAAGAGAGCGGCGCTGCCGCAAGACTGCCCGAGGAGGTGCGCCGTTTGCACGGCACGCATCTTTTCATCATCGGTGGAAAAACCGCGTTTTCACTGGCGCTTCCCGTGATCGAGCCGGCGCTGAAGGTTGCCGATATGCCGTATAGCGTTCACGATTATCCCGGCTTTTGCTGCGTGGAGACCTGCGAGGAGCTGATGGCGACCGAGGCGTTTGCGCTTGCCGATGTTGTGATCGGTATCGGCGGCGGTAACGTGTGCGATGCTGCCAAATATATGGCTGTCAAAAGCGATCGCCCTGTGATTCTGATCCCCACCTCCGCTGCGACTTGTGCCTGCTTTACGCCGCTGAGCGTGACCTATACCAAGGATTTTCGACGTGCCGGCAGCTACCACCACGATCGTGAGGTGAACGGCGTTTTGGTGGATATGGATATCATGTGCCTCCAGCCGGAGCGATTGCTGGCATCCGGCGTTTATGATGCCGCAGCCAAAATGATCGAGATCGAGCAGCGCGTGCGGGATATTCCCGAAAACGATATTGATGTGGGTCTGAATGCTTCCTATGCGCTCAGCAAGCATACCTATGAGCGGATGCTCGCGCTCTTTCCCGAAGCGGTGGAAGCGCTGAATGCGAAGAAAAGCAATAAAGCACTGTATGACCTGGTCTATCTCAACATTGCCGCAACGGGTCTCATCAGCGGTATGGCGCGCGGCTCCAATCAGTGTGCGATCGCCCATAAGATCTATGACCTTTCCCGTGCATTGTTTCCGAGCGAGCTGAAGGACTACTTGCACGGTGAGATCGTTGGTATCGGACTTCTGGCACAGCTTTATTACAATGGCAGAGAGGACGAGGTTGAGGGCTTTGCTGCCGATATGCGTTCGCACGGCCTGCCCACCACACTTTCTGCGCTTGGCGTTCATACCGAAAAGGAAGAGAACAGAGCCTTGCTTTATAACAATCTGCTCACCTCTACCGCAATGGCCGGTACGGATGAGGAGGAGCACAAACGCTTGCAGCGTGCTCTTGCCATCATTTGGTAAGTGTCGAAAAAGGATCCGCTTTTGGCGCGGATCCTTTTCTTTTTGACAAAAAACGCCAAATTTCGGATTTTTAAACCCCAAAATCAAGAAAAAGAAATTTTAAAATTAGAAAATCAAAGAAAATAATTGGAATTTCAAAAAATACAAGAGCCTGCTCGCAAAATGTCGATTTGAGAGGTGTGACCGCTCTTTTTGAAACTTGAAGCTAAAAATATTACCTTTTGGTGACGATAGATCGACTTTTGACTTGTTCTTTTTTTGAAAAGAATGTATAATGAAGGTGTAATCTTTTTTGCAGGAGAGAATGCATGAACATTCGGACATTGCGGCACGGCCCTTGGACGGCACGGATCAATGCAGATCGCGGTGCTAACTGTATCAGCCTGCATCACGAACGATACGGACTGCGCATTTTGCGCGAACCGGCATATGAGAAAGGCTTGGACGATCCGTTTTTGTATGGCATGCCCATTCTCTTTCCCGTGAATCGCATTTCGGGTGGCGTGTTTCGCTTTGAGGGGAGAGAATATCACTTCCCGATCAACGAGCCGAGCACCGGGTGCCATCTGCATGGCGTTTTGCATCAGCTGCCCTTTGCGATCGAGGAGCAGGCATGTGACCGTATCACCTGCGCCTTTGTGCATCAAGGCGAGATGACCGGCTTCCCCCACGATTTTGTCATTCGTATGAGCTATGTGCTGAGCGAAACGGGGCTGGCACAGACCGTTTCCGTTACAAATCTTTCAGAGACCAATATGCCGATTTTGTTGGGATTTCATACCACCTTCGATCTGCACGGCATTGCAGGCGGAGATGTTTTGGTGGGAGCTGAGGTCTCTGACTATGTGGAACGGGATATGAAGACCTATCTTCCCACCGGAAGGATACTTCCTGAGGATGCCGTCACCGACGCACTTAAAATATCGGATTTTAACCCTTTCTCGCAAAAGATCAGCCGGCACTACAAAAGCTGCGGTGCAGGGAAGATCACGCTAAGAGAACGCGCCCGAGGGCTTACCGTGGTGTACGAAAACGATGCGAAATACGGTTGGCGTCTGGTCTATAACGGTGATGCGGATCGCTTCATTTGCCTGGAGCCTCAGACAGCTGCGGTGGATGCCGCTAACGCACCTTATCCCTTGGGGTATGCCGCGATACCCTTTCTGGCACCGGGTGCTACTGACACCTATCATTCTAAAATTACTTTGCTTGAAAAAGGAGAAAACTATGAAGATCACAAAGCTGGAGCTGATCAAGGTCAAACCCAGATGGATGTTTTTGAAGGTCTATACCGATGCTGATATCGTCGGTCTCGGCGAGCCTGTGCTGGAAGGCCATTGCACCTCGGTGGAGGCGGTGGTCAAGGAGTATGAGGAATATCTCATCGGCAAGGATCCTATGATGATCGAGCATCATTTGCAGGCCCTCTACCGTGGTGGCTTTTACCGCGGCGGCCCCCTGATGCTTTCTGCCATCAGCGGCATTGAGCAGGCGCTTTGGGATATCAAGGGCAAGTATTACAACTGCCCCGTTTACGAGATGCTTGGCGGCAAATGCCGTGATAAGATCCGTATGTATACCCACGTGAAGCGCGCAGGCGTTCCGGGAGAATTTCCGATCTCTGAAATGCTGGAAATTGCCGATCAGAGATTGCAGGAGGGGTACACGGCGCTGAAGTATTCCATCATTCCGCCCATCAAGCCCATCGACAATCCGGAAAATACCGCAAAGCACGTGGAGCGCTTTGCCGCCGTCCGCGAGCGGATCGGCATGGGCGTGGATCTTGCCATCGACTTTCACGGTCGCGTCAGCCCTGCCATGGCGGTGCGCCTGGCGGAGGAGCTGAAGCCCTATATGCCCTTCTTTATCGAGGAGCCCTGCCTGCCCGAGAACGTGGACTGCATGGTGAACATCGCCCGTTCCACCTCTATCCCGATCGCCGCAGGTGAGCGCCTGTTCGGCAAGTGGGAATACCGCCAGCTGCTGGAAAAGCAGGCGGTCAGCGTGGTGCAGCCCGATATCTGCCATTGCGGCGGCATCTTTGAGGGCAGAAAGATCGCCACCATGTCCGAGCTGTATTTCGGCACCGTTGCGCCACATAATCCTCTTGGCCCCATCTCGCTGGCGGCCTGCCTGCAGCTGGATGCCTGCACTCCGAACTTCCTGGTACAGGAGCATCCCGGTAACCCCGACAAGTCGGATCTGGGTGTGGGCTACATCAAAAAGCCCTTTGTCATCGAGCAGGGATATATCGCCATTCCGGAGGGCCCCGGCCTTGGTGTGGAGCTGGATGAGCAAGCGCTTCAGGATAAGATCTACGACGGCAAATGGAGCACGCCGCGCCTGTATCACGAGGACGGCAGCGTAGCCGATTGGTAAGAAAAAATCGCGAAAAACGCACACGTGTGCGGAATTTTTCAACATTTGGGAGGCTTTTATGAAGGAAAGATGGAGCGCCGAGCGCGCCTGGGAATGGTATAATGCTCGCCCTTGGCTGCGCGGCTGCAACTATATGAGCGCCGATTGTGCCAATCGCATCGATCAGTGGCAATCCCACGGCTGGGAGGAACGCTTTGCCACCACCGAGGAGGAGCTGAAGCTGATGCGGGAGACAGGCTTCAACACCGTTCGACTGATCGTGGAATATGCGGTCTGGAAGGGGGAGCACGACTTTTTCTTTGAGCATTTTGATCGCTATCTGGACCTTTGCGCCAAGTATGGGATCTCCTGTATGATCACCCTGGCAAACGACTGCATGCCCCCCAAGGGGGAGGGCTGGTGCCCGCCCTATCTGGGAGAGCAAAAATACGATTGGGGCTACCACGGGGGCAGAAAACGCTCTCAGCACAGCACCTTGCACACGGGTCCCGCCCCCCACTTTTATCTGGACGAGCCCGAGAGTCGGGAGGACTATTTTCGCATGGTGCGGGAGATCGTGACCCGTCATAAGAATGACGCGCGCATCTGCATCTGGGATGTTTACAATGAGCCGGGCAACAGCAAGCGCGCACCGTTGGCCTTGCCCTTGCTGCAAAGAATGTTCGAGGAGGTGCGCGCCTGCGCCCCCTCCCAGCCTCTGACCTGCGGCGTGTGGCATTTTGAGTTTACAGACACGGGCGTGAAGCTAAATGATGTGGAGCGGTACGCGTTGGAAAATTCGGATCTTGTTTCCTATCATTTCTACAAGGATTACGAGCATCACGTGCGCCTGATCAAGTGGCTGAAAAAGCAGGGCAGACCCATCCTCAATACCGAGTGGCTGGGGCGCTGCTTACACAACGACGTCTTCAGCCTGATCCCCCTTTTCTATATGGAAAGGATCGGCTGCTACAACTGGGGCTTCGTGGCGGGCAAATATCAGACCTATGAGCCCTGGGAGGGCACCTGGTCAAAATATTTGAACGGCACCGAGCCGGATGTGGATTTTACCAAATGGTTTCACGATCTCTACCGTCCCAATCTGCGCCCCTATGACCCGAACGAGATCGCATTGATCAAACGATTCTGCGCGTTGGCGGATGCGGAATTTGAGGAGGAACAGAAAAAATGACGGCAAACGGTATGAGAAAATCAGTGTTTGTGACCGGCGCTACCAATGGCACGGGCTACGCCATTGCCGAGCGCTTTGCCAAAGAGGGCTATGACGTCTTTATCGGCAGCAGACGGGGTGCGGATGCCGCCGCAGCAGCCGAAAAGCTCGCCACGTCCTACGGGATATTCGCCAAGGGCTACGAAACGGTCATCTTTGACGAGGAGAACGTGAAGGCGATCTTTGCGGATATCCGTTCTATGGGCTATCTGTTGGACACCTTGGTGCTGAATGCCGCCAATCTGGGCATCGGTCAGGTGAGCCTGGAGGTGGACATGGCGGACTTTATGGCGGTGTATCAGACCAACGTGGGCTGGAATTTCATGCTGGCGCGTGAGGCGGCGCGGCAGATGAAGGAGAAGGGAAAGGGCGCCATCGTCTTTATCACCTCCAACTCCGCCCTTCGTGTGACCGAAAATCGCTGCGCCTATTGCTCCTCCAAAAGCGCCATCCTCGCTATGTCCAAATCCCTTGCGGTGGATCTCGGTAAATACGGTATCCGCTCCAACTGCGTGCTGCCGGGCATGATCAAGACCGAGCGCTGGCAAAACAACGTGAATAATGCAAAATACTGCCTGCCAAACTATACCCCCATTCACGATATCGCAGAGTTTGAGGATATTGCCAACGCGGCATGGTATCTGGGCAGCGACCAATCCCGCAACACCACGGGCGCGGAGCTGGTGGTGGACGGCGGTATGCTGGCACAGCTGACCCCTAACATCGATCGCACACTTTGGGAGGACTGAAATGGCTGCTTTTCTGACGATCGACGGCGGCACCACCAATACCCGTATCTCGCTTTTGAAAGGTGAAAAAGTGGTGGATGCCGTAAAGCTTTCCGGCGGAGCAGGTGCCGCCAGAAAGGACCAAAATGCGCAAAAAAACGCAATACGTAACAGGATTTCTGAGCTTTTGACCCGCAATTCGCTGAAAGAGAGCGACGTGGAGCGCATTCTCGCCTCGGGTATGATCACCTCCGAGTTCGGACTTTACACCTTGCCTCACGCCATTGCTCCCATTGGACTTGCAGGTCTGCACGATGCCATGAAGGAGGTCATTCTTCCCGAGGTCTCCGGCATTCCTTTCGTCTTTATGCGCGGCGTGAAATGCATGGGTGATTTTGCGATCACCGATATGATGCGCGGCGAGGAGACCGAGCTGATGGGGCTGATGGATGAAGCCTACGGTGCCTGCGTCTACGTGCTGCCGGGTTCTCATTCCAAGGTGATAAAAACCGATGCTGAGGGGCGGATTGAGAGCTTCTCCACACTACTGTCAGGCGAGATGTTCTACGCGCTTTCCCAGCACACGATCCTGGGGGATGCGGTGGACATGTCGGTGGAAGGCTTTGATGCGGAATATCTGCTCACGGGCTATCGTTACGCGCTGGAGAACGGTATCAATAAGGCGGTATTCAAGACCCGCGTGCAAAAGAATATGTTCGGTGCTACACCGCTGCAATGCAGTAGCTATTTTCGCGGCGTGATCCTTTGTGACGAGATCCGCGAGATCCTGCGCTACGACGTGCCCACCGTGGTGCTCGGCGGCAAGAAGCAGATGCGGGAGGCCACCGCCGCCATCCTGCGGGCGGTCAGCGACAAGCGTGTTATCTGCCTTTCCGACGAGGAGGTGGAAAGCTCCGTCGTCAAGGGTCAGCTGAAGATCTATTACGCGAAATAAAACGCAAAAAGCAAGCCGTCGGGCATTTGCCCGACGGCTTGCTTTTTGCGTTAATTCGTTGCCGCCTCCGCTTGACGGATGTAGCTGTCCTGCTCCGCCTTTTCCATATGGTTAAAGAGCGCGTTCCAGCCGCTGACACGGATCTGCAGATCCTCATACCGCTCAGGATGCTCCTGCGCGTCATGCAGGATTTTCGTATCAAATATATTGAAATGAATGGCGTGTCCACCAAGGGCATCAAAGGTGCGTAGCAGCCCCAGCATGGCAGTAAGGCCGCCTGCGCCCCGCACGGTAGAGGGGTGGAAGGCGGCGTCCAGACAGTCGTCCGAGGCGATCACCTCAGTGGGGAATTTGACCACCGACAGTATGGCAGCGGTCACGCCGCTTTTTGCTTGCCCCAAAACGGGGGAAAGATTTTTGGAGTACTCGGCAAAGGCAAGTCGCCCGTCGGGGGTGGCAATGCTCTTGGCGCCCTGATCAAAGATCTGTCTTGCCACGTGGGTGCCCATGTGCCAGCGACCGCCTCTGGTGGCGGCATTGGGGGTGGCGTTCACGGTCTCTGCCGCAAAGGTGAGGATGTCCAACGCCAATGCATCGGGGCGCTCCCGTCCGTTTCCGAACTTCTCCTCGCCTGCAAGCAGGCGCCGGCGGAGCAGCTCCTGCCCCTCAAAATTGCTGTCCAGCACCGAGCGCAGCTCCTGCAGCGTCATTTCTTTTCGCTCAAACACAAGTTGGCGGATGGCGCAAAGGGAGTCTGTCACCGTGGCAGTGCCGCCCAGGTTTATACACGAATTGTTGGTGGCGGCGCCCCCGGCAAGAGGGTCCTTGGCGCGCTCCAGCGCGGTCCGCGAGGTGGCGGTCAGCAGCAGGGTAGGGTTGATCTCGGTCAGCAGACAGTCCAACGTATTGGTAAGGGACATCACCTTTTGCAGCAGATTTTTCAGCTGCCGCTTGTACTCGGCGAGGAACGCCTCAAAGCTGTCAAACTCCGCAGGGCAGGGCAGCCCGTCCGGCGCACCGGTACGACCGTCAAGCCCTTCGTGCATAGCATATTCCAAGGGCTTGAGCAGGTTCACGTAGTTCATGCCCATATTCATGCCGCCGGCAATGTCAAACTCATAGCAGCCGCGGATGTTGGCGGTGCGCGCCGCATCGGCATCCGCACCCTCCTGCATCAGCACGCGGCGGACGCGGGCATCGGACACGAACACGATGCTGTTATGCCCTCGCCTGATCATATCCAGCGCCTTTTGCAAAAGGGCGTCGGGGGTCTCCTTATTATATTTGATCTGGATCTTGGGGCTGTAGATCCCCATCTTATCGTATACGTCCAGAATGAGGTAGGAAAGGGGGCAGATCTCGGTCTGCTCCTTTTCGTCGTTGCCGCCGAGGAACATGGGCTGGTTCCAATAGTTGCCGATGGCGGAGAATTGCAGGAAGTAATAGGCCCATTCGCGGCGCAGCGCCTCCTCGCTCACCCCTCTTGCCAGATCTCCCTCAAAATAGGGGCGGAACAGCTTATCCATCTGCCCCAGAGAACGCACCTGCATATGGTCGATATGCTCGCTGATCATGAAGTAAAGGTAGCTCAGCAGCAGCGCCTCGTAAAGGGTATCAGGGGTGCCGCTCCGCAGCTTGCAGAGGGCTGCGGCCTGCCGCTCGCAGCCCGCCGTTTTTTCCGCGTTGTCGGCGAGGCGGTCGATGAAGCAAAGAATGCCCTCGTAGGCAAGGATCACGCTGTCAAAAAGAGCGGTCGCCTCTGCGGTCAGGGTTCCCGCCGCGCGGTGTTGCTCCTTTGCCTCTTTCACGCCCTCCAAAAGCCCCGAGAAGCCCAGGGAAAAGATCCGCTCCCACACAGGCACGCTGTGGTCGTAGTCCAGCCAGATGGTAGCTGCGCCGCTCTTTTCCAGGGCGCGGCGCGCCTCCTCTGCCTCGGGGGCAATGCGGTGCGCCACCACTCTTTTGTTTACCAGCGTTTTGGTGAGGGGGCGGTCGATGCATTGAATGGCAGGGTAGGGGTCTCTTGGGTCGGCAGCAATGCGGGTGTTCTCCAGTACCAGCACCAACGCTCTCGCCTTGCGGATGGGGCGGGGCAGCTCCGAGAGCGCGGCATCCTGCGCAAGGATCATCTCAAGGATCTCGTCGGGATCCTTGCCCGTTTCGGGCTCGAAGGGAGCGTTTGCGGGCCGAAAGCGCCCCATCCCCGTCCAAGGGGCGGATGCATCGTGATATTTGTTTAGAATGTAGGAAAGGTCGCGATCCTTGATGTATTCCATAAAGCACCTCCGTTTTTTACTGTTACCAGTATAAGGCAAAGCGCCCCTTTTGTAAATGACGAAAAGAAAAAACTTGACGAAAACGAAACAAAATGTTAGAATAGATGCGAGGTGATACGATGAAGGATTGGGAAAAAATGATCGTAACGGATATCGCCATCGCCGTTCACGTCGAAAAGGGCACGGGTAAGGCGGTGCATACCGATCGCCCCACACACGGCTTGGTGCTGGGGGACGAAGAAGGGCATAAACGGTATCGTTTTTCGGACGGAACCGTGCTGGAGACCCGCCCCGGGGCGTTGTTCTATCTGCCCAAGGGGAGCAGCTATCAGGTAGAAAACGTTTGCTCCGGTGATTGCTATGCCATCAATTTTCAGGCAGAAAACCTGCCGAAAACCGCCCCGTTTGCCACCTATTTGCGAGATACCGACCCTTTGGAGAAGCACTTCCGCACAGCGTGCCGCGCCTGGAAGGAGCAGCGCCCCGAGGCGGCGCTGCTCGCGCGGCATTGCCTGTATGAGGCGGTGCTTGGAGTCCTGCGGGCGGAGGCGCGCGGCTATCTCTCCTCGGATCGTGCGGCGCTGCTGATCCCTGCGGAGGGAATTTTGCAAAAACGGTACACAGATCCGGATCTTCAGGTGCGGGAGCTTGCCGCCGCCTGCGGCATCAGCGAGGTGTATTTCAGACGGCTGTTCCGCGAAAAATACGGCGTTTCGCCTCATGAGCAGCTTGCCCGCCGCCGTGTGACCTATGCGGCACAGCTGCTGGAAAGCGGTCAGTTTTCGGTGGAGGAGGCGGCATTGCTCAGCGGCTTTTCCGAGCCCTGCCATTTTTCCCGTGAGTTTCGTCGCCGCATGGGGAGATCTCCTGCGCAATACAAAAAGGAGCGATAACGGCATTTGCCGTTATCGCTCCTTTTTCTTGCTTATTCCTCTCCAAGCACAAGATAGCGGACCGCTTTACGGTAGCCCTCAAAGCCAAGCCCCATATAGGTCTTTTTCGCTACGAGAGACACGTAGGAATGATGGCGGAACTCCTCTCGCTCCATTACGTTGGAGATGTGTACCTCCACCGTGGGGATGTGGACGGCTGAAAGGGCATCCAGGATCGCCACGCTGGTGTGGGTGTAGGCGCCCGGATTGATCACGATGCCGTCAAAAACGCCATACGCCTCCTGAATCTTATCTACAATGCAGCCCTCGTGGTTGGATTGATACAGCTCGCATTCTGCGCCGACCTCGGCGACGGACGCCTTGATAAAATCACACAGAGCGGCAAAGCTCCGGTCTCCGTAAATGCCCGGCTCGCGAATGCCCAGCATATTCAGATTGGGGCCGTTGATCACCAGCAGCTTCATTTTGCAAGTACCTCCATGATCCTTTCGGTGTTTTTGGCAATATCTCTGTCAATTTGGATGATCTCATCCGCCATTTTGCGGTAAAGGGGCAGTCGCTCCGCATATAGCACAGCAGGGGATCTTTTCTGAGAAAGTGGGCGTCCGTCGGTGGGCAGGGCGTCGGGGGCAATATCCAAAAAGAGGATCCTGCCGTTCTGATGCATCAGGGGGTAGTTTCGCTCTCTTGTGACCACGCCGCCGCCGGTGGCGATCACCAGCGCGCTTTTTTTGGAGAGCTCTCCGAGGACCTCAGTCTCGATGGCACGGAAGCCCTCCTCCCCTCGCTCCGCAAAGATCTGCGGAATGGGGCAGCCTGCCGCCTTCACGATCTCGGCGTCGCAGTCCACAAGCTCGCGCCCGAGCCTTGCGGCGATCTCTTTGCCAAGGGTGGATTTGCCGCACCCGGGCATGCCGATCAGAATGATGTTTTCGGTGTCTCTTGCAATGGCATTCGTGATGCGCGTGACCTCGTTATCCCCGATAACGGTATTCAAAAACAGCTCTGCGGCACGCCTTGCCTGCGAGACCAGCATCAAAAGGCCGTTGCGATGGGGGATGCCCCTTGCCTCCGCCTCCAGTAAAAGCGCCGTACGGGCAGGATTGTAGATCATATCCAGCACTGCCTGCAAGCATGGGAAGGCGGAAAGGGAAAGGGGCGCTGCACCGTTTTTGGGATACATACCGACGGGGGTGGCGTTGATGATGATCTCCGCATCCGCGTGGCGCTCCAAATTGTTGTAGTTGTCCTCCCCGTTACGGGAGATCACCGCCACGGCGCGCGCGCCCATATCGGTGGCAACGGTCACCGCCGTGCGGGAGGCACCTCCGGATCCCAGCACCAGCACCTTTTTGCCCTGCAACGGCACGCCGCAGTCCTGCACCAGGTCAGAAAATCCCGCATAATCGGTGTTGTGGCCCACAAGACTGCCGTCGGGGCGGCGCAGGATGGTGTTCACCGCGCCGATGCGCCGTGCCTCGGGGGAGATCTCCTGTAAAAAGGGCATTACAGTCTTTTTGTAGGGAATGGTCACGTTCAATGCATCAAAATCGCCTTTTTGCAGAAAGCTGCCGACCTCCTGCTCCTCCAGCTCAAAAAGCTCGTAGGGGTAGTCGGCAAGGGCTGCGTGGATGCGAGGGGAAAAGCTGTGACCCAGCTTTGCGCCGATCAGTCCGGCGCGGATGTGCGTTTCAGTTATCATAGCTTACCTTTTTACTTTTTTGCTGGTTGCGATCTTTTGAATGTCCTCGCGGTCCACCCATTCCTCGGTAAAGCCGCAGGAGGTACAGATGTAGCGATGGACCTTTACGGCGTGAAAAAAGCTGACCTGCATATTGTTTCCGGTGCCGTAAGGGCCAACCTCTCCCTCAAAGCGCAGGATGTTATTTCCGTTGCATTTGGGACAAAGCTTTTCGTTTTTCATTATAGCATCTCCCTGTATGTGCCGAGATAGCGGAATTTTTCGCTGGAGCTTTCCAGCTCGCCCAGCAAGCGGAGCAGGGCGGGGGACTCAATGGGGCACTCCAGATCGAAATAAAACAAAAATTCAAAGTCGTGACCGGGGATCGGACGGGACTCCAGCTTGGTCAGATTGATGTGCATTGCATCGATCTGGGCCAGCAGATGTGAAAGGCTACCGGGCTTGTGGGGCACGGTGAGAATGATGGAGGTCTTGTCCGCACCGGGGTAGATCTCGGGGACCTTGGAAATGCAGATGAAACGGGTATAGTTGTTACCGTTATCCTGAATATCCTCCTCCAGCACCGAGAGGCCGTAGATGGCCGCGCATTCCTTGTTGGCAATAGCGGCACAGCACGCATCCTCGGTGTCGCGCACCAGCTCTGCGGCCTTGGCCGTGTTGGAAACGGGGGTCACCTTCACATTGTCAAGGTCGGCGATATAGCCGGCGCACTGGGACAGCGCCTGCTGATGTGAGAGCACCTCGCGGATATCCTCGCGCTTGGTGCCGGGCTTGACGAGCAGGCAATGGTCCACCTTCAGTCTGAGGGCACGCACGATGTAGAAGCGATGGCGGGACATCAGATCATAGATCTGCGTGACCGAGCCGGCGGTGCTGTTTTCGATGGGCAGGATGCCATAGCGGCATTCTCCCTTGTCGATGGCGGAGAATACGTCGTCAAAGGTTTTGTAAAAGCTGACCTCGGGGCAGCCAAAGAGCCGTTCGGCAGCCTTCAGCGAATAGGCACCCTCCACACCTTGGCAGGCCACAGTGGCTCTGAAGGGAAAGAGGGGAGAGGTATTTGCCTTGGCGTTCTTGATCTTGAGCTCCAGCTTGGAGGTGGTGTTCAGCCATTCGTGCTGATAGGCGCGGGAGATCGAAAGGATAGAAGCGTACAGCGTGCGTGCGTGCTCCTCCATCTGCGGACCGGCCAGATCCGAGATCTTGGCAAGCAGCGCGCGCTCTCTTGCGGCATCGGTTACGGGCTTTCCCACCAGGCGCTTGTACTCCGCCACGTTGGCGGAAACGCTCATACGCTCGCAGAAAAGTCTTACCAGCTCACGGTCGATGCGGTCGATGGCCGCACGGGATTCTTCAAGGGAAGGGATCTTGGAAATATCTTTCATGAAATCTGCCTCACGGTTCAGGAATTTTGGTCAAGATACAGGTCGAGCACCGCCAATGCGAGGGCGGCCTCCACCACGGGCACGGCACGGACTACAACGGTGGGGTCGTGTCTGCCGGGCACCGATAGGGTGGTGTTCTCCATACGGGAAAGAGAAACGGTCTGCTGCTCCTTTGCAATGGAGGGCGTGGGCTTAAAGGCCACGCGGCAAATAAGGGGCATACCGTTGGTCATGCCGCCGAGAATACCGCCGCAGCGGTTGGTGGCGGTGGTCACGGTATTGCCGTCGGTGCGATAGGGGTCGTTGTTCTCGCTGCCAAACAGCGCAGCGGCGCCGAAGCCCTCGCCGAACTCCACTCCCTTTACGGCAGGGATCGAGAAGAGCAGCGCGGCAACACGCCCCTCCACACCGCGGAACATATGCTCACCAAGGCCCTTTTCAAGCCCCGTTACGGCACATTCGATCACACCGCCTACCGAATCCCGCGCGGCCCTGGCCGCGGAGATCTCCTGCTGCATTTGCTCGCCGGCGGCGGCATTCAGCACGGGAAAGGGCATTGCCTTCAGCGTGTTCAGCTGCGCAGCGTCAATGCCTACTGCATCAAATCGGTCGTCGTGAACACCGTGGATCGCCTCAATATGCGCCCCCACCGTCACACCCTTGGTGGCAAGATATTGCAGCGCAAGGCCGCCCGCAATGCAAAGGGGAGCGGTCAGTCTGCCTGAAAAATGGCCGCCGCCGCGCAGGTCCACCGTGGGGCCGTATTTGCACAGAGCGGCGTAATCGGCGTGGCCGGGGCGCGGGGTATCATAGATAAAGGAATAATCCTTGGAATGGGCGTTCGTGTTGCGGATGACGGCGTGAATTTCCTCTCCGTTCGTGGTGTTATCCGAAAAGCCGGTGAGAAATTCGGGGGTATCCGGCTCCTTGCGCGGTGTGGAAAAGGCGCCGCCGTTCGGGGCACGTCTTGCCATAAAGCGGAGCAGCTCCTCGCGGTCGGGGGTAAAGCCCCTTGGAAAGCCCGAAAGACGCATGCCGATGCATGCGTCGTGCGAGCCTCCGTATATGGATAATTTCAGATTGTTGCCGTATTGGTTTGCCATAAGTGTTCCTTTCAGTCGGCGGAATGGATCAGCTCAAAAAATGCCGGATAGGATTTGGAGACCGCCTCTGTGCCGAGGATGGTCACATCTCCCTTGGTACAGAGCGCAGCAATGGCACCGCTCATCACGATGCGGTGGTCATTTGCACCGTCCACGGTGCCACCCGTGAGGACAGAACTCTCAATGGTCAGCCCGTCCGCGGTCTCGGTCACCCTGCCGCCAAGTGCGCGGAGCATAGCCGCCGTAGTGGCAATGCGATCGCTTTCCTTGAGGCGCAGCCTTGCCGCTCCCGTGATGTGGGTAACGCCCCGGGCCGTGGCGGCGATCACCGCCAGGATCGGTACCAGATCGGGAATCTGGCGCGCATCGATGTCAATGCCGTGCAGAGGGGCGGGAGATACAGTCACAGAGCCGGTTGCTTCGTTTTTGTGAACTGCGGCGCCAAAGCGCTCCAGCAGAGAAAGGATCTCCATATCTCCCTGTGCCGAGTCAAGGGAGAGTCCGCTGACGGTCACGGCGCTCTTTCCGATGGCGCCTGCCGCCAAAGGGAAGGCTGCCCCCGAAAAATCCCCCTCGGGATAGAGCCTGCCGGGGGTGCGGAGCGCGCAGCCACCCAATCGGTAAATGCGTCCGTCGGCTGTGCGCATCGGAGCCGCGCCAAAGGCGGCGAGAGCATTTACCGTCATGTCGATATAGGGTGCCGACTCGATCTCACCGGTGAGGGTAAGGACGGAGGGGGCATCCAACAAGGAGAGGGCAAAGAGCAGACCCGTTACGAATTGAGAGGAGACGTTGGCTGCGATGCTGTAATCACCGGCGGTCAGCTTGCCGCGAACAGTCAGCGAGCCATCCGCGTTGTCGGTGCTTTTCACACCGTGTGCCAGCAGCTCAGAGGCAAGGGGCTCCATCGGGCGCTCGGGCAGTCTGCCGCGGCGGATGAAGGTTGCCCCCGTGCCGAGTGCGGCAACAATGGGGACCATAAAACGCAGGGTGGAGCCGGATTCGCCACAATCCAGCAGTGCATTGTGTACGGGCGCGACGATCGGCGTGACCTCCAGCCACGCACTGCCATCCTTGTCGGGGTGCTCTGTAATTACGGCGCCGAGACCTGTAAGGCAGCGTATGGTAGCGGCAATATCCGCACCGGCACCGGTCACGCGTACGCGTGACGGCGCATTGGCAAAGGCGGCTGCGATCAGCACGCGGTGCGCCGCCGATTTTGAGGTGGGCGCCACGACCTCAGAGGCAAAAGTGGGATGATGTAATGTGATATTCATAGGAGCTCCTTGAAGGGGATCAGAGGCCTCCCTGCAAAAAGGCGGAAAGACTGTCTGCAAAGACGGTATGTAAACGGCTGTTTCCAATGCGATCGGGCAGAACCAGCGTGATGCTGTCACCCTTTCGCTTCTTGTCGGAAAGCGCCACGCGAGCCAAGGCATCTGCCGTAAAGCTGCAGGTGGTGGGGAGGTGATATTGGCGCAGCATCCGCTCCATATGGCCGGGTACGTCGCTGTCACACAGATCGGCGGCCACCGCTGCCTTGGCCATCAGTACCATTCCGATCGCCACAGCGCTGCCATGGGAGATCTTGAAATCCGAAAGCAGCTCCACGGCATGGCCTGCGGTATGACCCAGGTTGAGCAGCTGCCGTGCGCCGGTGTCGCGCTCATCGGCCTCCACCAGATCGCGCTTGTCAGAAACGCAACGGGCGATGATCTCCTCCGGGTCGTCGGCAAAGGGCTTTTCCAGCATCTGCAGCAGGGCAGGGTCGTTGATATAGCCGTATTTGATGACCTCTGCACAGCCGTCGGCAAAGATCTCCGGGGGCAGGGTCTGCAGGGTGTCCACGTCGCAGAATACGGCAGAGGGCTGATGGAAGGCACCGATCAGATTTTTGCCAACGGCAAGGTCAGCACCTGTCTTGCCTCCTACAGAGGAATCCACCATCGCCAGCAGAGTGGTGGGGAATTGCACAAAGGGAATGCCGCGCAGAAAGGTGGCGGCGGCAAAGCCGGCCATGTCACCGACCACGCCGCCGCCGAGGGCAGCGATCAGATCGGTGCGGGTCAGATTCGCCTTTGCCAACGCCTCCCAAAGCGCCACGATCGTGTCGGTGGTCTTGGAGGTCTCGCCGTGGGGAAAAACGAATTCGTAAACGGTGTATCCTGCCGACTCCAGAGAGGTCAGCAGCGTATCGCCCCAGAGGGCGCGGACGGTATCGTCGGATACCAGCATGATCTTGCGAGGGGCGGAAAAAAGTGCCCGGAGGCGCTCGCCCGCACTCGAAAGCAGGCCTTTGCCGATCTGTACGTCATAGGTCTTGGATGCCCTTACGGTAACGGTTTTCATTGGTCCTCCTCGCTTCCTCGGTCAACCTTTTCCTTGGAGATGCGGCCTTCGCGCAGCAGCTCCTGCAGCCTTCCGGCATCGCCTGCTGCCATCGCATCGCGATAAGCGGTCAGCGCCTTGATGATGCCGTCGATCTCCTCGGTCAGATAATCGCTGTTTTCCATAAACAGCTCGGTCCACATATGCTCATTGAGCCAAGCCACACGGGTCAGATCCCGATAGGAGCCTGCGGAAAAGCCCTTGTGCACCTGCGCGTTGGGGCTCTTGACGTAGGCGTTGGAGACCACGTGGGCTAGCTGAGAGGTAAAGGCGATGATGCGGTCGTGCATCTCGGCGGTGGAGACTGTGATCGATCCAAAGCCCACGGGAGCCAGCAGCTCACGCACGCGTGTCAAGACCTTCTCATCGTCGGGATTTGCGGGTACGATGACCATCGGCGCCCCCTTGAACAAGCCGTTTTTACTGTTTTCAAAGCCGGAATACTGCGTGCCTGCCATGGGATGTCCGCCCACAAAGGTGAAGCCGTACTCTCGCGCCATCCCGAAGCAGGTCTCACAAATGCCACGCTTGGTACCGCACAGGTCAATGACCACAGAGTGTTCGGTAAGGTGCGGCGCGGTCACGCGCAGCCAGGCCATAGCGGCTCTGGGGTAGATGCCGAGAAAGATCACATCGCATTCCGCAACGTTTTCGGCGGTCAGTCTGCCGCAGATGGCATTTTCCGCCAAGGCGGCCTCCAAAGCGCTGTTGTTGATATCATGTGCCAGCACGGCGTGTCCTGCCGAGCTGTAGGCTCTTGCCATCGAGCCGCCGATCAGACCGAGCCCGACGACGCCGACCTTCAATGGGTTACTCATGGGTATTTGCTCCTCTCTCCGGACGGCAGCCCTCGCAGGCAAGAATGGCACAAACGTGTGCCATTTCCTCACAGCTTTCGGTACATCCGGCTTTCAACCATTCAATGAATACGTTATAGAAGGCACCGGCCAAAAACAGATAGCGGTGCCGCGATTCCGCGTCCTTTTCATCGGGCGGGAAGGAAAGCTTCATGTTTTTTGTAATATTATGCAGGATCAGCTCGCCGAGATTGGCGCGATAGGCAGTGATGCCGATATCCATATGGGCACCAAGCTGCTCGAAAAGGGCCAGAAAATAGCCGTACATGTCGTCCTCGGTAGCAATGTTTTCCAGTTTTTCGTGAATGGCGATGCCAACATCCTCCATATACTTGTTCAGTATGTCCTCTTTAGAGGTGTAATTTCGATAGTAAGCCATTCGGGAAACACCCGCCTTGCGGGTAATATCCGTGATCGAAATGCGGTGATAATCCCGCACCTTCATCAGCTCGATCAGAGCGGTCACGATACATTCCTTGGCCAAGCGGTTCGATTCGTTCTTTGCGCGGCGCGTTCTCAGTATTTTCACAAACAAACCTCCTTGAAATGTAACATGGAAATATGTTAAGATTGACAAAATGCATAAAAAATGGTAAAATACATATGTTACATGTATAACTGATAAAAGTTTAGCACTTCACAGGGCGCTTGTCAAGAACTTTTTACGCTTATTGCAGAAAGGAAAACTATTATGGCATACGTCATCGTTACCGACTCATCGGCCGATCTGTCGGCTGATATGCTTGCGAAATATTCGATCATCTCCGTGCCGCTTGCCGTTACGCTGGAGGGCCAGGAGCCTCGGCCCAACGATCAGATCGACATTAAGAATTTTTATGCATTTTTGCGCAGTAAAAAGAGCGCAACCACCTCCGCTGTTGCTATCGAGAGCTTCAAAAACGTATTTGAGTCGCAGCTGCAGGCAGGGAACGACGTGTTGTATCTCGGCTTCTCCTCCGGCCTTTCCGGTACCTATAACGCCGGCTTTGTGGCCGCCAGGGAGCTGAAGGATCAGTATCCCGAGCGCACGATCTGCGCCGTAGATACGCTCTGCGCCTCACTCGGCCAGGGCCTGCTCGTCTATCTTTGCGCGAAAAAGCGCGAGGAGGGTGCCGACCTGCGCACCGTCTGTGCCTTTGCGGAGGAGACCAAGCATCGCGTGTGCCATTGGTTTACCGTGGATGATCTCTTTTTCCTCAAGCGCGGCGGCCGTATCAGTGCTGCCACCGCTGTTGTGGGCTCTATGCTGCAGATCAAGCCCGTGATGCATGTTGACGAGGCAGGACACCTGATCAACGTTGCCAAGGCACGTGGCCGTAAGGGCTCGCTGGAGGCGCTTTGCGCCCGTATGAAGGAAAGTGCCATTGATCCTGCTTCCCAGACCGTGTTCATCAGCCACGGCGATTGCGAGGAGGATGCCAACTACCTGGCCGACCGCATCCGTGAAACGATGGGCGTTGAAGCCTTTGTGATCGATTATGTCGGCCCTGTCATCGGCGCGCACGCCGGCCCCGGTGTTGTGGCCCTCTTCTTCATCGGAAAGGAAAGGTGACGCCTTGAAGATCGATGGCAAAAAGTTTTCGGAAATGTGTATTTCCGCCGCCAATGCATTGAACAATGATCAGGCGGCGATCAACGCGCTGAACGTGTTTCCCGTGCCCGACGGTGATACCGGCGTGAATATGAGCCTCACGATGAGCACCATTCAGAATCTGCGTGAGTTTGAGGGCACCGTTTCGGATTGCGCCACTAAAGTGGCGGATAGTATGCTGCGTGCCGCCAGAGGTAACTCGGGCGCTATCCTTTCTCTGTTTTTCCGCGGCTTTGCCAAAGCGCTGAAGGGGCTGGAGGAGGTGGATTCCGCCGACCTGGCCAATGCCTTTGAGCGCGGCACCAGAGAGGCATACGGCGCGGTAATGACCCCCACCGAGGGTACCATTCTGACGGTGATGCGCATCTGTGCCGAGCGCGGCATAGAGGCCACCCGTAAGGGGCGCTTCGAGGGGGATCCCAAGGCGTTTTTCGTCTATATCCTCAAGGTCGCCAATGAGACCCTTGCCATCACTCCCGAGCTGCTTCCTCTTTTGAAGGATGCGGGCGTGGTGGATGCAGGCGGCAGCGGCTTCGTTACGGTACTGGCAGGCATGCTGCAGTCGCTGCGGAACCACCCCGTGCTGCGAGAGGGCGGAGAAGAGCCCGCGGCTACGGGTGCTGCCGATTTCGGTGACTTTGTCACCGGAGATATCAAATATGCCTATTGCACCGAATGCATCGTGGATAAAAGCGAGGATTATAAGGGGGAGGGAAAATGCGAAAGCTTCCGCAATTATCTCACCCATCAAGGAGATAGCCTTGTTTTTGTGGACGATGATAACATCCTCAAGGTGCATATCCATACCAATCACCCGGGCAAGGTGCTGGAAAAAGCGCTTGTGCACGGCTCGCTTTACACCGTTAAGATCGAGAATATGCGCAATCAGCATACCGAGCTGCTGGAGGCCGGGGCAGAAGCACCTGCCGAGCCTCGCGTGCCGGTGGGCTTCATTTCGATCGCTGTCGGTGACGGCGTTGCCGCAGCCTTCCGTGATCTTGGTGTAAATTATGTGGTGCCGGGCGGTCAGACGAT
Organism: Oscillospiraceae bacterium; assembly: GCA_015065135.1. Classification (GTDB taxonomy): domain Bacteria; phylum Bacillota; class Clostridia; order Oscillospirales; family CAG-272; genus Firm-07. Next base: position 30,403 of record SVQY01000024.1, read on the forward strand.
GAATCCCAGCACCGATGATATTCTTGCTGCCGTGGATGCGGTCAATGCGGACAACATTTTTATTCTTCCCAACAATAAAAACATCTTTCTGGTGGCTGAACGTGCCGCAGAGATGACGACCGATAAAAAGCTGCTCGTGGTGCATACCGCTCAGTTTACCGGGGGCATTACCGCCATGATGAGCTATGACGAGTCGCTTTCACCCGAGGAGAATGCCGCCGCTATGGAGGAGGCAGCCGCAGCGGTCACCACGCTTTCCTTTACCCGTGCCGTGCGCGATGCCGAGATCGACGGGCTTTGCATCAAGGAGGGCGAGGTGCTGGGGCTTGTAGGCGGTAAGGTGAGGTCGGTGGCAGGGGATATCCCCACCGCGCTGCAGACACTGCTGGAGACGGCAGAGGGCTCTTCTTTTGTGACTGTATATACCGGTGCCGATGCGGTGCCCGAGATCACCGCTGAGGTGGAGGCAATGCTCGCCGCCAAGGCACCCCACGCGGAAAGGATGACGCTGGAGGGCGGACAGCCTCTTTACGACTACGTCATTTCCTTGGAATAAAGAAGGAAAAAGATGCGGAGCGCCGAACGCGCTCCGCATCTTAAAAATTTTTTGCAAAAAAACTTGACAAACGTTTTTTTGCGTGCTACAATAGATGCATAATTATTCATAAAGGCGCTTGAGCAAAAATAAGTAAGGCAAACAAAAGCGTGCAGAGAGCCGTCGGCTTGGTGTGAGACGGTCGTGAGTCGTTGCCCCAAATTCCTTTTGCAAGCTGTGTGTTGAAGGCGATCCTCGCAAAGTAGGCACAACGGAGGCAACCGTTATCTTGCAGGGCAGTGTAGGCTGCCTCAGAGTTCTTTGACCGCAAGGTCTTGATAAAGCAGAGTGGTACCGCGGCGATAGTCGCCCCTGCATCCGTATTTTCGGATGCATTTTTTTGTTTTCATTTGTTTATCGTGGCATTTTGCCATAATTTAGTAAAGAAAGAAGTGTGAACCCCTTGTCTATGAATTTCATTCGCAAGCTCCCCATTCCCCAGGAGACCAAGGAAAAATATCCTGTCTCCCTGAAGGCCGTCGAGGCCAAAGAGGCCCGTGACATCGAGATCAAAAAAATCTTTACCGGTGAGAGCGATAAGCTGGCGCTGATCATCGGTCCTTGCTCTGCCGACAGCGAAGAGCCCGTGATGGAGTATGCCTATCGCCTTGCCAAGCTGCAGGAGCAGGTGAAGGATAAGCTGGTGCTGATCCCTCGTGTATATACCAACAAGCCCCGCACCACCGGCGACGGCTATAAGGGCATGCTGCATCAGCCCGATCCCAATGGCAATCCCGATGCCTACAAGGGTATTCTGGCTATCCGTGAGCTGCATACCCGTGTGCTGACCGAGACAGGCCTTTCCACTGCCGATGAGATGCTCTATCCCGCCAACTTCCGCTACCTTTCCGATCTGCTCTCCTACGTTGCCGTAGGTGCGCGCTCTACCGAGAACCAGGAGCATCGCCTGGTCTCCAGCGGTATCAGCGTGCCTGTTGGTCTGAAGAACCCTACCGGCGGAGATCTGTCTGTGATGATGAATTCGATCACTGCCTCTCAGCATCCCCATTCCTTCATTTACAGAGGGTGGGCGGTAGAGACCACCGGTAATGAGTGTGCCCACGCCATTCTGCGCGGTTATGTGGACAAGCAGGGCGTCAGCCATCCCAACTATCACTATGAGGATCTGGTGAACCTGGTGGCGCTGTATAACAAGGCGCAGCTGCACAACCCTGCCGTGATCGTGGATGCCAATCATGCCAACTCGGGTAAGAAATATGACGAGCAGCCCCGCATTTGCAAGGAGGTCCTGCATTCCTGCCGCCATAACGAGGAGATCAGGAAGATCGTCAAGGGCTTCATGATCGAGAGCTATCTGGAGGACGGCTGCCGCAAGATCGGTGAGGAGGGCTTCGGCAAGTCCATCACTGACCCCTGCATCGGCTGGGAAAAGACCGAAAAGCTGGTGCTGGACATCGCGGACCTGATCTGAATTTGATTTAAAATAATGAAAAAGCGAACGAAAATCAAAAAACGTTCGCTTTTTTATTGACATCTCTTGTCGAATGTGATAATATATTGTTTGCTGAAACCCAAAACGGCAAGGAGGAGACATGCAATGGGAAAAAAAGATATGGAGGTCATTGAGGCCCGGATCGCTGAGGGCGAGGCCCGGGAGGCTCAAAAAAAGAGAAAAGAAATGAAAGAAAAGGTCAAAAAGGAAAAGGTTAGCTTTTTCGCCGATTTCAAGAAGTTCATCACCCGCGGTAATGTCATTGATATGGCCGTTGCCGTGATCGTCGGCGGTGCGTTTACTGCCATCGTCAACTCGATCAGCAATCAGGTGCTCAAGCCCCTGATCAACTGGATAATGGCCGCTATCCTGGGCAAGGATTCGCTCAGCGAGCTCTACAGCTTCCTCACCAGAGTCGATAAGACCGAGGTCGTGGTAGAGAACGGTGTTGAGGTCACCAAGATCGTGCCCGATCTTGCCAACTCGATCTATATCGACTGGGGTACCGTTATCAATGCTGTGATCAACTTCCTTATGGTTGCCCTGGTGCTGTTTATCATCGCACGCATCGCAACCCGTGTGTGGAAGCGTATCAAGGCAAGAGAGCTGGCCGCTGCCAAGGAGGCAGAGGAGAAGAAGAAGGCAGAGGAAAAGGCAAAGGCCGACGCCGCTGCTGCTGCCGCTGCTGCCGTTGCTGCCGAGAAGGAAGCTCAGCTGCAGGCATTCTATGCCAACATCGCTCGTCAGACCGAGCTGCTGGAAGAGCTCTCCAAGAAATAAGGAACATAAAAAAGGACTTGCAATTGCAAGTCCTTTTTTCGTTCAGCCGTGCGCCTCGGCCAGCTCGTTCGCCAGCGCCTGCATATCGGCAAGATCCACCTTCACATGCTTGCGGTCATAGGTCACAAGGCCGTTGATCTCGTCCTCCACATCGGTCAGCTGGGTGTAGATGGCGCCCGAAAGCCCGGCCTTGGCGGCGGGCAGGATCTGCTCGCGGTAGAGCTTCAGTAGCCCATCGCGAAAGGCGGCTTCCTCCCGATAGGTGCGGTATCCGTAGGCCTTGGCAGGGTTGGCAATGTGTTCTGCAACAGCCAGCGAGTAACCGCCGAATTCCGAGAGGACGAGCGGCTTTTTGCCGGGGCGGCAGCGCACCGGCTTGAAGTAGACGTGGGGGCTTTCCACATCGCTTTCCGCCGTCTCAAACCAGCCGGAGGCGGTGTCGATAAAGCGGGTGTCGTCCTCCTTTTGCAGCAAGCGATACGCATTGTCGCCGTCAAACTGCCCCCACCCCTCGTTGAAGATGGTCCAGTAGCAGATCGAGGGATGATTGCGCAGGTGTCGTACCGTCTCATTCATCGCGGTCAGAAAGGCCTGCCGTGTGGCTGCGCCGCGGTGCAGCTTTTTGTCATTACGGCGCTTGATGCCGACCGTGGGCAGCACTGTGTCACGGAAAAAGGAGTAATCGCCGTTGTTGACCATATCCTGAAAGACTATCATACCAAGGCGGTCACAGTCGTAGTAGAATTGCTGCGGCTCGATCTTGATGTGCTTGCGCAGGGTGTTGAAGCCGGCGGATTTTGCCAGCAGAAT
>SVQY01000078.1 GCA_015065135.1 Oscillospiraceae bacterium
CGCGTTGTGCGGGTTTCTCGCTACCGTTCTGCGTTTTTGCCGCAATATTGCTCTCTTTTTTCTCCTTGACGGAGGTCTCTAACGGTGTCAGCAGCAGGCTCTGATCAATGGGGGGCAGCTCCTGCTCTTGCTTTTTCTTGGTCCTTGCTCTTTTGGGCTTCGTCTCGGGGGTTACTTCGGGTTGCGCGCTTGTTGCGGCGGATGCGGCATCACTCGTCTCCTCACTCGCAAGCTCTTCTTTTTTGCGACGTGCCATATTGCCCCTCCTTTCCGTATATTTCACATATCATTATTTTACACAATTTTTGCTGAAAAGTCAATAGCGTACGGCGCTTCTCTCAAAAGGAAAGAGATCCCGCAATGCTCAAAGAGATCGCAGGATCTCCCAAACGATCTCTGTGGTGGAAAAGCGCTCCCTTTGACCGCCGACCAGTTGAAAATCCTCGCCGCCCTTTCCTGCCAGCAAAAGCGTATCTCCGGGGCGCATCTCCAATACCGCACGGCGAATGCAGCGCTCACGGTCGGGTAGGACCACGTATCGATCCGGATCTGCCTCCTCGAGCATCTGTGCACAGATCTCAGCCGGATCCTCCAGATCAGCATTATCTGCGGTAAAATATGCCAGATCCGCGTAAGCGGTGGCCGCATATCCCAGCGGCACGCGCCTTTGGCGGCTTCTGCCGCCAACCGAGCCGATCACCACCGTTAGCTTTCCTTCGGTGCGCGTGCGCAGCAGCTGCAGCGCTTGAGTCAATCGCTCGGCGCTATAGGCGTTATCCTCATAGATGAGCCGCCCCTTATGCGCGGCAATACAGTGCATACGTCCCATTGGTGCTGTCGTGGAAAGCCCTTCGGCGATCACCTGCTCCGAAACGCCTGCGATCCGCGCAAGCGCCGCTGCGGACAACGCATTTTCTATGCCCATATCCCCCGGAACGGGTAAAGAAATCTCGATTTTCTGCCCTTGCTCCAGCACAAGCGTGGTCAATGTACCAAAGCCCTTTGGCAGCAGGATCGGCAAGCGGATCTCGGCATAGTAGTCACCGCCCTCACCAACGGTCAGGCAGCGACCGTGGCAGGGTCCGAATACATCGACAAAATTCGCGGGCAGCACCCAAAAAGGTGCATCCCCCACAAAGAGAGATGCCTTCAATTCCAGATAGTGCTCCTCACCGTATTTCTTTGCTTTATCGCAGGTCTTATCCACTCCTGTGAGCAAAACGGCGGTAAACGGTATGGAAAAATGCGTTTTTCGGGATAGCATATAGGCAGAGATCTCCAATATGGCAAATGCAACCCCGCGTTCTGCCAGATCCAGCAGGATCCGCTGCAGCGCAGCACCGTCCGGCAGCATACCACCCGGATAGCGGCAAAGTCCATCACCATCGTCAACACCATCGGTGGTCACGGTGGCAACCACATATCCGGCACGGCGCAGCAGCGCCGCTGTCAGCAACGCAACACTGCTTTTTCCTACCGAGCCGGTGATACCGAACACCGTCATACGGCGAGCGGGATAGCCGTAACAGGCGGCTGCCAATGCAGCGATCCTTGCCTCAGTTCCTTCCGTCACCATAACGACCGCATCGGCACCAAGCGGCAGGCTGCGCTCGGCCAGAAACAGTCGGCATCCGCGTTCATAAGCAATGAGCGCCATATCGTGTCCATCGCGCAAAGGCGTGCGCGTGCAGACAAACAGGGTACCTTCATCTGCCGAAAAAGCATCTGCGCTCACCTTCTTTACAGTTCGCTGCAGATAGTCGGGAGGAGGATTTCCGACCAAACGGTATGGGATCTTTGCTACAAGCTCAGAAAGTCTCATCCCCGTCTGCCTCCTTGAATATCGGTCACGCGGCGCAGCACGTAATGCGTTTCCAAAACCGATCGGTTGCGCTGCCAGAACGCCTCGTAGGCATTATCACACAGAATAAGCAACGGAACGGCATAGCGGATATCGGTCTCCAGATCAGCCAGGATCTGCAGCAGCAGATCGTCGGTCAACGTAGCAGGCGCATCGATCAGTCTGACACCCGGCATGAACCGCAAAGTCAGCGCACGCTTGCCTGTCAGCACAACACAGTCGGTGCCAAACCGTTTTTGCAGCTGACGAACGGCGGCATGGCAGGCAGTATTGGCACCCAGCATGACCGGATATAGAACATCCTGCAGCAATTCGTCCATATGCCTTTCCCTCCTTTGCTTATAACTCATCTGCTCTATATTATAAGCAAAACCGAGGAAAAAAACAAGCGAAATCTGCGGTTTTTGAAAAATTCTATTGCGTCTTTTGCGCAAATGGTATATAATGAAGAAAATTCTTTGAGGAAGGACAGTCGATAATGAAGCAAGAGACGATCTATGAGATCTTTTCACATATTCCTCCCTTGGAAACAGAGCGCCTTTTGCTACGGGCAATACGCGTTTCGGATGCCGCAGATATGTATGACTACGCACGCCGCCCCGAGGTCACGCGCTATCTGCTTTGGAATCCGCACCCGGATATCAAGCACACCAAACGCTATCTGGAATACCTGGCCACACGCTACCGCATCGGTATGTTTTACGATTGGGCGCTGATCCACAAAAAGGATCACCGGATGATCGGCACCTGCGGCTTCGTTCGCTTTGATTGCCCCCACAACAGCGCAGAGATCGGCTACGTGCTTCATCCCGATTATCAGGGACAGGGCCTGATGCCCGAGGCGGTACACGCCGTGATGGAGTTTGGCTTTTCCACGCTGGAGCTGCACCGCATCGAAGCCAGATTTATGGTGGGAAACGATGCCTCTCGCAAGGTCATGGAAAAGCTGGGTATGACCTTTGAGGGTATCAAGCGCCAGTCGATGCTGGTCAAGGGCAGCTATCGTGACATTGGCACCTGCGCCATTCTGGCAAATGAATTCAAAACCGTATAATTGTGATCAAAATTGGAAAAACTCCTTCTATAGCAAAAAATAGGAGGAGTTTTTTATGTCCAGCTATACCAACGAAGGCATCAATCTCACCACCCTGAAGGGCAGCAAGACCGAGCAAAATCTGCACACCGCGCTAAGCGGTGAATCGCAGGCTTACCTGCGCTACAAATGGTTTGAGCGCAAGGCTAAAAATGACGGTTACGTCTCGATCTCGCGCCTGTTTGCCGAAACCGCGGCCAATGAAATGGAGCACGCCGAGATCTGGTTCCGCTATCTTGGCGGTTACAAGGACACCGCAAAAAACCTGGAAACGGCGGCCGGCGGCGAGCATTTCGAGTGGGAGACCATGTATGCACAATTTGCCGAGGAGGCAAAGGCTGAGGGCTTTACCGTGATCGCGGATCTGTTTGAAAAGGTCGCCTCTGTTGAAAAGCAGCATGAGGAAAACTATCGCAGGATGCTCGGTGAGCTGCAGGAGGATCGCATCTTCAAGTCAACAGACAAGGAGACCCGCTGGATCTGTCTGAATTGCGGCTACGTCGTGACCGGATCCGAGCCCCCCGCCTACTGCCCCACCTGCGCACATCCTAAGGGATACTTCGAAAAAAAGCAACACTAAAAAATCCCGGCCTTCGCTTAGCGGAGACCGGGATTTTTAAATTATTTGTAAACAAAACGCGCGCCACCAGGCTGTGGGCAGGTTTTGACCACCCCAAAACAGTATAATAGATATAGAGGGGAACACAGGACTCTTGAGCCCCTCCACAAAAAACACCACTTAAGGAGGAAGTTATGATCTCTACCCTGATCTATTTGTCTATCATGCTGACCGCCTTACATATGGACCGTGAGCATTATCTTTGCTTTTGCACGGATATGATGGCGCATTTCGATCTGATCGCGCCCTACGATTTGTTTTGCGGCAATGAGGATATGGGGATCGCTGCTTTTTTGGAGGAGGAGAAGGAGCCCTATCGTAGAAAAGCAAAACGGCTGCTGCGCCGTGATCAGCTCTTTCAGAAAGAGTGGATAGAGCTGCACAGCGACTTCAAAAGCAGCTTTTATTAACGCAAAAAGCAGAACGTGTTGCCAAAAAAGCAACACGTTCTGCTTTTTTCAACGCTTTGGCTTTCCCATACGGCAGATGACCGATGCCAACAATCCAAAGCAAAGTGCCGCAGCCGTACCACCCGCGGCAGCCGTCAACGGACCGGTAAAGGCACCCAAAAGTCCCTTCTCCTCCACCGCATCGCGGACGCCCTTGGCAATCAGGTAACCGAAGCCGGAAAGCGGCGTGCCGGCGCCCGCGCCGGCAAACTCCAGTAATGGGCCGTAAAGGCCAACGGCCCCCAGCAGCACGCCGGCCACCACAAATCCGACCAATATGCGCGCAGGTGTCAGCTTGGTCTTATCGATCAAAAACTGCGCCAATACGCAAAGCGCGCCTCCTACCAGAAAAGAAAACAACAGCTTTAATACAATTCCCATTCCTTCTCCTCCTTAGAAGCAAGACAGACAAGATGAGCCACCGCCGGGATGCTCTCTCCCTGCTGAATAGACTGGGGGCTCATCATTGCTCCGGTGCCAAGCAGCAGAATGCGATGCAGCTCCCCTGTTGCGAGCTTGGGCAGCAGATAAGATGCCAGCACCGCTGCCGAGCAGCCGCAGCCCGAGCCGCCTGCGTGGGTATCTTGCGTGTCGCGACTGTAGATCATCATACCGCAATCATTATAAACGCGGCGGATATCTACCCCCTCCAGGGTCATCAGCTGACAAAGGATATCGCCTCCCTCATAGCCAAGATCGCCTGTGGCGATCAGATCAAAATCGCCCGGCGCCGTTCCCGTCTCCTCAAAAAAACGCAACAGGGTGTGCGCAGCAGCCGGCGCCATTGCGGCCCCCATATTGGCTGCATCCCGAACGCCCTTTTCGATCACGGTGCCCGGCAATACCCCCTTCACAAGCGCCATCGCACGGCTTTCCTCTCCTACCACAAAGGCACCTGCGCCCGTCACCGTCCACTGGGCAGTTGGGGCTCGTTGACCACCGTATTCGACGGGAGAACGGTATTGCCGCTCAGCGGCACAGTAATGCGAGGAGGCTACCGCCGCTACGCGCCTCGCAATGCCGCTACTGACCAGCAAGGAGGCTAATATCAATCCCTCCGCAGCTGTTGAGCAGGCACCATACAAGCCAAAATACGGCACATTGAAATCCTTAAGCCCATACGCCGCCCCTACGCATTGATTGAGCAGATCGCCCGCAAAAATAGCATCCAGATCGCACTCTCTCAGCTCACCCTTGGCCATCGCCGTGTTCAACGCCAGGCGTTGCATCTCAGCCTCTGCCTTTTCCCAGGTCTTCTGACCAAAGCGGTCGTCAACACTATGCAGGTCAAAGCACGCACCCAGCGGCCCCTTTTTCTCGGTCCTGCCAACCACCGAGGCGGCGGAAAGAATACCGCATCTTGCTGCAACAAATGCTTTTCTC
>SVQY01000079.1 GCA_015065135.1 Oscillospiraceae bacterium
CTCGGTCTTGGACTCGAACAGCCAGGTATCCAGATCGCCGCTGGTGTCGTTATCCTTTACGTTCTCGTAGGTAGCCTTGAGCAGCTTGATGTTAGCCTGCTTATCGCACTCGGCGATCTCCTCGCTGGTCAGATCGGCCACTTCCTTTTTCTTCGTTGCGGCCATAGCGATCTTCTCCTCGGCCAGCAGATGGGTCTTCAGCTTCTCGGTAAACTCGCTCTTGTTGGTGGCAGTGATCAGATCCTCCATGTAAGCGGCGAATCTCTCCTGCTCAGCCTTGTACTTAGCAGCAAGCTCAGCGTTCTCGGTTGCCTTTTCGGTGGCATCCGTCTTGGTAGAGGGGACAAAGCTGCTGGTAAAGGTGTAGCCCATATAGTCGCAGTAGATGTCAAAATCATCCTTGTGCTCCTCATAGTAGGCATCGATATCGCCGTCCTTAACAGCGGCCAGGAACTCGTCTGCCTTCTTCTCGGACCACTTTGCAGCCAGCTGGGTCATCTCCATCATCTTGCGTACGTCCTTCAGGCGAACGCCCTCACCGTACAGCATCTTTACATAGCCATTGGTGGAGGTGCCGTAAAGCGTAGCATAGACCTCAAGCATATCCAGCTCACTCTGGATCTGGGCCTTGTCCTCATCGCTCAGCTCCAGATTGCCTTTTGCAGCCTCGCAGCAAGCCAGGATCTGCAGTGCATCCTTCTGTGCGGTCTCGGCAAAATAATCAAACCAGGATTTGGTCATGATCGAGTTGCCGTTTTCGTCCTTGGTTGCGGTATAGGGGATCTCGCGCAGGTCATTGAGTGTATAGGAGCCATTGCTCTTCAGCGCGGTGCCGCCCTCGCCTGCACCGATCGAAATGCTGCCGGTGCCGGAGGTGTACTGGTTGTACATCGAGATCAGATTCTGATACTCGGTAGAGACCAGATAGGACATCATCGGAACCGTGATCTCATAGTTTTCCGAAACGGCGACCTTGCGCATACGGCCAAAAACGCCGGAGGCGCTGAGTGCAACCAGAGTCGAGATCAGAATGAGAACCGCCAGCACAGTCACCAGAATAGCGGTGCCCGCCCAGGTGGGCATTCCCTTCTTTTTCTTGACAGGCTTGTTGTTGCTTGCGGCAACAAGAGCGCTTTCCGCTCTTTCATTTCTTGTTCTGTTTCCTTTTCCCATTGTTGGAACCACCTTTATGATAATATTTTGTGCTATGCACAACAGCCGCACAAAGTGCGGAATGGGTCATTTCTATCATACAAAGCAACCGTGTTGCCTGTATGACGGATCGGTGAATTTCTCACCGCTCCTTATACGTCCATAATGACGGGCAGGATCATAGGCTTGCGACCGGTCTTGTGAAAGAGGAACTTGGAAAGATCGTCTCGCACACGGGTCTTGAGACGCATGCGGTCCCGCATATCCCCGGAGCGCAATCCTGCCTCCAGCGAGCGCTGTACCACCTGCCGCGCCTCCTCCATCAGCGCTTCATTCTCGCGAACGTAAACGAAACCACGGGAGACCACGTCAGGGCCGGAGATCAACATTCTGTGCTCATCATCCACCGTTGCAACGACCACGATCAGACCGTCCTGCGACAGATGGCGACGATCACGCAGCACGACGTTGCCAACGTCGCCAACGCCGTAACCGTCCACCAGGACCTGGCCGGCAGGCACGACGCCGTTGAAGCGCGCTCCGCGCGCATCGATCTCCAACACCTTGCCGATCTCGGAGATGAAAATATTCTGCGAGGGAATGCCCATTTCCAAGGCAAGCTCGCGGTTTGCCGCCAAATGGCGGGATTCGCCATGGACCGGCATAAAATACTTGGGCTTGCAGAGCGCTTGCATCAGCTTGAGCTCCTCCTGGCAGGCGTGGCCGGAAACGTGGACCTCCAACGCCGAATCATGCAGGACCTCAACATTGTTGCGGGAAAGCTCATTGATAATGCGCCCGACCAGCTTTTCGTTGCCGGGGATCGCACTGGAGGAAAGCACCACCAGGTCTCCCTTGCCCAGCGTGACCTGCTGATGATCCGAAAAGGCCATGCGGTAAAGTGCGGACATCGGCTCACCCTGGCTGCCGGTGGTGATCAGCGTCACCTGCTCGGGCTTGAAGCGCTTGATCTCGTTGATATCCACCAGTACGCCCTTGGGCACCTTCATATAGCCAAGATCCACGGCGGCGCTGACGATATTCAGCATGCTTCTGCCGGTCACGGCTACCTTTCTGCCATGCTCCGCGCTGATATCAATGATCTGCTGCACGCGATGCACGTTAGAGGAAAAGGTGGAAATCACGATACGTTTGTCGGGATTTGACTTAAAAATATACTCCAGAGAGCGGCCCACCTTCTTTTCGGAGGGGGTAAATCCGGGGCGCTCTGCATTGGTGGATTCGCAAAGCAGCATCAGCACACCCTTATGCCCCAGCTCGCCAAGGCGGGTCAGGTTCATCATCTCGCCCTGAATGGGGGTGATATCCAGCTTGAAGTCACCGGTGTGAATAATGGTGCCCATCGGCGTATGGATCGCCAGGCAGCAGGCATCCGCGATCGAGTGATTTACGCGGATAAACTCTACGTTCAGTGCGCCCGCGCGAACGGTATCACCCGCGCTAACGGTGCGCAGATCCGGCGCAAAGGGGAGTGCGTGCTCCTCCAGCTTATTCTTGATGATGCCCAGCGTCAGCTTAGTGCCGTACACGGGGGGCTGCACGCTGCGCAGCACGTAAGGAATAGCGCCTATATGATCCTCGTGGCCGTGTGTGAGGAAAATACCCCGCAAACGGTCGCTGTTTTGCTCCAGATAGGTAACGTCGGGAATGACCAGATCCACGCCCAACATATCTTCATCCGGGAAGCCGAGGCCGCAATCCACCACGATCATATCGTTATCGTATTCGATCACGGTCAGATTCTTGCCGATCTCCTGCAGGCCACCCAGAGGGATAATGCGAATCTTACCCTTTTCTTTTTTTGTTTTCGGCATAAATTCTCCTTTCATTGTTCTTTTATCAGCCATAAAGTGACACGGGTGAGGTAGAAAAGTCGGCGCACCACGTTTTTCGCCAGCCTTTTGCGAAGTATGCACCCTTGCCACGTATAACAACATTACATTTACATTTTATTATACACCAAACACGCAAATTTGTCAATAGCCTAAAGGCTGACCAACAAAAAGATCAACGCGCAAATTGCGGCACCGCATAACGCTCCCCACAAAAAAGGCCGCAAACGGCCAAAGCGACGGCGCTTTTGCAGATAACCGCTCCCTGCTCCGATCAAGCGATTTGCCTCAGCCAGCATATCCGATGCAGGACCGCCTCGCGGTCTCTCCCGTCGCAAAATGAAATAAGCGCTTTCAAAGAGGGGGTTCTCCTTGGTCTGCAGCACGATCATCTCCTTCTGGCACCCCTTCAGCATATTTTTTCACTCCCTTGTCCTGTTTTTTCTCAGTTTTGCCTGATTTTACCGCTTCCAAACAATAGGTGCCGCAAAATGGGCGCAGTAAGCGACAAAAAAACTTGTAAAGTTTCCTTTAATTTCCAGTTTTCGCGGTTGACTTTCCTTTTTAGACGGTTTATAATAAAAGCAGAAGTCGAAATGCGACATATTTCGAAAAACGGAGGTGAAGCTGCGATGAAATCCACAAGCACACGCCCGGTTGACGAGTTGGGCCGCATCGTGCTGCCGGTCACGGTACGCAGAAGCTTTGACATCAAGGAAAAGGACATGCTGGAGATCTATGCCGAGGGGGATCGCATCATTATGAAGAAGGTGCAAAGCACCTGCTGCTTTTGCGACAACACCGAGGAAATGATTGAATTTTCCGGCAAATATATCTGCCCCCAGTGCCTGGCAAAATTAAAGGAAATATGACAAAAAACACCCCCGTTCGGGGGTGTTTTTCTTTTTATGCCCAGCTCATCGTAGTGGGCTTGGGCTCCTCGATCACAATGGGCTTCAGGAAGGATACTGCCTTGCGCAGACCCTCATCAATGCTCATCAGGCTATCCTCGTGCTCGATGGAAAGCACGCGATCATAGCCAACCAGGCGCAGGTTGCTGACCAGATCTCTCCAGTAGGTCTCACCGTTGCCGTAGCCAACGGTGCGGAACACCCACGCACGGTGGATCTCATCACCATAGTGCTTGGTATCCAGCACGCCGTTCTTGGCGGTGTTGTAGGTATCGATCTTGGTATCCTTGGCGTGCACGTGGTAAATGGCACCTGCCAGCTCGCGAATGGCAGCAACGGGATCCATACCCTGCCAGATGAGGTGAGAAGGATCAAAGTTTGCACCGATCACGTCACCCACAGCAGCGCGGAGGCGCAGCAGGGTCTCGGGATTGTAAACGCAGAAGCCGGGATGCATCTCGAAAGCAATGTGATCCACCTTGTGTGCCTTGGCAAAGGCGCCCGCTTCCTTCCAGTAGGGGATCAGCTTCTCATTCCACTGCCAATCCAGAATGGCGAGGAAATCCTCCGGCCAGGGGCAGGTGACCCAGTTGGGGTACTTGGAGCCCTCAGAATCGCCGGGGCAGCCGGAGAAGGTAATAACGGTGTCAACACCCAGCTTTTCGGCAAGCAGGACCGCGTTGCGGAAATCCTTATCGAATTCTGCTGCGATGGCTTTGTCGGGATGCAGCGCATTGCCGTGTGCGGCCAGGGCGCAGATCTCTACATCGTACTTTTTGAAGGTGGCTACAAACTCGTCAAATTTCTTGGGATCGGCAAGCAGCTCCTCGGGATTGCAATGCGCCTTGCCGGGATAGCCACCGGCACCGATCTCTACGGTGTGAACACCCAGAGAGGAGAGGATGGAAAGTGTTTCGTCCAAAGATTTTGCGCCATACAGATTGGCAAGAACACTGAGCTTCATAACAAATGGATCCTTTCGTAAATGTAAAATGAATTGGATGATTTATAAAGTGCCTACGTCGAGGGCTGAGGCAAGGAGCAACGCAGCTCCGCGCGATTTGAGTTTGTCATCAAAAAACGTGTGGGGCAAGGCGCACCGGAGCCGATACCCGAAGGCGTAGTTTGCCTACGTCGAGGGCTGAGGCGAGGAGCAACGCAGCTCCGCGCGATTTTTTCAAGGCAAAAGGGCCACCGCCGAGGCGGTGACCCTTTATTGGTCTCACCCCTGTTCGGGGTTTATTGAGCTTTGATTACTCC
>SVQY01000025.1 GCA_015065135.1 Oscillospiraceae bacterium
GCAGTAGCGGCCGCGTTCTGTCTGCGTCGTCTGACCGACCGCCCCACCTCCACCGCAGTGATCGCCGCCACGCTGGCGATCTCGCTGGCCGTTGCCGCCGTTATCACCCTGGCCGCTATGCACGCGCTGGAGGGCAATTCCCTCTCCGCACTGGCCGAGCAGATGCGCATCGGCATCGTGAACAGACTGGTGGAGGAGCAGCAGCTGCAACGTGAGCTGATGGCCACCATCAAGGAGCAATCCCCTCAGCTCTACGAGGCAGCGATGGAGCTGCTGAGCATCAGCGAGGAGGAGTTTTACAACACCGCCGTTGTTGCGGTGAATATGGCCCCCGGCATCTTCTTTGCCGTCTGCGCCGCCACTGCCTTCTTCCTCTGGCGCTTGCTGCTGCAGCAGATGGCCGTCTATCAGACGGCTCCGCATCTGCCCTTGCCGTTGGTAGGCTTTTCGGTCAGCCGCACGGGTGCTGTACTGTTCGCGATCTGCGGCGTAATCGCTCTCTTTTCCGGCGAGCAGACGGTATTCAACACCGTTTGCCTGAACCTTGCACTCATTCTGGCCCCCGGCCTTGCATTGATCGGCTACACCTCACTGTTTACCGACAGACGCTCCTGCCTTTCACTGCTGCTGGCCATCGGCCTTGTGATCTTGACCTTCCGCAACCTGCTGGGCGGCATTATGGTCGCTGCCTTTCTCGGCTCGATCCATGTTTTATTTGCCCGTTTTCTCCCCACACCCGGTAATTACGATCATCACGACAAAGGAGAAGGATAAATGCAAAAACATTCCGACCATCAGCGCCACGCCGATACCGGTCTGCCGCTCCTCTCTCTGATCATCATAGGCCTGCTGTTTTTCGGCTCCTATCTGGCGGTAGAGCGACTGACCCCCTCGGCCCTGCCCTCGCTGGGCATCGCCCTCGGCTTTCTCGGCGCTTATATTCTGACCGCCGCACTCTTTTATTTGTTCTTCCGATTGAAGGCACGTAAGGAGCGCAACGAGCAAAGCACCTACGAGACCCTGAACACCAAAATGCACAACATGTTCAAGTATCACGTGGATCTTCCCTACGTGATCACCGATGATCTGGGCAGGATCCGTGCCACCAACACGGCTCTGCAGGAGCTGATCGGTGCCAAAAACCCCTTTTACAGAGGAACGCTGGCCGATCTTTGCGACGGCGTGACCCTGCAGGATATCCTGACTGCCGCCTCCCGCCGCGAGGAGCAGAAAAAAACGGTCAGCAAGCTGACCGCCGAGGCCATCAGCAACGCCAAGGCCGATGAAAACGCCGAGGTCCCCACCGAGCATACGCTGGCCGAGCTGGAGGACGGGACCCTTGTGACCCTGCCCGACGGCGGCCGCTATATCGCGCGCTCCTACCCGGTGCAGCTGAACGAAAAGATCAACTATCTGGTCACCTTCACAGACGTGACCGAGCTTTCCCAACTGAAGGAAAAGACCGACCGCGACATGCCCGCCATCGCCTACATTGACGTAGACAACCTGGAGGAGCTGACCCAGTACACCCGTGTGAACTACCGCGATGCCTCCCGAAAGGTGGACGACGTGCTGATCCGCTGGGCCGCCAATATGAACGGCCTGTTGCGCGAGTACGAGCGCGATCGCTATCTGCTGCTCTTCTCGCAGGAAAAGCTGCGGGAGTGTGAGGAGGATAAGTTCAGCGAGCTGCTGGACGGCATCCGCGGCATCCGCCTCGGCGAGTACAGCATCCCCGTTACGGTCTCGGTCGGCGTTGCCCTGGAGGACAGCAGCATGGCAGAGCGTGCGCAGAACGCCGCCTCGGCTCTGGATATGGCGCTGCAGCGCGGCGGTGACCAGGTGGCGGTGCGCCGCAAGGACGGCATCCGTTATTACGGCGGCCAGACCCGTCCCTTCCAGCGCCGCACCAAGGTACAGTCCCGCGTGGTGGCAAACTACCTGCTCTCCAAGATCTCGGAGGCCGAGAACCTGCTGATCATGGGTCACAAAAACCCCGACTTCGACTCGATCGGCTCCTGCCTCGGCATTGCCCAGCTGGGCCTTTTTGCCGGCGTGCCCACCAAGATCATTATGGATATGAACAACGCCAATTTCAAGATCGCCACCGAGCGACTGAGCCACTCCCGCACCTATAGCGATATGTTCATTTCCGGCCATAAGGGTCTGGATCTGATCCACCCCGGCACGCTGCTGATCATTGCGGATGCCAACAACTTTGCCATTATCGAGGAGCCCGATGTGGCCAAGAACGTCAAGCAGGTCTCGGGCAAGATCGCCATCATCGATCATCACCGTCAGACAGGTGAATACGACTTTGAGCCGGTAATGAACTATATCGACCCCTCCGCCTCCTCGGCCGGCGAGCTTGTGACCGAGATGCTGGAGCAGACCGATACCGGCACCGATGCAGAAAACAGCAAGCTGGTGAGCGACGAGGTCGCCAGCGTCATCCTTTCGGGCATCGTGCTGGATACCGGCAACTTTACCCGTAATACCGGTAGCCGTACCCTGGATGCCGCCCGTTATCTCTTTGGTAAGGGCGCGAATGCAGAGTATGTACACAGCTTTTTCAATGAGGATTATGCCGACTACGTATGCGAGCGCAGCTTCTCGGGCTGTGCCCTGCTGCAAAACAATACGGTCGGTATGACCTGGAGCCACGGCACCGGCCGTGGTGCCGACGACCGTGTGGCTGCCGCCAAGGAGGCGGATAAGCTGCTGAACGTCAAGGGCGTGCACGCCTCCTTTGCGCTGATCGTGGTGGGAGATGCGGTACACATCTCCGGCCGCTCGGACGGCACCGTCAACGTGCAGCTCATTCTGGAGCGCCTTGGCGGCGGCGGACGATTTGACTCGGCAGGCGCTGCCCTCTCCGGCGTTTCGCTGGAAAACGCGCGCAATGCGCTGCGGGATGCCGTTGACGGCTATTTCGCGGATCTGGAAGAAAAGAACTCCTGATCACCGTTTCGTTTATCATCAACTTTGCACATAGAAGAAAGGAACACACAATGAAAGTTATTCTCACCGCCGACGTAAAAGGTCAAGGCAAAAAGGATCAGATGGTAGAGGTCTCCGACGGCTACGCGCGGAACTTCCTTTTCCCCAAAAAGCTGGCAAAGCCCGCCGATAATCAGTCGGTCACCGAGCTGAAGAACAAGCAGGCCTCCGCACAGCATAAGATCGACGTGGAGCGTGCCAACGCCAAGGAGGCTGCCGCAAAGCTGGAGACCGTGAAGGTCGTCTTCAACGTGGGCGCCAGCGCAGACGGCCGCCTCTACGGCTCCATCACCGCCAAGGACGTGGCAGAAAAGCTGGCCGCCGACCATAAGATCACCGTTGACAAGCGCAAGATCACCATGGACCCCATCAAGGCCTTCGGCTCCTACGATCTGGACGTTAAGCTCTATAACGACGTGACCGGCAAGATCCACGTCGTGGTCTCGGAAAAGTGATCGTATGGCAGAACGCATGAATGATTACGCGAGCGATATGACCGACGTCGTTCGGCAAAAGCCCGCCGCCATCACCTCCGAGCGGGCGCTGCTCGGCTCTATCCTGATCGAGCCCGCCTACATCACCGAGGTACTGACCATGATCTCCGCCTCCGACTTCTATCTGGTGGAGCACCAGGAGATCTTTCTCGCCATGCGCGAGCTGTTTGATGCCAGCAATCAGATCGACCGCGTGACCCTGATCGATATGCTGGTCCACAAGGGCGTTTATGAGAAATCCGGCGGAGAGGAGTACATCTTCTCGCTGCTGGAGGCCACGCCCGATGCCATGAACATCAAGGATTATGCGCGCATCGTCAAGGAAAAGAGCATCCTGCGCCGCATCATCGACACCTGTGCCGACGTTTCGAATATGACCTTCACCGAGCAGGAGGAGGTCGGACACATTCTGGACTATGCCCAGAGCCAGTTCACCGAGATCTCGGCCGGCCGCGACTCCCGTAATTTCCGCCACATCCGCGACGTGCTCCGCGACGTGCTGGGCAACCTGCACGAGCTGGCAGAGGACCCGGAGGCAGCCCACGGCACCCCCACCGGCTTTTCCGGCGTGGACCGCGTGCTGGCAGGTATGGGTGACTCGGATCTGATCATTCTCGGCGCGCGCCCCGGCATGGGTAAGACCTCCTTTGCGCTGAATATTGCCACCAACGTGGCCATTTCCTCGGGCAA
Source organism: Oscillospiraceae bacterium (assembly GCA_015065135.1). Taxonomy (GTDB): domain Bacteria; phylum Bacillota; class Clostridia; order Oscillospirales; family CAG-272; genus Firm-07. The sequence continues at coordinate 4,185 of SVQY01000025.1, forward strand.
GGCCGTATGCGTCTTCTCGCTGGAGATGTCTGCCGAGCAGCTGGTCTCCCGTCTGCTCGCCAGCGAAGCGATGGTCAGCAGCTATGCGCTGCGCACCGGTCAGCTGACCCCCGAGGACTGGAAGAAGATCGCCGATGCCTCGGTCAAGCTTTCCGCCACCAATCTGCTCATCGACGATACCTCCGGCGTGACCGTGACCTCGATGAAGGCCAAGCTGCGCCGTGTGGAAAACCTGGGCTTTGTGGTCATCGACTACCTGGGCCTGATGGAGAGCGAGCGCCATTCGGATAACCGTGCGGTAGAGGTCGGTATGATCTCCCGCGGCCTGAAGCTGATGGCCAAGGAGCTGCGTGTGCCGATCCTGTGCTGCGCACAGCTTTCCCGTGGCACCGAGGGCCGTACCGACAAGCGTCCTCAGCTTTCCGATCTGCGTGAATCCGGCTCTATCGAGCAGGATGCCGACGTGGTTATGTTCCTGTACCGTGAGGAGTACTACAAGACCGCCGACAACACCTCTCCCGAGCAACAGGAGGGCAACGTGGCCGAGGTCATCATTCAGAAGAACCGTCACGGCTCTCAGGGCACCGTGAAAATGGGCTGGATCGGCGCTTATACCAAGTTCCGCACTCTGGCCGACGAAAATCTGGCCGAATGAGAAGACCGGATAGCTTTCGGGATCCCCGTGCGTTAGCGGGGATGGCTCCCGACACCCCTCTTTGCATCGCTCTTTCGGGCGGTGCCGATTCGGTGGCACTGCTGACGATGCTATCAGAGGATCCCCATCTCTCCGCCGTGCACGTGCATCACGGCATCCGAGGTGCCGAGGCCGACCGCGATGCGGATTTTTGCCGCGCCCTGGCCAAAAAGCACGGCATTCCGCTGACAGTACTTCGGATCGATGCCCCCGCGCTTGCCAAGGCACGCGGCGTCAGTCTGGAGACCGCCGCACGGGATGGCCGCTATGAAGCGATCCTCTCGCATCTGCGGCAAAACGGCATTCCCCTGCTGGCCACCGCCCATCACGCCGACGATCAGCTGGAAACACTGCTGCAGCACCTGCTGCGCGGCAGCGGCCTGCGCGGACTTGGCGGTATTCCTGCCTGCCGACCGTTGGGTGAAGGCATTTTTGTGGTACGTCCGCTGCTTTTGCTCACCAAAAAGGAGCTGCTTGCCCATCTTGCAGACTGTGCGCAGGACTTTGTCTGCGACAGCACCAACGAGGAGGGCTGCTGCACCCGAAACCGCCTGCGACTGGAGGTGACCCCCGTCCTGGAGGAGCTGTATCCCGGCGCCTCTGCCGCCGCGGCACGCTGCGCCGAGGCGCTGCGCGAGGATGAGCGCTATCTGGAGCAGCTGGCCGACGAGTTTCTGCAAAGCGAGGGTCGCGAGCCCCTGCTGGCCTCGCTGGCTGCATTGCCCCGTCCGCTTTTTTTGCGCGTGATGCGACAGCTGCTGCCTACCGACCCCGCGTGGGTGCATATCGATGCACTTGCCGCCTTTTGCCAAAAGGCAACGCCCCACGCCACGCTTTCGCTGCCCGGCGTAACGGTGGCGGCGGAAAACAGCCGTCTTTGCCTGCTGCGCGAGGCCGCGCCGGTGAGCGATTACGAGATATTACTCCGACCGGGGGAAAATCCGCTGCCCTGCGGCGGCAAGGTGCTGCTTTGTGAAAAAAGCGACACGCCGCCTGCAAGCATCTGTCACACATTTGTCGTACGACTGCCACTTTGCTCTGCTAATATAAAGGGGGCGCTTCGCGCGCGCAATATGCGCGCGGGCGACAAGATCCGTTCGGGTGGCGTCCATCGCGCCGTCCGCCGTATGAGCGGCCCGGCCGTCCCCTCTGCCACCAGAGCAAGAATGCCCCTGATTGTGGACGATGCGGGGATCGTAGCGACCCCCTTTGGCCAAAACCATAACATCCGCGATGACGTTTTTCAAAAGGACGGCACGGATCTTGTGGTCTACCTGCTTTTTGACTGATCCGGGAAACACCGACAGTCATACCGATCACTGTCGGGCTTGCCCCGAGGATATATCATAGTTTTACGGAGGAACCGAGAATTTCATGAAAAAGCATTTGAAAACGATCATCCTGTACCTCGTGCTGGTCGCTGTCGTCATCTTTTTGGTGTCGTCGATCTTCCGCGGTACCAAGGAAGAAAAGCTGCTCCTTGGCGACGTACGGGAGCTGTTCCGGCAAAACCGCGTCACCGAGTTCACCATCGACACCAAGAACAATCTGATCATGCAGGTCATCAAGGTGAACGAGGTCGGCGAGCTTGTGACCAAGGAGGACGGCAGCTGGGCCACCGAGGAGCAATCCTACCGACTGCAGTCCATCGCACTCTTTGAGCAGTACTGCGGCGACCTTGTAAGAGATGAGAGCGTGACCTCTCGCCTTGTTTCCTACGATATTCAGCCCGAGACCTCCTATCCCTGGTGGGTCAGCCTGCTCCCCTATGCCGGCATTCTCATCGTGCTGGTCGTTCTGTTCTTCTTTATGATGCGCTCTGCCGGCGGCGGCAGCAAGCTGAACAGCTTTGGCAAGGCGCGCGTCAAGACGGGTCAGGAGTCCAAGGATAAGGTCACCTTTGCCGATGTGGCGGGTGCGGATGAGGAAAAGCAGGAGCTGGAGGAGATCGTGGAATTTCTCAAGGATCCTGCCAAGTTCACCAAGCTCGGTGCCAAGATCCCCCACGGCGTGCTGCTCGTGGGCCCTCCCGGCACCGGTAAGACCCTGCTTGCCAAGGCGGTTGCCGGCGAGGCGGGTGTGCCCTTCTACTCCATTTCCGGATCGGATTTCGTGGAAATGTACGTAGGCGTGGGTGCCTCCCGTGTCCGCGATCTCTTTGAGACCGCACGCAAGTCCTCCGCCAGCATCGTCTTTATCGATGAGATCGATGCGGTGGGCCGTCACCGCGGCGCAGGCCTTGGCGGCGGTCACGACGAGCGCGAGCAGACCCTGAACCAGCTGCTGGTAGAGATGGACGGCTTCGGTTCTCACGAAGGCATCATCGTGATGGCCGCCACCAACCGCCCCGACATTCTGGACCCCGCCCTGCTCCGCCCCGGCCGCTTTGACCGCGAGATCACCGTAGGCGCACCCGACATCAAGGGCCGCACCGAGATCCTGCGCGTGCACGCACGGAATAAGCCCCTGGAGGACGGTGTGGATCTGGAGACCGTGGCCAAGAAGACCGCCGGCTTTACCGGTGCGGATCTGGCCAACCTTCTCAACGAGGCTGCCCTGCTGGCCGCACGCCGCAACAAGGAGCTGATCGGTATGGAGGATATCGACGATGCCTTTATCCGCGTGGTCGCAGGCCCCAAGAAGACCTCCCGCGTGATGAATGAGCGCGAGCGCCGCAACACCGCCTACCACGAGGCCGGCCACGCCATCGTGGCACACGTGCTGCCCCATCTGGACGGCGTGCATCAGATCTCCATCATCCCCTCCGGCCGCGCGCTTGGCTACACCATGAGCCTGCCTGCCGAGGATAAGTATAGCGTTTACAAGCAGGAAATGAAGGAAAAGATCGCAGAGCTGCTGGCAGGCCGCGTGGCCGAGGCCATCGTATTCGGCGATATTTCCGGCGGTGCCTCCAACGACATCGAGCGCGCTACCAAAACCGCCCGTCAGATGGTCACCCAGCTGGGCATGTCCGACGTGCTCGGCCCCGTGATGTACGGCTCCGGCCACGGCGAGGTCTTCCTTGGCCGTGACTTTACCAACAATAAGGACTACTCCGAGGAGGTCGCCGCTAAAATCGATGCCGAGATCAAGGCGCTGCTGGACGAGGGCTACGCCAAGGCCAAGGAGGTCCTGGAGAGCCACCGCGAGCGACTGGACTTCATCGCAGCGTACCTGCTGCAGCACGAGATCATGGACGGCGATCAGTTCAAGGCCGCTATGGATAACAACGCCACCGCCGAGGAGCTGGATGCTATCGTTGCCGAGAAAAAGGAGCGCTCCCGCCGTGAAAACGAGGAGCGCGAGCGCCGCCGCCGCGAGGAGGAGCAGCGCCTGATCGAGGAGCAGAAGGCCTTTGGCACGGCTGATTTCGCCGACCCTGCCGATGCCCCTGCCACCGCAGAGGACAGCACCACCGAAAATAAAGATCAGCAATGATCCTGCACCCTCCCCCGCCCACGGGCGGGGGAGGCCTCTCCTGTATGCCGCACTGCCGCCAAGCACGCTTGGCGGCGCTGCCGTATACAGAAGCGACCGAAACCGCGCACATCACCATGTTCCGTCACCCTTGTCAGCACCACTACAAAGGAGCAACAAATGAAAAAAACAAGCCTTGCCCTACTGGGCATCGACATTGGCTCCACCACCGCCAAGGTGGTGCTGGAGCAGAACGGTGTCATTACATATCAATGCTACGAGCGCCATTTTTCTCAGGTGCGCAGCAAAACGCTGGAGATCCTTTCCCGGTTGAAGGAGCTGATCGGAGATGCCCCCGTCAAGGTGGCGATCTCGGGCTCCGCAGGCCTTGGCCTTGCCGCCGCGGCAGAGCTGCCCTTTGTGCAGGAGGTGTTCGCCACCGGTGAGACCGTGCGCCACCTGCAGCCCGACACCAACGTGGTGGTGGAGCTCGGCGGCGAGGACGCCAAGGTCATCTTCTTTGACGGCGGCACCGATGAGCGCATGAACGGCTCCTGCGCCGGTGGCACCGGCGCCTTTATCGACCAGATGGCCACCTTGCTGGACCTTTCGGTAGAGGAGATGGACCGCCTGTCGCTGGAGGCAGAGCGCGTCTACCCCATCGCCTCCCGCTGCGGCGTGTTTGCCAAGACCGATATCCAGCCCCTGCTCAATCAGGGCGCTGCCAAGGCCGATATTGCGGCCAGCATCTTCCGCGCGGTGGTCAATCAGACCATTGCGGGTCTGGCACAGGGGCGAAGGATCACCGGCAAGGTCATGTTTCTCGGCGGTCCCCTTTCCTTCAATATGGGACTGCGCAAGCAGTTTCTGCACGTGCTGAAGCTGGAGCCCGAAAATGCCATCTTCCCCGATTATGCCCGTGTTTCGGTGGCGCTGGGCGCCGCCATCTACGCCTCCTCTCTGCAGGAGACCTATACCTACAGCGAGCTGATCGACCGCATCTCCTCCGCCACGGCTGCCGGCACCAACACGGTGACCCTTGAGCCGCTGTTTTACAGCGAGGAGGAATATAACGCCTTTGCGGCGCGGCACGCCAAGGCAACTCTGCCCGAGCGTGATCCCGCACAGTACAGCGGCGATGCCTACCTCGGCATCGACTGCGGCTCCACCACCACCAAGCTTCTGCTGATGAGCGAGGGAAAGGAGATCCTTTACACCTATTACAGCTCCAACAAGGGCAATCCTGTGCATATCGTGAAGGAGCAGCTGGAGGCGATCTACGCCCTTTGCGGCGAGCGCATCCGCATCCGCGGCACCGCGGTCACCGGCTACGGCGAGGAGCTGATCCGCCACGCCTTCCATCTGGATCACGGCCTGGTGGAGACCATGGCGCACTTCACCGCCGCCAAGCATTTCAACCCCGACGTGGATTTCATTCTGGATATCGGCGGTCAGGACATCAAATGCTTCCAGATCAAGAACGGTGCCATCGACAGTATCATGCTCAACGAGGCCTGCTCCTCCGGCTGCGGCTCCTTTATCGAGACCTTTGCAAGAGGCCTTGGCTACGAGGCCGCTGAATTTGCGCGACTGGGGCTTTTCGCCAAGGCACCCGTGGATCTTGGCTCCCGCTGCACCGTGTTTATGAATTCCTCAGTCAAGCAGGCGCAAAAGGACGGCGCCACCGTGGGCGATATCTCTGCCGGCCTTTCGGTCTCGGTGGTCAAGAATGCCATCTACAAGGTGATCCGCGCCGGCTCTGCCGACGAGCTTGGCAAAAACATCGTGGTGCAGGGCGGCACCTTCCACAGCGATGCCGTGCTGCGCAGCTTTGAGCGCGAGCTGGGTCGCCCTGTGATCCGCCCTGCCATTGCCGGACTGATGGGCGCCCTCGGCGCAGCCATCTACGCGCAGAAGAATGCCGACATCGCCTCCTCCGTGCTTTCCGCCGAGGAGCTGCAGAGCTTTCAGCACACCTCCAAGGCCACCGTATGCCACGGCTGCACCAACCGCTGCAACATCACCGTTAACACCTTTGCCGACGGTGGCAGATACATTTCCGGCAACAAATGCGAGAAGGGCGCCGGGCTACGCCCCTCGGAAAATCCCCTGCCCAACCTGCACGCCTTCAAGCGCGAGCGCCTGGAGCAGCTGGTTCCCACCGAGGGCACGCGCGGCCTGACCATCGGCCTGCCGCTGGCGCTTGGTATGTACGAGCTTGGCGTCTTCTGGTACACGCTTTTTTGCGAGCTGGGCTTTGGCGTGCGCCTCTCCGGCTTTTCCAGCCGCAAGCTTTACGCCAAGGGGCAGTATAGCATCCCCTCGGATACCGCCTGCTACCCGGCCAAGATCATGCACGGCCACATCGAAGCGCTGATCGAGGCAGGGGTGGATGCCATCTTTTACCCCTGCCTCACCCGCAACGTGGATGAGGGCGTATCCGATAATCATTACAATTGCCCCGTTGTGGCCTACTACCCTGAGGTGCTGGAGCACAATATGGATAGCCTGGCGGGCGTCAAATTTCTCTATCCGTACGTCACCGTCAACGCCGAAAGGCAGCTGGCGCGTGAAATACACGCCACCCTGCAAGACGCCTTTGGCCCCATCGACCTCGGTTCGGTAAAGCAGGCCGTCAGAGCCGCCGGCCGCGCTTATGCGCGCCATATGGCAAGCCTGCGCGAGGAGGGTGAGCGCGCGGTGCGCTATGCCACCGAGCAAAAAAAGCGCCTGATGGTGCTTTGCGGCAGGCCCTACCACATAGATCCCGAGATCGGTCACGGCATCGACAAGCTGGCCACCTCGCTTGGCTTTGTGGTGGTCACCGAGGACGCGGTGGCACATCTGGCCTCGCATCCCGTGCGCCCTAAGGTGCTCAATCAATGGACCTATCACGCGCGGCTCTACAACGCGGCACGCTTTGTGACCGAGCAGAAAAACGCCGAGCTGGTGCAGCTCGTCTCCTTTGGCTGCGGCATCGATGCCATCACCACCGACGAGGTGCGCGAGCTGCTGGAGGCAGGCGGCAAGCTCTATACCCAGATCAAGATCGACGAGATCACCAACCTCGGCGCCGTCACCATCCGATTGCGCAGCCTGCTGGGCGCCCTGGAGCAACAGGAAAAGGAGGGGGTATAATATGGAAGATCGCATCCTTTTTACAAAACAGATGAAAAAGGATTACACCATCCTTTTGCCAAATATGCTCCCGATGCATTTCAAGATCATGTCTGCCGCCCTGCAGACCTACGGCTACAAGACCGTGCTGCTGGAAAATGATGGCCACGACGTGATCGAATGCGGCCTCAAATACACCCATAACGATACCTGCTACCCCGCCCTTCTGGTGATCGGCCAGTTCATCGATGCGCTGCAAAGCGGCAGATACGATCTGAACAAGACGGCCGTGATGATGACCCAGACCGGCGGCGGCTGCCGCGCCTCCAACTACATCGCCCTGATCCGTAAGGCGCTGAAAAAGGCCGGCTTTCCGCAGGTGCCCGTCATCTCGCTGAACGTGGCGGGACTGGAGAAGAACCCCGGCTTCCGCATCACGCTGGGGCTTGGTAAGCGCATCCTTTACGGCGTGTATTACGGCGATCTGCTGATGAGCCTTGTCAACCAATGCCGCCCCTACGAGATCACCCCCGGTGCAACGCAGGCGATGGCGGATAAATGGGTAGCGCGCCTCACCGCCGAGGTGGGCAGCAAAAAGCCGATCTCCTACCGCTCGGTCCGCAAGAACTACGCAGCGATCCTGCAGGATTTTGATCGCAACCTGCCCCGCACCGCCGCGCGCAAGGTGCGTGTTGGCATCGTGGGCGAGATCTTTGTCAAATTCGCCCCCATCGGCAACAACCATCTGGAGGATTTTCTGGTAGGCGAGGGCGCCGAGACCGTAATGGCCGGCTTGCAGGATTTTCTGATGTACACCGTCAACACCGCCGTGGTGGACTACCGTCTTTACGGCATGAAGCGCGGCAAGGCCGCGGTCATGCGGTTTGCCTATAACTTTCTACATAAAAAGCAGTTGGATTTCATTCGCCTCTACAAGGAAAACAGCAGCTTTACCCCTCCTACCGACTTTGAAAGGACCCGTGCCGCCATCGAGGGCTATATCAGCGAGGGCGTGCAGATGGGTGAGGGCTGGCTGCTGACCGCCGAGATGCTGGAGCTGATCGAAAGTGGTGTGAAAAACGTGGTCTGCACCCAGCCCTTCGGCTGCTTGCCCAATCATATCGTGGGCAAGGGGATGATGAAGGTGATCCGCGAGCATCATCCCGGCGTTAATCTGGTCGCCATCGACTATGACTCCAGCGCCTCGCGCATCAATCAGGAAAACCGCCTGAAGCTGATGCTGGCAGGCGCCAATCGCGTGATGGCAGAGGAGGAGGCCGGCGCCTATCCCCTTGCCAAGTGACATTGCCATTCCGAAAGGAGATCACTATGAAAAAACGCATACTATGCTTTGTTCTTGTACTGCTATTGCTGCTCCCCACCGCCGTCGCCTGCAAGCAGGGCGGTAAGGAGCTGGCTCTGATCCGCAAGGGTAGCTGCGAGCACCGCATCGTCTATCCTGAGGGGGATCGGGATGCCGCAACGGTTGCCAACACCCTCGCCAAGATCCTGCACACCCTCACCGGCGTTCTGCCCGAGGTGGTAGCCGACAGCGAGGAGGAGAGCGACAAGGAGATCCTGGTGGGCTACACCAACCGCGAGGCCTCCGAGCGCGTGCTGGAGGAGATCAAAACGCAAAGTAACACCTTTGCCGTAGCGGTAAAGGGCGAGCAATTGGTCCTGACCGCCACCGGCAAGGTGCTCTCTCACAGCGCCGAGCTTTTTCTGACCTCGGTAAAAACCCTGCTTGGCGGCAGCTACCGCGAGGGCTATCTCACCCTGCCCCATGATCTGTTCTATATCGGCAGCGTGCAGCTCCCCATCACCAACGCAGGGCTGATCGCCTCCACGGCGCAGCTGGCGCTGCAAAAGGAGGGCAAGGAGAGCCCCCTCTCGGATATGGCCGAAAACGAGCGCCTTTGCAGCATCGCCTCCGACGGAACCTATCGCTATGCCATCACCAAGGTCGTCGGTGAGGAGAAGACAACTCTCTATCAGCTCACTACCGCCGGCACGCCGGTAAACAGCACCAACAAGGCTGCGTTGGGCGCAGGCGCTTCGCTTTGCTATAATGGGCTGACCGGCCTTCTGGCTGTGGCACACGGCGGCAGCGAGCCCCAGCGGGTCTCGCTGATAGATCCGGCATCGCTCACGGTGCAGGATACCGTAATGCTGGATGTGGCGATCTCCGCCATTGCCTATCTGCCGCAAAGCAACCGCTATCTGGTCAAGCTGCAGAAGGAAAATGTCTGCTATCTGCTGGACGGCGCCTTCCGCCGCGAGGGCGAGCCCATTGCCCTGCCCCGCGTGCTGGCCTCCGGCACGGTCAAGGATATGACCGCAGATGACCGCTATACCTATTTTCTGAAGGATGACGGCAGCATACTGATCGCGGATCGCCGCACCACGCGCTACCAGTCTCTGGAGCTGCCCTTTGATCTCACGCAGCGCACAATGGTCTCGCTTTGCCTGGAGCAGAAATCAATACTATTCGGCGCGGTCTCCACGCCGAATAAATCCGAGGATAAGCTCCCCGATGCGATCCTTTCCTCCACAATGGTACAGACCGCACAGGATGCCGCCCCCGGCGACCTCTTTACCGAGGCGCTGCGGGAGGAGGTGGACACCACCGGCCTGACCAACACCAAAATGTTTGACACCTACACCGTGGCCGGCTCACCTGCCAAGAACACGGTGATGCAGGGCGGCTGCACCGACGGCAGATACGCCTATATCTGTATGGAAAATCAGGCAGGCAACTATTCCAACACCTACCTCCATGATACCCGTATCGTCAAGGTGGATCTGGCCACCAAAAAGCTGGTCAAGCTCAGCGAGCCGCTGAAGCTGCACCACTCCAACGATATGTGCTACAACGCGCTGACGGGTCAGCTGATCGTGCTGCACAACGGCAAGGAGGCTAATGTGCTCTCCTTTGTGGATCCCGAGACTCTCACCGTGATCGGCACGCAGATCCTGCCCTTCTATGTCTACAGCATCGCCCACGAGCCCACCACCGACCGCTACGTGGTCGGCAAGTCGGGTGGCCGCAATTATGCGGTGCTGGACGGCAATTTCAAGGTGATCCGGTCGCATCTGGACGTCGGCCCTTACACCAATTACACCGACACCAATCCCGTGACCCAGGGCATCGATTGCGATGAGAAGTACATCTACTCGGTGCTGGGCGTGAAATACACCGAAACGGATGGAGACACCACCAGGACCCTGTGGCGCAATTACCTTGTGGTGCACGACTGGAGTGGCAAATATCTGTTTGCCAAGATCCTGCCGGGTATGACGGTGGAGAGCGAAAATGTCTTCCACGTAGGCAACACCGTTTATGTTGGCTGCAACGGCGGCAAGGACCCTGTCTACCGATTTGAGATCGGTGAATAAAAAAAAAGAACGGAGAACCGCGGTTCTCCGTTCTTTTTTTACAGCTGATCGCAAAGGATGGTCTCCAGCACGTTCAGCTCCTCGTCCACGATCAGCAGATCGGCGTCGTAGCCGGGGGCAACTCTGCCCTTCCTCACACCGAGATAGCGCGCAGGGGTCTCGGATGCCATCTTCAGCACCTCCTCACGGGGGATGCCAAAGGAAATGGCACGGCGAACACAGTCCAGCATCGTCACGGTGCTGCCCGAAAGGGCGCCCGCCTCGTTGCGCGCCACGCCACCTCGCACGATCACCGCCTTACCGCCCAGCATATAATCGCCGTCGGAAAGGCCTGCGGCGCTGATCGCATCGCTGATCAGCAGCATACGGTCGCTGCCGAACATCCGATAAAGCGCCATCACCGTGGCAGGATGCAGATGGATGCCGTCAGATATCACCTGCACAAAGGCACCCTCGGTAAGCGCAGCGCCCACCACCGCAGGATCGCGGTGATGCAGGGGGGACATGGCATTGAAGATATGGGTCACGCAATCGGCACCTGCGCGAAAGGCCTCCCTTGCCACGTCATAATTGGCAGCGGTATGCCCCACCGAGATGCGGAAGGGGGCATTTTTGATATAGTCCAAAGCGCCCTCCAGCTCGGGGGCAAGGGTCATCAGCGCCACCCTGTCCGTAAGACCCTCAAAGTCCGCAAGGCTGGGCAGACGCGCATAGTCGGTGTTCAGCGCACCGCAATATTTGTGAGAAATATAGGGCCCCTCCAGGTGAAAGCCCAGCACGTGGGCGCCTGCTTTAGGTAGCTCGCCCTGCAGCACCGCACGCAGCTCGGGGAGCGCGTTGGTGGTGGTGGTCGGGCACCAGGAGGTAGTACCGCAGGAGGCGAGGAAGGCCGACATTTCGGGAAGCTTATCCCCGTCCATCACGTCGTGGCCGATAAAGCCGTGGGCGTGGATATCCACAAAGCCCGCGATCACCGCAGCACCCTGCAGATCGCGACCTGCCTCGGCAGTCTTTTCCACCGATAGGATCCTGCCGCTCTCGCGATCAATGGTAATATCGGTCAGCACGCCGCCGACGGTGGCGTTTTTCAAGATCAGCTTAGCCATTATAGGCTTCCTTATCGCAAAGCAGGATCAGATTCTGGTGCAGCTTCAGAAGGGATGCGGGCAGGGCGGTGGTGATCTCATCGGCCAGCAGACCCATCACGGCGTCGTGCTTATTCTTGCCGTTGGCAACTAGCAGCACCTTCTTGGCGGCAAAGATCGCGCCCATGCCCATGGTCAGGGCGTGACGGGGCATATCGGCAGGGTTCTCGAAAAGCGGGCCGTTGGCGGCCATGGTGCTTTCGGTCAGCTCGACGGCGTGGGTGCCGGCAAGCAGGTGATCACCCGGCTCGTTGAAGCCGATGTGACCGTTGCGGCCAATGCCCAGCAGCTGCAGGTCGATACCGCCGGCAGCCTCGATCTGCTTGTCGTAGGCAGCGCACTCGGCGGCGGCCTTCTCCATACCCACATTACCTGCGGGGATGTGGCAGTTCTCCGCCTTCAGATTGACCTTATCCCAAAGATGGTAGTGCATAAAGGCGCAATAGCTGTTCTCGTCAGTAGGGTCGATGGGCAGGTACTCGTCCAGATTATAGGTCTTGACATTGGAAAAATCCAGCTCGCCCTTGTTATAGCTCTCAACCAGATAGCGATAGATGCCGATGGGGGTGTTGCCGGTGGCAAGACCCAGCACAGCTGCGGGATTGGACTTGACCTCGGCGGCGATCAGCTCGGCACCCTTACGGGAAAGCTCCTCGTAATTTTCACAAACAATGATCTGCATTATAAAATCCTCCTTTAACGTCCTTTTGACAGGAAAAGTCATCCTTCTTATTATATCACGCAAAAAAGGGCTTGTAAATAGGCATTTGCGCACAATATTTTTGATTTTGCACACTTTTGAAGGGCGGCATATACTGAAAATAGCCTACTGAGAGGAGTGATTTGCATGCAACTGGACCGCAAAGCGCTGAACCGCTTGCTCGCCCTGAACGATAAGCAGCTGGAGACCCTGATCCTGGCATTGACCACCCAATACGGGCTGGATCTTTCGCGTTTTCAGGTGCGCCCGGGTGATATGGTCGCCCTGCGCCGCGCCATACAGAACGCCTCGGATGAGGATCTGCTGGAGCTGACACGACAGCTGGGCGGTGGGCAGTGAACGAGGAAAAAAGGCCGGACGGCCTGCCCGAAGCCGAATTTGCCGAGCTGCTGCAAAGCGTTTCGGCTATGGCACCCCTGCTAAAGGGCCTGCTCGGCAAGTCCGCCGCACCCCCGGAGTCGCCGGAGGTGCGTGAGCCACCCTCCGCCTGCCGACGGCGCGAGGCGCTGCTGCTGGCGCTGAAGCCCTACCTTTCCGGCGAGCGCTGTGAGGCGGTGGATTATCTGATACGTCTCGCGCGGGTGGGGGATGCCATCCGCGCCCTGAAATAAGGAGGTGCCGCCCATGTATATCCAGCCGTCACGCGAGGAACGGGAGGAGCTGACGCTGCCGCAGGGGTATAGCGGCAGCGCCTTCCGTCAGGCAGATCCGCCCCCACCCACAGTACCGTCGGATGACGTGGCGCCGCCCGAAGCAGCTCCCGTACCGGATCCCGCCCCCACGCCGCAGGCAAAAACGCCCGGGGAAGACAGAGAAAATGAGCCGAAAGCAGCGCCCGTTGGACGCTTTTCTGAGGAAAAGCCAAGCGAAGGCCTGCTGGGGCGCTTTCCCTTTCTCTCCGCGCTACTGCCGCCAAAGCGGCGAAAAAAGGAGGGGCTGCTGCCCGAATGGGTGCTGATCGCCGCCGTCTTCTTCCTCTTCTTCACCGAGGAGGAGGAGACCGACATATTACCCTTTTTGCTGCTTTTGCTGCTTTGGGATTGAAAAATAAGGGCGCTGACCGCAGGTCAGCGCCCTTATTTTTATCGCTTGCGCGAAATGACTTGAATTCGCCCGCTTTTTTTGGTATAATGAAGCCGTCGGGGGCGCTTGCCTCCGCCAAGACGAAAAACGGATAGGAAAAAATATGATCACCAAAATAAAAAATTTCTGCCGTCGGGAGCTGACCGAGTTCGGTCTGCTGCTGCGCGCCATACCTGCGGCGACCGTCTCCCTTTTTGTTGTCAGCGTGATCTGCATGAACCTGCTGGCGAACAAGACCCTTTTGCAGCTGGATTGGATCGCGCTGGACGGGGGCATTCTCATCTCCTGGCTCTCCTTTATGTGCATGGATATCATCACCAAGCACTTTGGCCCCAAGGCCTCTAACAGCGTCACCGTGCTGGCGGTGATGATCAATCTGCTCACCTGCCTCATCTTTTTCGTGGCAAGCGCCATCCCCTCCGTGGCAGATGATTACACCGCCTTTGACAGCATTTTCGGGGGCACGTGGTTCATTTTATTGGGCAGCACGGTGGCATTCCTTGCCTCCGCGGTGATCAACAACACGCTGAATTTTCTCATCGGCAAAGGCTTTCGCAAAAATCCCGACGGCAAGCTGGCCTATGCGATGCGCACCTACATTTCTACCTTTATTGGACAATTTCTCGATAATTTCATCTTTTCCCTCATCGTGTTTGTAGGCTTCGCTCCTATTTTCTGGGATGGCTTTTGCTGGACGGTGCTGCAATGCGCCATGTGCGCGCTGACGGGAGCCGTAGCGGAGCTTATAATGGAGATCCTGTTCTCTCCTATCGGCTACCGCATCACCCAAAAATGGCAAAGCGAGCAGGTCGGCACAGAATATTTTGAATACATCAAAAAGGAAACGTAATATGAAGGTATTGATCACAGGCACCACACAGGGCATCGGCAAGGCCATAGCCACGCTTTTTCTGGAAAAAGGACATACCGTGATCGGCATTGACCGACAGGCAAGCAGCATCGCGCACCCCGCCTACACCCACGTGGTCTGCGACGTGCGGGATAAGGAGCATCTCCCCTCCCTTTCCGACGTAGAGATCCTGATCAACAACGCGGGCACACAGAATGAGGCAGACATCGACATCAATCTGAAGGCGCTGATCTACATGACCGAGCGCTACGGCATTCAGCCGCGCATCCGCTCGATCCTGCACATCGGCTCCGCCAGTGCCCACACGGGTGCGGAATTCCCCGAATACTGCGCCAGCAAGGGAGGCGTACTTGCCTACACCAAAAACGTTGCCCTGCGCGTGGCGCCCTTTGGCGCTACCTGCAACAGTCTGGATCCCGGCGGCGTGCTGACCCCTCTCAACGCCTGCGTTACGGAGGACCCTGCGCTATGGGCGGAAATCATGAACGAAACGCCGCTCAAGCGATGGGCGACCCCCGAGGAGATCGCCGAGTGGGCCTATTTTCTGACCGTGACCAACAGCTTCTGCACCGGCCAAAGCATTTTGGTAGACGGCGGCGAGTCGATCAACTATCATTTTGTCTGGAAGGAATAAGAAAAGATCCGACGTTGCGCCCTTAAGGGCAACGTCGGATCTTTTCTTATTGCTTTTTCAGCACCAGCACGGTGGCGGCGCAGGCATCCAGCGTGAGGATGTTGCCCTGTAGGCTGCCGCCGTAATTTTCGGCAATTTCCCACCCCGTTTGCAGGGTAATGGCGCATTCTTGCCCCTTTTCGGCGTAATTGATCAGCACCGCATAGCGGGTGTCGTCCTTTGCCACGTGCTCGGTGGCACGGATCACGGCACTATCGGTATCCAGTACCCTTTTGGAGGGCAGCTTTTCCGCAAATACCCGATACCACGCAGCATAATCCGGCTCCTCGGTGCGGAAGGCAGTCTTTCGCTCGGAGAGCGACTTTTCCACGGGAACGGTACTGAAATAGATATATCCCTTACCGTAAGGATGGCGCAGATAGACGGCTCTGCCGTCCTCTCCGCGCGCCAGCACCTCGGCGCCCTCGGTATGCTCGGTGGCGTATCTGAAATCCGAGCTCAGGGGCAGCGCAATATCCCGCAGCATCACCGTCTCGCTGCCGCCCCGCTCACGGTAAGCGAATGCCGCACCTGTCAGCTCACCGATCATGCGGAAATTCGCTTTACCCACCGAGATATACAACGTGGCTCCCTTTTTGACGCGCTCCAGAATATCCATCAGCCGATGACGGCTGATACCGTGGTTCTGATCCACCGAAGGGATCAGATAGAGGTCGCTTTCGGGCAGGGGCTGATCGTAATATACGAACTCCGCATCCAGGTTCGCCTGCTTGGCAAGAGCAAAGGCGGCGCGCAGCATATTGCGGCTGTCGCTTCCCTTCGTGCGCGAGATCACGCACACGCAATCGGTCAGTCGGGGCGGCAGACTCTCAAAGGGCAACGCGCCCACAAAGCGGTGGAAGGACTTATTTTCCTCCACAAGCGGCTTGGCGCTGCCGTCGGCACGGAAAAAGCCGTAATCGCTGCCGATATTGTTCCAGTCATAGGGGGCGTAGTCCTGCTTGCCCTGATCAAAGGCGCACCACCACATCACGCCGCCGCAATCATGTGACCACGCAGCATAGAGCAGCGCGCGATAGTATTCCGCCTCGGTGCGCTCGCTGCACAGCAGATAGCCGATAGAGCCCACCTCTTGAATAAAGGTCGGCAGCCCCGAGACCCCCGCCGCGATGCGACAGCGACAGATGCCGTCCAGAATGGGGCGCATGGTGGGCAGCGGCCCGTCCTTTGGCTGAAAAACGTGATACGGATGCACCGTATGCAGATCCAACGCCTCCCCTACCTCCTCGCAGGGAAAGAGCCCTGTGATCTGATCTCCCTGCCCGAAGCCGGAGATCACCGGATGCTCCCGGTCAATGGCGTGTACCGCATCCGCTATGGCGGACATCCACACGTAGCCGGCATCCTTCACGTCGCTGTCGGGACGGGAGGCAAAGCCCTCCAATTCATTGCCCAGATCCCACGCAGCTATGGCGGGGTGATCCTTGAAGCGACGCACAAAATATTTCACAAACCGCAGCTCCCATTTGATCAGCGTGGGGTCGGTGACGGGATTGCAATGCTGAAAGGGCGCGGGCGCAAAATAGCGAAAGCTCATATGCCCCGTGATCAGCCCCACCATCAGCCGCAGACCGTGCTTTTTTGCCAGATCGCAAAAGACTTGAAAGCGCGCGCAGGCCTCCTCGCTGACCCCGGCACGCCCTGCGGGGGTATCGGGCAGAGGCTTGCCGTCCAGCAAAAGCTCGTGAATGCCCTGATTGCTGTAGGCTGCGGTCAGGGGCTGAAACACCGACCAGAGCGGAAACACGCGCAGCGTACTCACGCCCGCCTCAGCCAGCTTTTTAAAGTCCTCCTCGATCACCTCGGGATGAAAATCCTCCCACATCCGAATGGCATTATCCGATGCCCAGTAATTGATGCCGGTCATCAGCCGGCCCTCCTGCCACAATTTTTTCATAATGCTCTCCTTGACTTTATTTCGGGTCTATGCTACAATTATACTGTATTTCAGAAAAAAATAATTGCACTTTTTTAAGGAAGAGGTGACAAAATGGCAACGCCAAGCACAGTACTGCGTATGGGCAGGCAGCTGGTTGGAGAAAGCGGTATTACCGTTTCAACAGATACCGTTCACAGCTTTCCCGTTCACTCGCATACCTATTATGAATTGATCCTCTATCCCCCGTTTGCAGGCGCAGTAACCGTCAATGACACAATACTGACCCCCGATCGCGGCTTTGCCGTTCTGATGACCCCTGCCGACCTGCACAGCGTTCGTCTGGATGGCTCCCCCGCACCGCTTATCAAGATCGCCTTTGCCCCGGATCTACCCGGCAGACATCTGTTAGACCGCATCGGTGGCCGCCCCCTGTACGTCATGACCGAGGGCACGCCGCTCCGGGCACTTTTTGAGAGGATCAGCGAAAAGCGCCCCTTTGAGGAGCAAAAGATCCTGCTGCGCACCCTGCTGCTTTGTATGCTGGATAGCGGTCATTCCCTCCCCGCTCTGCCTGCCACAACCGGCAGCAGCACCGTGGCCAAGGCGATCGGCATCATACACGACGAGGCGCACACCGATCTGACGCTTGCCGCATTGGCAGAGCGACTGAACATTTCCTATCAACACCTTTCCGCCTCCTTTTCCGAGCAGCTGGGGCTCTCCTTTTCCGCCTATCTCACCGATATCCGCTTGCGCAACGCCAAGCAGCTGCTGGATAATACCGAGCTTTCCGTCACCGAGATCTGCTTTGAGTGCGGCTATCACAATCTTTCGCATTTTCTGCGCAGCTTCAAGAAAAAATACGGCACAACGCCCAAGGAATACCGCAAAAAATAAAGACACCCGTTCGCAAAATCAGCGAACGGGTGCCCGTTTTTTATACCGCGGCGGTCTCTTTTGCCGCTGCCCTTTCGGCAGACTTTGCCAGGCGCACCTCATAGGAGGAAACATGCAGCACAGTCTCGCCGTCGATCTGCAGCGCGACCGGACGGTCAAACTCCACCCGGATCTCCTTGCCCACCAGCACGGCGGTGCTTTTTTTCTTTTTCAGATGCTCACCCTTGAAAAGATTGGGGAAATTCATCAGCGTGCCGAGCTTGCCGGAGTGGTGCATCAATCCCACCGAAACGTGGTCCAGGCGATCCTCACGGCGCTGCGCAGGTGCGGGCATCATACCACCGCCGTAATAGCGACCCACCATCGTGGGCGCGATCCAGACCTTTTCAAAGGTATGTACCTTGCCGTCCACCGTGATCCTGGCATTGGTGGGCTTGTAATGGAACAGCAGTCCCTTGATGGCAATAGCGGTATAGTTGATCGGCTTGCCGTCTCCCTTGGCACGCAGCTGATCGCCAACCTCGCAGCAATAGCCGTCGATGCCGTAGCCGACACCGTTGAGAAAACGCCACTCCTTGCCGTTCACCGTCACAATGGGCAGATCCTGCAGGATCTCCTTGACCGAAAAAGGCGCTGCGCCCTCTTCCTTGCCCATATCGCGCAGAAAATCGTTGCCGGTGCCGGTAGCATAATACAGAATATCACAGGGGATCTCCAATCCCTCCACCTCATTGACAAAGCGATTCAGCGTACCGTCGCCACCACAGATGATCACGCGGTCCTCTGCGGTCGTTTTGTCAAATAGTGCCTTGTAGTCGGCACAGACCTCGGTCAGATCCAATAGCGCGGCATCGCCGCAGGTGGCCGCAAAGATCTCGGCCTTGGCCTTGCCTGAACCGTTACCGGAATGGGGATTATACAGTATATATGTTTTGCTCATGGTCTCCTCCTTGCAATACCACGCCGTCGTATTTTTGGGTATTGTAGCAAAGAAACCTAAACTAAAACGAAACTATCCGACATTTTTTGCAAAAAACTCGCCCGGCAGCTGCCGGGCGAGTTGTGATAAAGATCAATAATTCTCTTTGCGGACCTCGAAGTAGCTCTTCGGATGCGCGCAAACAGGGCAAAGCTCAGGAGCCTTCTTGCCCATGACCAGGTGGCCGCAATTACGGCACTCCCACATGGTCTGCTCGGCCTTTTCAAAGACCTGCTGCATCTCTACGTTGGAGAGCAGCTTGCGATAACGCTCCTCGTGCGTCTTTTCAATGGCGGCAACGGCACGGAACTTCGCAGCGATCTCCTTAAAGCCCTCCTCCTCTGCTTCCTTTGCAAAGGTGGCATACATATCGGTCCACTCGTAGTTTTCACCATCGGCAGCAGCGGCAAGATTTTTGGCGGTGTCGCCCAGCTCGCCCAAGAGCTTGAACCACATCTTGGCGTGCTCCTTTTCGTTATCGGCAGTCTTATTGAAGATCTCGGAGATCTGCTCGTAGCCCTCTTTTTTTGCAACGCTTGCAAAATAGGTGTACTTGTTGCGCGCCTGGCTCTCGCCGGCAAAGGCAGCCATCAGATTTTGCTCAGTTTTTGTTCCCTTCAGTTCCATGGTAATTCTCCTTTGAGTAAAATTTATACTTATGCCTGCTTCTTTTCTGCAAGGCAATCAGAACAAAGCGTATGCACGATCAAGTCATAGGCCAGGATCGGCATCTCGGTCTTGGCGGAAAAGGCGGCGGTCAGGTCGCCCAGCTCCAGATCCAGCATCCTACCGCAATGCGAGCAAATGGCATGCTCATGCGGCGTAGGGGTCTTGTCATAATAATCCGCACCGTCTGCGGTGCGAATGCGGCGGATCAGCCCCGCCTCGCACAAAGCGTGAAGATTGTTATAGACCGTGGCCAGCACCATACCGGGATACAGCAGCTTGGCACGGCGAAATATCTCGTCGGGCTGCAGATGCCCCTCGGAATCCCGTAGAACCTGCAAAACAGCAGCGCGCTTAGCGGTCATAGTGCCCTCCTAAAGTAGAATAATTCTAAAATTATTATAACTTTTTTATGCGCATTTGTCAAGTGCTTTTTAGAAATATTTTTAAAATAGCCGACGGCCTGCAGGCCGTCGGCTATTTTTCTTTTATTTCGTCACGATACGAATGTTTGCGGGCTTGATGCCGGCCTGCTCGTATACGATCTCGTTGATCTGCGCGATCTGGCTCTCCTGCAGCTCGCTGCCGCTGACGATCACCGAGCAGGTATCGCCGTTGATCACCGCTACGCACTGCTGAAAGCCCTTGGCCAGGATCAGGGTCTCGATATTGGCCTCCGCTTCCATCGCTCTGGCAAGATCCGCGATCTCGGTCAGCGCTTCGGTCTTGGTAGCCTCATCGGCGCTCTCGCTATCCACCACGCTCTGCAGCACCTCCAGCGCCTCGTCTCTGGCACGTTGGCGGCTGACCTGCGTTGCAGAGAAATAACCGTCGGTGCTATCCACCACCGTGTTCTCCCCTTCTGCCTCACCGCCGGAGGGCGTGACTGCATCTCCGCCGGCATTCTTATCCGCAAACAGTACGATATTCAGTACCACCGCTGCAGCGATCACCAGCACGGCACAGGCAATGATGACAGGGCGCCGTCCGATCTTCAGCCGCGGGAAGCGCCGCTCCCGCTTTTCCTCTCGTAACTCCAATTGATTTTCCATTCTGTGCTCCTCCTTTTTCGGGTCTCCCCGTTCTTACTTCACTCTATGTGCCACACGAAAAAAATATGACCGCCATGCGGTTATTTTTTCTCTTTCTCCTTGACAGATGCGCGATCTATGCTATAATAAAAGCAGATAGTTGCACGTGCAACTATTTATCGAGAGAAAGGAGAAGCTTATGCCATCTCTGACCCGTTCCCTGAATGTGATCGGCCGATGCGGTACTCTGTTTCGCTCCAAGCGGTTGGAAAGCACCGGCGTGGATCCCTTCAACTATTTTTATCTGTTTTATATCTGCCGCAACCCGGGCGTTTCGCAGGAGACCCTGGGACGCGCGCTATATGTGAACAAAAGCAGCGTAACACGGCACCTGGCCCGGTTGGAGGAGGCAGGCTTTCTGACCCGCACACCCGATCCGGAGGACCGCCGATCGCTGCTGGTCTCCCCCACCGCAAAGGCCATTGCTCTGCTGCCGCTGCTGCGCGCCGTCGGCAATGACTGGAAGAGCACGCTGACCGCAGGCTTTACCGAGGAGGAGACGCTGCAATTTGAGCATCTGCTGCAAAAGGCAATGGCCAATGCCGAGCAAGCGATGGGAGAGGAGAGCAAGATATGAAGCTGATCTTTCGCTATCTGAAGCCCCTGTACGGTACGATGCTCTTTGGCCTTTCCATCAAGGTACTGGCCACCCTGCTGGAGCTGGCGCTCCCCTACATTCTCAGCCACATTCTGGACAATGTGGTACCGCTGGGCGAGGTCACGCCCATTCTGATCTGGGGCGGCGCGATGGTGCTCTGCGCTTTCGGCGCCTTCATCGGCAACGTGGTGGCCAATCGCAACGCAGCCAAGGTGGCAAGAGATGCCTCCCGACGCATCCGCCACGACCTCTTTCACGCCACCATGCACCTGACCGCCCGCGAGACCGATGCCTTCACCATACCCTCGCTGGAGTCCCGTCTGACCTCAGACACTTATAACGTACATCACTTTATCGGTATGATGCAGCGCATCGGCGTGCGCGCGCCGATCCTGCTTTTCGGCGGCATGGCCATCACCCTGGTGCTGGACTGGCGCCTGGCGCTGGTTATGATCGCGATGCTTCCGCTGCTCGGCATCTCGGTATTCTTCGTCACCAAACGCGGCCTGCCGCTGTATACCGAAACGCAAAAGGCGGTGGACGGTATGGTACGCGTGGTGCGTGAGGACTGCCAGGGCATCCGTGTGATCAAGGCCCTCTCCCGTGAGGATTACGAGCGCCGCCGCTACGACGAGGTGAATAAGGCTCTCGTTGCCCGTGAGCAAAAGGCCGGTGTGACCATGGCACTCTCGCAGCCGCTGATGAGTCTGTTTCTCAATCTCGGCCTTGTGGGTGTTATTTTACTGGGCGCCTTTTTGGTCAGCGACGGGGTCTCCGAGCCCGGCCGCATCATCGCCTTTATTCAGTATTTCACCCTGATGTCCACCGCCATGACGGTCATCACCCGTATCTTCGTGCAGATCACCAAAAGCTCGGCCTCGGCCAACCGCATCGGCGAGGTGCTGAGCACCTATAGCGCGCACGAGGAAAAGAGCGGTGAGGGCCTGCCCGAGTCACCAAATCGTGATGCGTTTCTGGTTTTTGATGACGTTTGCTTCTCCTACAACGGCAAAAAGAACAATCTTTCCCACGTCAGCTTCACCCTGCCGCAGGGCGGAACGCTGGGCGTGATCGGTGCCACCGGCTCCGGCAAAAGCACGCTGATCCGACTGCTGCTGGGCTTTTACGACGCCGATAGCGGCGAGATCCGCATCGGTGGCAGACCCATTGAGGCCTATGACGAGAAAAAGCTGCACGCCCTGTTTGGCACCGTGTTCCAGAACGATTTCATCGGCGCGGATACGGTGGCGGAGAACATCGCCTTCGGCCGCAACATTTCCAAGGAATCCATTGCGCGCGCGGCGCGTCTGGCACAGGCCGCCGACTTCATCGAGGCCTTCCCCGAGGGGTATGACCACGCGCTGACGGCCAAGGGCACCAACCTTTCGGGCGGTCAGCGACAGCGCATCCTCATCGCACGTGCACTGGCAGGCGACCCGAAGATCCTGATCCTGGACGATGCTTCCTCCGCGCTAGACTACCGCACCGACGCAAATCTGCGCCGCGCCATCCGTGAGGAGATGAAGACCACCACCGTAGTGGTGGCGCAGCGCGTCAGCTCGGTGATGCACGCCGACCACATCCTTGTGCTGGATCACGGCGAGGTGATCGGTGCAGGCACTCATGAGGAGCTGCTGCGCTCCTGCCCTGCCTACAAGGAGATCAGCGACTCGCAGATGGGAGGTGCCTTCCTTGAATAATATGCGAATGGGCGGCGGTGGCGGCGGAATGGGCAACTCCAGAAGCCTTTCCAGCACCACCCGCGATCAAAAGCAGAGCGGCGCCACCAAACGGCGCGTGCTGCTGCGTATGAGCAAATATCTGTTCCATTATCCCAAGACCGTTATTCTGGCCTTCCTGCTGATGCTGGCCTCCAACATTCTGGCGTTGGCGGGTCCGAAGCTCTCCGGCATCGCCATTGATGCCATCGCCGCCAAGGGTGGCGTGGATTTTGACACCGTTTTCCTCTACGTGGGGCTGCTGATCATCTTCTACCTGCTCTCCGCCGTCATGTCCTACGTGCTGGCCATCATTATGGTACGCCTGGGGCAAAAGATCATCTACACGCTGCGCCGCGAGGTCTTCGAGCATCTGACCACCCTGCCCGTGGGCTATTTTGACACCCACGCCACCGGCGACATCATCAGCCATATTTCCTACGATATCGACACCCTCAACGCCTCACTTTCCCACGATCTGCTGCAGATCTGCGCCAGCATCGTCACTGTGACCGGTGCGCTGGGTATGATGATCTCCATCTCCCCCGCGCTGTTGCTGGTCTTCGCCATCACCGTACCCGCTTCCCTGCTCTTTACCCGCTTTAAAACCAAGCACGTCCGCCCACTTTTCAAGGCAAGATCGATGAAGCTGGGCGCGCTCAACGGTTATGCGGAGGAGATGCTCTCGGGGCAAAAAACGGTGCGGGCCTACTCCCGCGAATCGGTCATCGTGGATCGCTTTGACAAGCGCAACGACGAGGCGGTAGAGGCCTACTACCGCGCCGAGTATTATGGCGCGATGATCGGCCCCTCCGTCAACTTTATCAACAACCTTTCCATTGCGATGGTCACGGTGCTGGGCGGTGTGCTGTATATGCTGTCGCTGACCACCTCCACTCTGCCCGCTCTGCTGGTACTGACGCTCGGCGATGTTTCCTCCTTTGTGCAATATTCGCGTAAGTTTGCCGGCCCCATCAACGAGCTGGCCAACATTATGAGCGAGCTGCAATCCGCGCTGGCCGCAGCTGAGCGTGTCTTCCGTCTGATCGACGAGGAGCCGGAGATCGCCGATAAGGCCGATGCCGTTCTGCTCACCAACGTCAAGGGCGACGTGGACTTTGATCACGTGCGCTTCGGCTACGTTCCGGAAAAGGTGATCCTGCACGATCTGACAGTACACGCAGGCGAGGGACAGACCATCGCCATCGTGGGCCCCACCGGCGCAGGTAAAACTACCGTGATCAATTTGCTGATGCGCTTTTATGATGTAAACGAGGGCGAGATCCGCATCGACGGTACCGAGCTGCGTGATGCCACCAGATCCTCCCTGCGCGGTGCCTTTACGATGGTGCTGCAGGAGACCTGGCTCTTTCACGGCACCATCTTTGAAAACATCACCTACGGCAAGGAAAACGCCACAATGGAGGAGGTCATAGCCGCAGCCAAGGCGGCGCACATCCACCATTATATCGAATCGCTGCCCGATGGCTACCAGACGGTGCTCTCGGACGACGGTGTAAACATTTCCAAGGGTCAAAAGCAGCTCATCACCATCGCGCGCGCTATGCTGGCAGATGCACCTATGCTGATATTGGATGAGGCGACCTCCAATGTGGACTCCCGCACCGAGCAGCAGATCCAGGAGGCGATGCACAGCCTGATGCGCGGCCGCACCTGCTTTGTGATCGCGCATCGCCTTTCTACCATCCAGAACGCCGATACCATTCTGGTCATCAAGGACGGTCGCGTCATCGAATCCGGCAACCACGAGGCGCTGATGCGCACCGGCGGTTTTTACGCAGGGCTGTATAACTCGCAATTCTCCTGACCCCTCTTTTCAAAATGCCCAAAAGGGTGTATAATAGCAATAGCTGCCGATGGCAGCAAACTCCGAGAAGGAGACGATATGAACCTCCATTTATTCACTCTCAATGCCTCTCACGCCCACCACGCGCTCTCGATCCGCTGCCTTGCCGACGCGCTCTGCGAGGCGGGCTTTGCGGCAACACATTCTGAGGCAACACTAAAGGATCGCACTCACACGGTTTTGGCCTCCTTGGTGGCAAAAAACGCACACGTGTACGGATTTTCCTGCTACATCTGGAATCTGGAGCCAATGCTGCGGCTGGCACGGGAGCTGAAGGCTCTGCTCCCGCAATGTCACATTCTGCTGGGCGGCCCCGAGGTCTCCTTTGACACCGAGCGCTTCACCACCCTTCCCTTTGTGGACTGCGTGCTGAGCGGTGAGGGCGAGGAATGCATGCTGGAGGCGGCGGCTCTGCTGCAAGCAGGAAGGCCGCTGCCGCGGCAGCTGACAGGCGGCCCTTATGCAGCCTTTACGCGCCCCGGCATTCACTACACGAAGGAAAACGATCTGCAGGGCCTTCTATATTACGAATCGGCCAGAGGCTGCCCCTTTTCCTGCGCCTTCTGCCTTTCCGGCAGCGCTGCGGCATCTCACGCCGTACGGGCAAAATCCGCCGAGGATACCCTTGCCGATCTGTTGGAATTCGAACGGTTTTCCGCGCCCATTACCGTAAAATTGGTGGACCGCACCTTCAACTTTGATCGGGAACGAGCCAAGGTCATCTGGCGCGGTCTGCTGGATGCGCGCTATACGAAATGCTATCATTTCGAGATCGCCGCCGACCTGTTGGACGAGGAGAGCTTTGCCATCCTCGCGGCCTTCCCGAAGGGCAAGCTCCGCCTGGAGATCGGCCTGCAATCCACCAATCCCGAAACGCTGCGCGCCATTCGCCGCAGCGATCGCCCCGAGCGCATTCTCGCGGCCGCCGCACGCCTCACCGCAAGCGGGAGCTGCCACGTGCATCTGGATCTGATCGCAGGCCTGCCCCACGAGGATTACAACAGCTTCGGCCGCTCCTTTGATGCGGCATATTTCTGCTGCGACGTGCTGCAGCTGGGCTTTCTCAAGCTATTACACGGCACCGCGCTCCGCGACAATGCCCCCTCCTATGGCGCCATTGCCGAAGCAGACCCCCCCTATACGGTGCTACAGACGGAGGACATCTCCTTTTTTGAGATGGAGCGGCTGCACGCCGTTTCCGACCTTTGCGAGCGCCTGCGTGACAGCGGCCGCTTTGCCAACACGCTGGCGCTGATCCTGCCCCGTTATCTTTCACCCTTTGCTTTTTACGAGAGCTTCTCGGAAATGCTGCAAGCCGAGACCGGCAAGGAACTGCAAAAGGTCTCTCAACGAGATCTCTTTTCACTGCTTTCCCGTTTTTTGAAGCAGCGGCTGCCCTCCGAGGCACACGCCGCCATCAGCGAGGCCCTTGTGGCTGACTTCACCGCCGCAGAGGTACGTAAGCCCCCCAAAGACCTATAAATCAAGGAGAAGATCATGGAACGTGTATTGATTTCCGGCGGTTCCCGTGGTATCGGTGCCGCGCTGGTGCGCGCCTTTGCAACCAAGGGTCACCGTGTCGCCTTTCTCTATCGCGCCAATACCGCAGCCGCCGAGGCGGTGGCCGCCGAAACCGGTGCTATCCCCATTCAATGCGATATTTCCAACCCCGTTGCGGTACATATGGCAGTCGCCAAGGCCACCGAGACCCTCGATGGCGCCCCCACCGTGCTGATCAACAACGCCGGCGTTTCGCACATCGGTCTTTCCCGTGATATGACTGATGACGAGTGGCGCCGCGTGTGCGACACCAATCTTTCCGGTGCCTTTTATCTGTGCCGCGAGGCGCAGGGCGCTATGATCGCCGCACAGTACGGCCGCATCGTAAACATCGGCTCGATGTGGGGCAAGATCGGTGCCTCCTGCGAGGTCGCCTACTCCGCCACAAAAGCGGGCTTGCGTGGGCTGACGACCGCGCTTGCCAAGGAGCTGGGTCCCTCCGGCATCACCGTCAATTGCGTAGAACCGGGACTGATCGAAACCGAGATGAACCGCACGCTGGATGCCGAGACCAAGGCTGCCCTTATAGAGGAAACGCCGGCCTGCCGCATCGGAACCCCCGAGGATGTTGCCGAGGCTGTGCTGTTTTTCTCAGACCGAAAAGCCTCCTTCATCACCGGCCAGATCCTGGGGGTTGACGGCGGATTTGCCATTTAATAAAAAAGGAAGAACGAATAGCGTGATACTCCGTTAAGAGTACGATTCGCTCTTCCTTTTTTATAATCGAGTAGGTAGAAACCAATCCACCTCTCACACCACCGTACGTGCCGTTCGGCATACGGCGGTTCAATTCAAATTAAATATGTGCTACCTTTAGGTAGTAATCGGAAAGACTGACTAAGCCTCGCTTGGTCAGTTTTTCTTTGGAAATAGCTCGTGCAAGAACAGACTTTGTTGCAACAAATTGGTAATGGTCGCCCCAATTTGCTACCTTATGTGCTATCCATTTAGGTACTCCAAGCTTCAGTAGTCCCCATTCTCGTTTACTCGGCACTTTCCACTGCTTCCAGATTATCACCCTTATCTGCGTTCTTAAATGCTTGTCTATGCCTTGAAGCGTTGTTTTCATTGAGCCTTTGCGGAAGTAATTTATCCAACCTCTCGTTACCTCATTAATCTTCTTAATTCGGTATGTAAGGTCAATGCTGAGGCTTCTTTTGCATAGTGCTTTGAGCTTTCTTTTGAG